>NZ_JBVIVK010000008.1:0-321712 GCF_055595715.1 Streptomyces sp. NPDC040410
CGGTTTCACAGCGCGGAAGAAGTTCTCCGCTATGTCGAAGCCAGGGAGGAATCGAATACCCATGCGAAATCGTAATGTTGTTTGCGCACGGCTTCCCCGTGCCGCGTACCGGCGCGGCCGTATCCTGATCGTCGACGAGCCGACGGCGGCCCTTGACGCCCGGGCCGAGCTGGAGGTCTTCGAGAAGATCCGCGCCCTGGCCGGAACCGGGCAGACGGTCATTCTCATCACGCACCGGCTGGCGTCGGTGCGCCACGCGGACCTGGTGCACGTTCTCGACCAGGGCCGGCTCGTGGAGTCCGGCACGCCCGACGAGCTGCTGGCCACCGGCGGCATCTACGCGGAGCTGTACTCACTCCAGGCGGAGCAGTTCACGACCAAGATGCCCGCTCCGAAGGCGGGCTGAGGTCCCCTGCTCCATGACCCTCACTCCGTGACGCTCACTCCGTGAAGTTCACTCCGTGACGTCGCCGCCCCGGACGATGACGAGGAACGTGTCCGTAGCGAGGTCCATGACAACCTCGGCGGCCAGTCCCTCCTGGCGCCGCGCGTGCGCGAACTCCTCCGCCGGCCACGATCCACGCGGCCCGCCTGCGGGAAAGCGTTCGAGCACTGTTCGCCCGTTCACCACCCTGCACCTCCGAAAGCGTCGTACTTGTAGGAGTTAACGCCTTCCAGGGGCCGAACGCCTCGCTCGGTGACGTGACTGAGACGTAGTTGACACTCGTTCACTGCCGAGGGTGATCATCTGGTCACCTTACGAACATCACGCGCACCATGTGTGTCGGTCTTCGCACTCATCGTGACAGCGTCCCGTGTCGCACTCCTGTCGTGTGTCGACTCCTGTCACGTGGTGCACTCCTGTCAGGTGGTGCACTCCTGTCAGGTGTCGTACTCCTGGATGCGCCGGCCATGGCTGCGGTCGAGGAGCGCGGGCATGCGGCCGCCGAGCTCCCGTACGACCGCGGGCACGTCGATCGTCAGCAGCTCGCGGTCGCGCATCAGGATCCGTCCGTCGACGATCGTCGTGCGGACGTCGGCGGCGCGGGCACTGTGGACCAGGGTCGCGGCGAGGTCGTGGACCGGCTGGGTGTGCGGACCGCTGAGGTCGACGAGGACGATGTCGGCCGCAGCCCGGGCGCGATACGCCCGACGACCCCGCCGAGCCCGACCGCGTCGGCGCTCTGCAGCGTGGCGTGGTGCAGCGCCTGGCGCGAGGTCAGCCAGCGGGGGTCGCCCTCGGTCGACTTCTGGATCAGGGAGGTGAGTGCCATCGACTCCCACACGTCGAGGGAGTTGTTGGAGGCGGCACCGTCCGTGGCGAGCCCGACCGGGACGCCGATGTCGCGCAGGGCGCGCACCGGTGTGGTGGTGGGCCAGGCGAACTTGAGGTAGCCGCGGGGTGCGGTGGCGACGGCCGTACGCCCGCCCGCGCGCTCCAGGACGGGCAGGTCGCGTTCGAGGATGCCGGTGCCGTGCGCGATGAGCACGTCGGTGTCGAGGAGTCCGGTGCGCTCCAGGACCTCGATGGGCGTGACGCCGTACCGGGCGAGACTGGTGTCGGCCTGGTCGCGGTTCTCGGAGGCGTGGAGGTGGACGGGAAGGCGGTGCTCGTGGGCGAGTTCGGCGGTCGCGGCGAGGTCGTCGTCGGTCACGGTGTACGGGGCGTGCGGGGCGAGGGCGGTGGTGATGCGGCCGTCGGCCCCGCCGTGGTGCCGTAACGCGAACTCCAGGGACCTCTCCCGGCCTTGGGCGCCCTGAGAGGAGAAGTAGGCCTCGCCGAGGTGCGCCCGCATCCCGCATTCGGTGACCACGGCGGCCACCGCGTCCATGGAGAAGTAGTGGTCCGCGAAGCAGGTGACGTCGCCGCGGATCATCTCGGCGCAGGCGAGCCGTGCCCCCAGCTCGACGTCCTTCTCCGTGAGGTTGGACTCGACGGGCCAGACGACGTCGTTGAACCACTTCTCGGTGGGCAGGTCCTCGGCGAGGCCGCGCAGGGCGACCATCGGAGCGTGTGTGTGACAGTTGATCAGGCCGGGGAGGGCGACCTGACCGCCGGCGTCGATACGTTGGGCGGCGGGCTGCCCCTCGGCCTCGGCGCTGCTGACCACCGCCTCGACGACGCCGTCCCGTACGACGATCGCGGCGTCCTCGGTGAACCCGATCCGCTCATGATCGTCGTGCGTGAGCACCGTGCACCGGGTGATGACGAGACCGGCGGGAGAAGGCGTCATACAGGCACCGTACGACGTGGTCGTGCCCTCGCAGGGGGTGAACCGCACATCCCGTCGCCGCCCTGTACCGGCGGCGCCGGCACGCGCACCCTGGCCTCACCACCGCCCGCTTTTCGGCTACTGGAAGGGGCCGACATGCTCCTCGGTACGTGGAATCTGGAGAATCTGATGCTGCCGCGCAGCGGCGACGGCGCCCCCAGGACCGAAGCCGAGTACCAGGCGAAACTGGAGGCCCTGGCCTCCGTGATCACCGCACTCGACCCGGTGCTGCTGGGCGTCCAGGAGGTCAGGCAGGAAGAGGCGCTCGACGATCTGGTCAAGGCGGTGGGCGGAAACTGGCACAAGGCGCTCTCCGAACACGCCGACCAGCGGGGCATCCGCGTCGGCTTCCTCAGCCGGCAGGAGCTGCGGGTGACGCACGACGTCACCGCCTTCGCACCCGAGTTGGACCCCGTGCAGACCCTCGACGGCCAGAAGCCCGAGGACAAGGAGAAGGAGACGAGCCGCGGCTTCCTGGCGGTGGAGATCGACGGCGACGGACCCCTCCAGGTGGCCGTCGCCCACCTCAAGTCGAAGCTGCTGTCCTACCCGAACAAACGCTTCCAGCCGCACGACGAGGCCGAACGGGCCCGCTTCGGCGCGTACGCCCTCTATCGTCGGGCCGCCGAAGCGGCGACTCTGCGCGTCCTCGCGAACAAGCTGCTCGCCGATGACGGGCGCGAACGGGACGTGGCCGTTCTCGGTGACATGAACGACGTCGTGCACGCCGCGACCACCCAGATCCTGGTCGGCCCGCTCGGCTCCACGCTCGAGAAGAAGGACGCGCGCGCCTTCGGGAAACCGGACAGGGGAGACGCCCACCGGCTGTGGAACGTGGCCCCGCTGATCCCCGAGACGCGCCGCTTCTCCCGCGTCAGCTTCGGGCGCGCCGAGCTGATCGACCACATACTGACGAGCCACCGTCTGGTCCACCGCATCACGGAGGCGGGCACCGGCCTGCCCGGCCAGCAGACCGAGACACTCGAACTGCCGCCGGTCGGTGAGGATCCGGCGGACCGGGTCGGAACGCCGGGCTCGGACCACGCGCCGGTGTGGATACGGATCGGCTGACGCGACGGGTCCCGGACGTGCCTTGGACGGCGATGGGCAGGGCGGGGATCTCACGGGCCGGGAGCCCCGCCCGCTCCCGCCGCGCGGCCAGTTCGCCCAGCAGCTCGGTGAGCAGCTCGGTGTGCCGGGGCGTCAGCCGGCCGGTGTCGTCGAGATGGACGGCGCACGCGGTCGCGGTGTCCACGAGCCGTTCGAGCAGGGCCGCCACCTCGCCCGTGCCCTCGATGTGCCGGGCCAGGGCGGGCAGTTCGGCGGCGGTGAGGGCGATGGCGGTGCGCGCCTCGGCGAGAGCGCGATAGGCCTCGCGGCGCAGGGTCCAGCGGGCGGCGCGGTCGTCGGACTCGCTGAGGACGTGCACGAGATAGGCGTGCGCGGCAGCGCCCGCGGCGGCCAGCCGGGCCCGCACGCCACCGCCGCGCTCCCCAGGCATCGGCAGGTGCCCGACGATCAGGACGATCGCGCAGGCCAGCAACGTCTCCGCGATCCGGCTGACGGAGGCCTGGGGCTCGCCGCCCACCATCACGAGGGCGAGGACGAGCACGGTGACGACGGCGGTCTGCGCGGCGAAGTGCCGGGTGGCCACGGGGATGAGGGCGCCGCTGACCGCGACGAGCGCGATGAGGCCTTCCGGCCGGGGCAGCACGGCGGCGAGCCCGGCGAAGAGGAGCGCTCCGAGGACGGTCCCCGCGGCCCGGCACAGGACCCGGGACGCCAGGGGCCCGAGGTCGGGCTTGACGAGGAAGACGGCGGTGGCGGGCAGCCAGTACCAGTGGGCGTGCTGTCCATACCAGTGGGAGTGGTACAGCGCCTGCGCGAAGGCGACGCTGGTCCCGAAGCAGAGGGCGACACGGATCCCGTACTCGCGCCCGCCGGACCCGAATGCGGTCCGCAACAGGCCCCCGGCGGTATGCCTGCGGGTGTGCAGATCACCGCCTTCGCCCTCGTCGAAGGCCTCGGCGGCGCGGAGCAGTGCGTCGTCCAGGGCACGCAGGGCGGGCGCCGAGCGATGGGGGGCGGGCAGCGGCCCGGTGTGCGTGCCGCCGCGTACGGCGGCCGCGAGCCGCCGTGGCCCTTCGGACGCCCGGCCGGTGACAGCCTCCCCCGCCCAGGCCAGCGCGGTCGCGGCCTCGGCGAGGGGCAGCGCTGCGGCGTACTGCGCGTGCAAGCGCCGCTCGGCCGAGGAACTGGCGTACCGCCGCAGCCGGGGCCCGGCGAGGGCGTCCTGCGCGTGGTCGAGGGCGGCGGTGAGCGCGGCCCGCCGGGCGGTGGCCTGCTCCGTGCCGGCGGCGTCGAGCAGGTCCGCCACCGCGTCGTACACGCCGGCCACCGCGTCCCGCTCCCCGTCGAACCGGAAGTCACCGGCGAGCGCACCGGGCGTGGGCAGCACGAGCCGCAGGGCGAGCAGCCAGCCCGCCCCCGCGAGGAAGGCGAGCGCCCGCTGCCACGCCGGCGCGGGCAGGGGCATCCCGGCCCCGATGGCGGAGGCGACGAGCAGCTGCGTACCGGCGCCGGAAGCAACGGGCCCGACGGCACTCATGCCTCCGGCGACGAGCCCGAGCCCGGTGAGAACGAAGGTCAACGCAACGGCTCCGACATGCTCCCCGGCGCACGTCCCGACGAGCAGCCCCAGGGATCCGGCCAGCGCGGGCACCCCGAGCCGCTTCACCGAGGCCCGCCGGCTGCCGGGCCGGTCGTTGATCCCGGCGAGCATGGCGGCGATGGCGGCGACGACACCGAGGGAGACACGGCCGAACACCAGGGCCAC
This sequence comes from Streptomyces sp. NPDC040410, assembly GCF_055595715.1. Taxonomy (NCBI): domain Bacteria; kingdom Bacillati; phylum Actinomycetota; class Actinomycetes; order Kitasatosporales; family Streptomycetaceae; genus Streptomyces; species Streptomyces sp. NPDC040410. Next base: position 5,110 of record NZ_JBVIVK010000008.1, read on the forward strand.
GACCAGCAGTGGCCCACTCGCCAACGCCCCTCTGACCACCGCGTTCCAGGGCACGGGTCCCCGCTGGGCACGCAGGGTGTGGGCGAGCCAGGGCGGCATTGCGAGGGTGACGCGGCGGGACACGGGGCTCCTGTCGGGGAGGGCGGGGTGTGCCTTCGGGCGACGGTGGCCGGGCGGTGGGCTGTGGTGTCCACGGTAGATCGGGGTCTTGGAGGGAGTGCGGCCGTTGGGTTTCGGGAGCGTGACACTTCGCGGGAAACCCGAGTTCTTTATGAACGCAATTCCGGTCCCGAGCGCGAGTGTTCCGCAACCCTGCCGGGCCTGCCGAAGCGCGTTCCGACAGGCAGAGGTGACGGCGCAACTGCCCAGGCTCGGCCCGCGGCGTACGCAGCCGCCCGCCACACCGCGAGGCGATTCCGGCGGAGCCGTCCGAGAGATGCTCCGCCGATGGCCCCCCTACGCCCCGCGGTGCCTTCGCCGCGGGTGATTGTCAGTGGTGCGCGCTTCAATGGGATCAGTCGTCACAGAGCGTCACGACGGGCCACGGCTGAGGTGCTGTGGAGTGTCACGGGGGAGGTAGCGATGGTGGGCCACGGGAAACACGAGGTGGACGGGCGACGGTACGTTTCGTTGGCGGGGCTGCGGATGCGCGGGTGGACCGGCGGGATGGTGCACCGGCTGCTCGGGGCGCCGGACCGGCTCAGCGTCGATCCAAGGGCCAGGGCCGCGCCACGGGTGCCGCTGTATCGACTTGAGCGGGTCGAATCAGCTGAGGGCAGCGAGGAGTTCCGGGCCGTGGCTGAGACGGCCGCCCGGAATCGGGCGAAGGTCTTCGAGCGCATCAGGGCCACACCGATCGACGTGCCCCGCCTGGATTCCGGCAAGTTGGCGCTCCGAGCCGTCGGCCATCGGGCGCGACAGGAGATCGAGCAGGGTCAGGTCGCCAGTGGCGAGCCGTCCGGCGCCGGGGGCGGACGCGACTCGCTCGATCCTTGGAAGGTCGGCTATCTGCGTCATCGCCTCGACGGCGAATACGACCGGCTGCTGGACGAACTGCCGGGAGGCGAGCGCGATCCGGGCCGGGCGGAGGCGGCCGCCCTGCTGCGGCGCCGGATCTGCGCGGCCATCGCCGAGGTCTATCCGGCCCTTGCCCGGGAGTGTGAGAGGCAAGCGACGGCTCATGGGGCGGATGAGGGGCGACGGCCCGGCGTGGACGAGACGAGGGGCGACGGGAAATTGGGATGCGCTCCCGGCGGGCGGCCCGGATGACAGGCGAGTTGTACGGCGCCCATCTCAGGATTCTCGCCGGTGGGTGTACAGGCCCATCGGGGCACATTCGAGTCCGTCGCGCCCTTTACGGCAGCCCCGCCGCCTCCGCTGCCGTCCGCAAAACGTCCCTCAGCATGTCGGGAGTGAGCCGGCCGGTGAAGGTGTTGCGCTGGCTGACGTGGAAGCAGCCGAAGAGGTCGAGTCCGTCGAGCGGGACCCGTACCCCGTGGGCGAAGGCGGGCCGCGGGCGGGGCACGCTCCACCCGGCCTCGGCGAACGCGGGCAGCGCGGCCTGCCAGCCGAAGGCGCCGAGCACCACCGCCGCCCGCAGCGCCGGCCGCAGCAGCCTCAGCTCCTGGACGAGCCACGGCCGGCAGGTGTCCCGTTCTCCCGGGGTGGGTTTGTTGGCCGGCGGGGCGCAGTACACGGGCGAGGTGACACGCACGCCGTGCAGCTCCAGGCCGTCGTCCGCGCTGACCGAGGTGGGCTGTGAGGCTAGCCCGGTGTCGTACAGCGCCTGGTACAGCACGTCTCCGGAGCGGTCGCCGGTGAACATGCGGCCGGTGCGGTTGCCGCCGTGGGCGGCGGGGGCGAGGCCGACGATCAGCAGCCGGGCGTCCGGCGGGCCGAAGCCCGGTACCGGCCGGCCCCAGTACGTCTCGTCGGCGAAGGCGGCGCGCTTGGTACGGGCCACCTCCTCACGCCAGTCGACCAGCCGCGGGCAGGCCCGGCAGCCCGCGATCCGCCGGTCGAGGTCAGCGAGGGCGTCCATGCCTCCACCGTAGAGCCGTACCGGTGGAGCGAGCCGGCCGAGCGGCCCTGCGTTCTGCCCCGCGTTCTGCCCTGCGTTCTGCTCGGCGGGCGGCCCGGCGGGCGGCGGGAAAGCCCGTCGGGTCTCGCCGCTCCGGGCACTAAAGTCGGCGTCATGGCTTCTGAGCATGCGGACTACGACGAGGCAACGGTCGGGGGCAGGCCCGGCACGGAGGCCGACGGCCCCGGACGGAACGCCGAGGGTCAGCAGGACGCCGGGCAGAAGGCCGACGGTCGGCAGGACGTCGACCCCAAGGTCGCCGCCGCAGTGGCCGCCGCCGCGGCCGAGGCGGCCGGGCCGCAGAGCGGCGAATCCGTGCGCATCGACAGCTGGATCTGGTCGGTCCGGCTGGTCAAGACCCGGTCCATGGGAGCCGCCGCCTGCCGGGGCGGGCACGTGCAGGTGAACGGCGAGCGGGTGAAGCCCGCTCACTCCGTGCGCGTCGGCGACGAGGTACGGGTGCGGCAGGAGGGCCGGGAGCGGATCGTCGTCGTCAAGCGACTGATCCGCAAGCGGGTCGGCGCCGCGGTGGCCGTCCAGTGCTACATCGACAACAGCCCGCCGCCCCCGCCCCGAGAGGCCGTCGCCCCGGCCGGCATCCGCGATCGCGGCACGGGCCGGCCCACCAAGCGGGACCGCCGCGAGATGGAACGCCTTCGTGGCCTGGGAGGACCGGGAGCGGGCACGGGAACACCGGGAGGCCGTCCCGGAGGTCGGTGACCACCGGCGGTGGCGCCCCACGGCCGCCGCGGGGCACCGCACGGCACAGGTCACGCTCCTCGCCGCACCAGCCGCAGCAGTTCCTCGTTGTGCCCCCGCCGTGCCCAGGCGACGAGGGCGGGCGGCATCAACAGAGCTACCGCTCCTGCCAGTTAGAGCGTGCCGATGGTGTACATGCCCGCGCTATCCCAGCGGATCCCGTCGAAGGCGGCGGCCGCCGTCGGCTGCGCGATCAGTTTGGGGGCGGCACCGGCCGACCTCCTCTTCGCTGGAGAACGTCCGCACCGAAGAGTACGTTGCAAAGAGGAGTAGTGATCCCGAATGCGTACGGGCAGTGAACCGACGACCGCGCGCAGTGCCCTGCGGGCGCGGTTCTGGCTGAGCGTGTGGGGGATGGTCTGGGCGATCGTCGGAACGGTCGGGTTCGCGCTCGCCGGGCGCCCCGGGTGGGCCGCCGCCTGCGGGGCGCTGTGGCTGGTCGTCACCGTCGACATGGCCGTGATCCTCAGGCACATCGGCCAGGGCCCGCACTACCAGCCCGGCCGCGACATCCCGCCGTACCGGCCCGCGGACCGGCGCCCGCCGGTGCGCCGCTCTCCGCTGCGCCGTCCGCCGGAGCACCGCCGCCCCTGAGACCGCGCCGCGCTCAAGAGTCGAAGCGCGCCGCCCTGAGGTATTGCGGGTTGGGGTCCAGCGCGGCCGCCAGCCGGAAGTGGCGTTTGGCCTGGTCCGACCGCCCCTGACGCTCATACGTCCGGGCGAGTGCGAAGTGCGCGAACGCGTTGTCCGGCTCGCGTTCCAGAACGATGGTGAACTCCAGTTCGGCCGGCCGCAGTTGGGCCCCGGCGAAGAAGGCACGCGCACGCAGCAGGCGCGCCGCGGTGTTCTCGGGGTGCGCGGCGATGACTGGGTCGAGCAGCTTCACCGCACCCCGCGGGTCACGCGCGGCCAGCAGTTGCTCGGCGGCGCGGAAGTCTATGACATGCGTCTCCGGAGTGCGTCCGGTCGAACCGCTGGTCTCGGGCACGGCCAATTCCTTCCCTCTCCGGGTGGGTTCAACGCCCGGACGGGAGGCGGCTATTCCTGAAGCCGCTGTTCCTCAGGCCCCGTTTCCACAAGCCGCCGTTCCTGAAGCCGCCGCCGAGGCGGCGGGCACTAGTTCCGGGTGGCGTGCGCTCTGCGGACGAGCTCGGCCCATACGTCCGTCACGCGCCGCTCCAGCTCCGCCAGGGGTACGTCGTTGTCGACGACGACGTCCGCGATCTCCAGGCGCTTCTCGCGTGTCGCCTGGGCGGCCATGCGCGCGCGTGCGTCCTCCTCGGTCATGCCGCGCAGTCGCACGAGCCGGTCGAGCTGGGTCTCGGGGCTCGCGTCGACGACGACCACGACGTCGTACAGCGGCGCGAGGGCGTTCTCCGCGAGGAGCGGCACGTCGTGGACGACGACGGCGTCGTCGGCGGCGGCCGCTTCGAGTTCGCGCGAGCGCGCGCCGACCAGGGGGTGCACGATCGAGTTCAGTACGGCGAGCTTCTCCGGGTCGGCGAAGACGATGGCCCCGAGCCGCGGACGGTCCAGGCTGCCGTCCGCCGCGAGCACGTCCGCACCGAAGGCCTCGACCACGGCGGCGAGGCCGGGAGTACCCGGTGCGACGACCTCGCGCGCGATGCGGTCCGCGTCGATCAGTACGGCTCCGCGCTCGACGAGCAGCCGCGACACCTCACTCTTGCCGGCACCGATCCCGCCGGTCAGGCCCACCTTCAGCATGAGCGGAAGCTTAGGGCCTGCCGGACCGGCCTCAGTTGTCGCCCTCGCGTTCCGCGAGGAACCGCTCGAACTCGAGCCCGATCTCGTCGGCGGATGGGATGTCGACGGGCTCGGCGAGCATGTTGCCCCGGGTCTCGGCACCCGCGGCGGCGTCGTACTGGTGTTCAAGTCCCTGGACCAGGGCCACGAGCTCCTCGTCGCCCTCCTGGATCTGCCGGTCGATCTCGGTCTGGGTGCGGTGGGCGTCCGTGCGGAGAGTGTGCGCGATGCCGGGCAGGACCAGGCCGGTCGCCGCCGTGATGGCCTCCAGGACGGTCAGTGCCGCGTCCGGGTACGGCGAACGGGCGATGTAGTGCGGCACGTGCGCGGCCACGCCGAGGACGTCGTGTCCGGCCTCCATGAGCCGGTACTCGACCAGCGACTCGGCGCTCCCGGGCACCTGGGCCTCGTCGAAGGGGCTGCGGTGGCCGGGGACCAGGTCGTTGCGGTTGCCGTGCGGGGTGAGGCCCACGGGGCGCGTGTGCGGGACGCCCATGGGGATGCCGTGGAAGTTCACGGACAGACGCACGCCGAGCCGCTCCACGACCTGCTGGACGGCCGCTGCGAAACGCTCCCATTCCACGTCCGGCTCGGGGCCGGACAGCAGCAGGAAGGGCGCCCCGGTGGCGTCCTGGACGAGCCGCACCTCGATGGTGGGCTCCTCGTACTCCGCCCAGCGGTCGCGCTTGAACGTGAGCAGCGGGCGGCGGGCGCGGTAGTCCACGAGCCGGTCGTGGTCGAAACGGGCCACGACCTGGTGGGGCAGCGAGTCCAGGAGCCGGTCGACGATCTGGTCGCCCGTCTCGCCCGCGTCGATGTATCCGTCGAAGTGGTAGAGCATGACAAGGCCGGCCGACTCCTGGGCGAGCGCCATGTCGACGACGGCCAGGCCCTTCGGCTCCCATGCGTACAAACCCTGCGGATCAAGCACTGTGACCGCTCCTCCTCGTGTTCGTACTGCACAACACGCTGCGGGGCGGGGGCATTCCCGGCCGCGCCCCTGATCAGGCACGTCCTACCGGCCTTGGCAGCGCCGACGTTTGATGTCGCGGCAGGGGCGAGGCAACTCCCAAAGGGCGCGGGGCTGCGCGATCGGCCGCAGACGGCCCGGGCCCGGACAATCACGAGCAGCCCGCGAATACCACTGAGGGCCCGCACCCCACAGGGGTACGGGCCCTCAGTCAAGAACTACTGCTCAGTGGGCGTCAGCTCTGCCCACCCGCCAGCTTCTCGCGCAGAGCGGCCAGCGCCTCGTCCGAGGCCAGGGCACCAGAGGTGTCCGCGCCCTCGGAGGAGTACGAACCGCCGTTCGCGGCCGGAGCGGCGGCCTCGCCACCCTCGGCGGCAGCGGCGGCGTCGGCCTCGCGGGACTTGATGACCTGCTGCTGGTGCTGCTCGAAGCGGGTCTGCGCCTCCGCGTACTGGCGCTCCCACTCCTCACGCTGCTTCTCGTAGCCCTCGAGCCAGTCGTTGGTCTCGGGGTCGAAGCCCTCGGGGTAGATGTAGTTGCCCTGGTCGTCGTAGGACGCGGCCATGCCGTACAGGGTCGGGTCGAACTCGACCGAGGCCGGGTCGGCACCGAAGGACTCGTTGGCCTGCTTCAGCGAGAGGCTGATGCGACGGCGCTCGAGGTCGATGTCGATGACCTTGACGAAGATCTCGTCGTTGACCTGGACGACCTGCTCCGGGATCTCCACGTGGCGCTCGGCCAGCTCGGAGATGTGGACCAGACCCTCGATGCCCTCGTCGACGCGGACGAACGCACCGAACGGAACCAGCTTCGTGACCTTGCCGGGCACGACCTGGCCGATCTGGTGGGTGCGGGCGAACTGCTGCCACGGGTCTTCCTGGGTCGCCTTCAGCGACAGGGAGACACGCTCGCGGTCCATGTCGACGTCGAGGACCTCGACGGTGACCTCCTGGCCGACCTCGACAACCTCGGACGGGTGGTCGATGTGCTTCCAGGACAGCTCGGAGACGTGGACCAGACCGTCGACGCCGCCCAGGTCCACGAAGGCACCGAAGTTGACGATCGAGGAGACCACACCGGAGCGGACCTGACCCTTCTGAAGGGTCGTGAGGAACGTCTGGCGGACCTCGGACTGGGTCTGCTCCAGCCAGGCGCGGCGGGACAGGACCACGTTGTTGCGGTTCTTGTCCAGCTCGATGATCTTCGCCTCGAGCTCCTTGCCCACGTAGGGCTGGAGGTCGCGGACGCGGCGCATCTCGACCAGGGAGGCCGGGAGGAAGCCGCGGAGGCCGATGTCGAGGATGAGACCACCCTTGACGACCTCGATGACGGTACCGGTGACGATGCCGTCTTCTTCCTTGATCTTCTCGATGGTGCCCCAGGCACGCTCGTACTGCGCGCGCTTCTTCGAGAGGATCAGGCGGCCTTCCTTGTCCTCCTTCTGGAGAACGAGGGCCTCGATCTCGTCACCGACGGCGACGACCTCGTTGGGGTCGACGTCGTGCTTGATCGAGAGCTCGCGGCTCGGGATGACACCTTCGGTCTTGTAACCGATGTCGAGCAGGACCTCGTCCCGGTCGACCTTCACGATGACGCCGTCGACGATGTCGCCGTCGTTGAAGTACTTGATCGTCTCGTCGATCGCGGCGAGGAAGGCTTCCTCGTTACCGATGTCGTTGACCGCAACCTGCGGGGTGGTGGCGGTGGTCTCGGTGCTGCTCGTCATGTGGGAAAGGGCTCCGGTACGGACATTGAAGTCGTAGGCACTGCTTACGCCGGGAGCCCGTTTCGCTCTGCAGAAGCCGGACAGCCAAGGAAGCGCCCCACCTGGAAACCGGTGACGGCGCCTCGACAACCGAGGGGACATACAACAGATGCGAGCGCAGCCTGCTACGTCTGAGGAGCGCAGGCTCGCAGCGCAACTTGTAGCATACGGGGGCAGCCGGACACGGTCAATGCGCGAAGGCGCACACCCGGGGCGGATCGCCGCATACCCGGCACAAAACCTGTCCCGCCAGGCCACGCAGGCCTGAGACACCTCCTCGGTGACACCGCCGGGGCGGCCACCGTGGACGTGACGGAAGAGTACGACGAGGGAGCCGATCATCCAAGAGTCCGGAGCGTTCGAACCGGAAGCCACCCGACGTGACGCAGGTGTCGCGGAGAGCGCCCGGGCCAACCGGGGCTGGTGGGACCGCAACGCGGACGAGTACCAGGTCGAGCACGGCACGTTCCTCGGCGACGACCGTTTCGTGTGGGGTCCCGAGGGCCTCGACGAGGTGGAGGCCGAGCTGCTCGGCCCGCCGGAGGAGCTGAAGGACAAGGACGTCCTGGAGATCGGCGCCGGCGCGGCCCAGTGCTCGCGCTGGCTGGCCGCGCGGGGCGCCCGCCCGGTCGCCCTGGACCTCTCCCACCGCCAGCTCCAGCACGCCCTGCGCATCGGCGGCGCCTTCCCGCTCGTGCAGGCGGACGCGAGCGCCCTGCCGTTCGCGGACGGCTCCTTCGACCTGGCGTGCTCGGCATACGGGGCGCTGCCCTTCGTCGCGGACCCGGTGCTGGTCCTGCGCGAGGTGCGCCGTGTGCTGCGGCCGGGCGGCCGCTTCGCGTTCTCCGTGACCCATCCGATCCGCTGGGCGTTCCCGGACGAGCCCGGCCCGGAGGGGCTGTCGGTGTCCGCCTCGTACTTCGACCGCACGCCGTACGTCGAGCAGGACGAGGAGGGCCGGGCGGTGTACGTCGAGCACCACAGGACGATCGGCGACCGTGTCCGGGACGTCGTCGCGGGGGGCTTCAGGCTGGTGGACCTGGTCGAGCCGGAGTGGCCGGCCTGGAACACCTCGGAGTGGGGCGGCTGGTCGCCGCTGCGCGGGAGCCTGATCCCGGGAACGGCCGTCTTCGTGTGCGAGCGGGACTGACTCCGAAGGGCGCACGCGCCCGTGGGACCGTTTTCGCCGGAGTACGACACTAGGGGCGTGATCCGTTACGACGCCCTTGACGCCCTGCCCGTACGAGGTGCCCTGCCCGCCCTGCGCGACGCCCTGGAAGGACACGGCACCGCGGTCCTCGTGGCGCCGCCCGGCACCGGCAAGACGACCCTCGTGCCGCTGGAGCTGGCCGGGCTGCTGGGGGACGGGCCGGCACGGCGGGTGGTCGTGGCAGAGCCGCGGCGGATCGCGGCGCGGGCGGCGGCCCGGCGGATGGCGTGGCTGCTGGGCGAGGAGGCGGGCGAGAGCGTCGGCCACACGGTGCGGGGCGAGCGCGTCGTCGGTCGGCACACGCGCGTGGAGGTCGTGACTACCGGCGTGCTGCTCCAACGGCTCCAGCGCGACCAGGAACTCGCCGGTGTCGACGTGGTGATGCTCGACGAGTGCCACGAGCGTCATCTGGACGCGGACACGGTGGCCGCCTTCCTGTGGGACGTGCGGGAGACACTGCGCCCCGAGCTGAGGCTTGTGGCCGCGTCGGCGACGACCGACGCGCAGGGGTGGGCGCGGCTGCTGGGCGGCGCGCCCGTGGTCGAGGCGCAGGGGGCCTCGTACGACGTCGAGGTGGTCTGGGCACCGTCGGCCCGCTCCGTACGGCCGCCGCACGGCATGCGCGTGGACCCGGCGCTGCTGACGCATGTGGCGTCGGTGGTACGGCGGGCGCTGGCCGAGCACGACGGGGACGTGCTCTGTTTCCTCCCCGGCGTCGGTGAGATCGCCCGGGTCGCCCGGCAGTTGGGGGATCTCGGCGGTGTGGACGTGCTGCAGGTGCACGGGCGGGCGCCGGCGGCCGCGCAGGACGCGGCGCTCGCGCCCGGGGAGCGGCGGCGGGTGGTGCTGGCGACCTCGGTGGCCGAGTCGTCGCTGACGGTGCCGGGGGTGCGGGTCGTGGTGGACTCGGGGCTCGCCCGGGAGCCGCGGGTCGACCACGTGCGCGGGCTGAGCGCTCTGACGACGGTACGGGCCTCGCAGGCGGCGGGGCGCCAGCGGGCCGGGCGCGCGGGGCGTCAGGCGCCGGGAGTGGTCTACCGGTGCTGGGCGGAGGCCGAGGACACTCGTCTGCCGCGTTTCCCCGCCCCTGAGATCAAGGTGGCCGATCTGACGGCGTTCGCCCTCCAGACGGCGTGCTGGGGCGATCCGGAGGCGTCCGGGCTGGCGTTGCTGGATCCGCCGCCGGCCGGGGCGATGGCGGCGGCGCGGGGTGTGTTGTCGGCGATCGGGGCCGTGGACTCCGTCGGGCGGGCCACGGAGCGGGGGGTGCGGCTCGCGCGGCTGGGCTTGCATCCCCGGTTGGGGCGGGCGTTGCTGGATTCGGCGCCGGTGGTCGGTGCGGACCGGGCCGCGGAGGTTGTGGCGCTGTTGAGTGAGGAGGCGCCGCGGGAGTACGGGGATGATCTGGCCGCTGCTTTGCGGTCCGTTCGGCGTGGGAGTGACGCCTATGCGGGACGGTGGCGGGCGGAGGTGCGGCGGCTGCGGGCCGTCGCGACGGACATCGCCCACCCACCCGCGCGTGGCTCTCTTCCGGTGGAGGCGGATGTCGGGGGCTCGCGGACCATGTCGTCGGACGACGGTCTCGTCGGGCTCGTCGCGGCCCTCGCCTTCCCCGAGCGCGTCGCCAAAGCCGGCGGCGGTTCCTACCTCATGGTCTCCGGGACCCGCGCAGAGGTCCGCGACGGCACGGCGTTGCTCGCTGCGCCCTGGATCGCGGTCGCCGTGGCCGATCGGCCGGTCGGGAAGGGGCACGCGCGCGTGCAGCTCGGGGCGGTCGTCGACGAGGAGGTCGCGCGGCTCGCGGCCGGTGCGCTGTTGGAGGAGCGGGACGAGGTCCACTGGTCCGGCGGGGACGTCGTCGCGCGGCGGGTCGAGCGGCTCGGAGCCGTGGAGCTGGGGGTGCGGCCGCTCAGGGACGCCGCCCCCGCACTCGTACGGAATGCCCTTCTCGAAGGGCTGCGGCAGGAGGGGCTCGGGCTGCTGCGGTGGTCGGCCGAGGCCGCCGTACTGCGGCAGCGGCTCGCCTTTCTGCGCCTGCGCCTCGGCGATCCCTGGCCTGACGTGTCCGACGACGCGCTCCACGCGCGCGTGGACGAGTGGCTGGAGCCCGAGCTCGGTCGGTCCCGGCGGCGGGCCGACCTGGCGCGGATCGACGCCGGGAAAGGGCTCGCGCGACTGTTGCCCTGGTCCTCTGGAGATGCGGTGCGGCTCGACGAGCTGGCGCCCGAGCGGATCACCGTACCCAGTGGGTCCAGGATCCGGATCGACTACGCCAACCCCGAACAGCCCGTCCTCGCCGTCAAGTTGCAGGAGATGTTCGGACTGCACGAGTCGCCCGCCGTGGCGGGGGTGCCCGTCCTCGTCCACCTTCTCTCCCCCGCCGGCCGCCCCGTCGCCGTCACCGCGGACCTCGCCTCCTTCTGGCGGGACGGCTACCGGGGCGTACGGGCGGAGCTGCGCGGCCGGTATCCGAAGCATCCGTGGCCCGAGGACCCGGCCGCCGCCGAGCCGACGCGGCACACCAACGCCAGGCTCAGGCGGTGACCGGCGCACGGCTCAGGCGGTGACCGGATCCGGATCCGTCGTCGTCCGCGCGGGGGGCGGGTCACCCCGGCGGCCGGCGCGCGCCTCCAGGTAGAGGGAGAGGGACAGCAGAAGGACGCCCAGGATCAGGAATCCCCACGGCAGGTACGACGTCATCAGCAGGACCAGGGTGCGGTTCGACTCGACCAGGCCACGGTGTGCTCGATGTAGTCCTCGCGCATCTTCACGTGGCCGGCGAACGCCGTCACCTTGTCGCGGCCCCCGAGCAGCGTGCCGCCGCGCAGCTCCTCCTTGTGCATCTCCTCGCCGTAGACCGGGGCGCCGGTCAGCGGTTCGACCCAGAACTTGCGGACCGTGGTGTACCAGCGGGTCGTGCCGGTCCTGGCGACCGACTCGCGGGTGATGCCCTCGACGGGCATGGTCCTGGGGAACGGGACCTGGGTCCACGGGATGGTCTGCTCGAAGCAGTACACCTCGACGCCGCGGGAGTTCTGGGTGCCCTTGTAGTGGATGGGGGCGGTCACGCGCGCCTGCGCGTCGAAGTACTCGTAGTCCCGTTTCTCCGTCAGGAACGGCCAGGTGCGGGCGTCGAAGATGTAGCGCTAGGGGATCTTGGAGACCATCTTGCCGTCGGGGCCCTGGACGTAGGACAGGCCGTCCCAGACCACGACGTCGCGGCCCGCGGTCTTCTCGATCTGCTCGGAGGCCTCGACGTTGCCCTTGAGGGTCTGCACGACGGTGACCTTGGAGACCTTCCTGGCCTTCATCGTGCCGTAGTCGAGGAGGGTGGCGCCCTTCGCCTCCAGGACCATGTCCTGGTACTGGTTCGCGGGGACCCTGACAAGGCGCGGGAATGCGTACCAGCGCAGCAGCGGGGACAGCGTCGCGAAGAACACGGCGAAGGCGAGCAGGATCAGACTGACCTTGCGGCCCATCTCGGCCTCCTTCCCGGGCGGACCGGACGAGCGGTCACGGGTGTGCGGGCACCGTTGTCCGCAACGGCTTCGGAGATGTCTGTCCCGTCTGTGTCCCCAGTGCCGTGAGCGTGAGGACCAGAGCGAACGCGAGAGCGAGTCCGGTCGCGGCGGCGATCAGGGCGCGCATGCCGGCCTCCCTGACGGATGCGAACTGATAGGTCGTCAGGTCCGGCACCGTAGCAACGGCGGGTGAGAAGAGAACACGTCACACACGACGGCGGCGCCGCTGGCCATGTCGCCATGGTGGAGCGCCGCCGCTGTCGTGGCGTGCCGCGGTACTACGCGGTGGGGCTGGGTGACGCGCTCGGCGACGAGGTCTCGGCCGCCGCCACGGTCAGTTCGACCGTCAGCGTGGCGCCGCCCGCTGTGTCGATGCGGAGCAGGAACGTGCCGGTGGTGTCGTCGGCGTACAGCTCCGGCAGCTTCAGCAAGCCGTTCTCGTCCGTCACCAGGCCCGTCAGGGTGCGTACGGTCTTGCCGTCCGCGTCCTCGAAGTAGGGACCCTTGTCGTTCTCGGTCGTGTCGTCGGCCGACTTGATCAGTGTGGCGGTGGCGGCGACCTTCTCCGCGACGGCGCCCTTGTACGTGGCCTTCACCTCGACCTGGTCCGCGAACTCGCCGCCCGGGGTGCAGGTCAGCGGGGTCTCGCTGGTGCGGGCGAGGGTGTCGGCGACGCGCTCGGTGACGGTGGCGGTGTAGTCGAGGCCGCTGACCCTACGGCCGACGACCGTGGCGCGGACGGTGAATTCGCCCGTCTCCTCACCGGCCTGCAGGGCGGGCGCCACGGCCACGCCGGAGCCGTCGGTGACGACCCTGGCGACGCTCTCGCCGCCAGTGAAGGTGGCATCGGTGTCGCCAATGATCGTGAAGCGGATCCGGACCTTGGCGACCGTCTTGCCCGCCTTGGTCTCGGCGCGGGTGCTGATCTTCTCGGCAAAGGTGTCGCCCGCCGTCGCCGTGAGCTTCGCGGTGCCCGCGTCTTCCAGATGGTCCACCGTGTCCGTGGGGGTGGGCGGCGCGCTCGGCGGGGTGCTGGGCGGCGGTGTCGGCTTCGGGCTGCCGGAATCGCCGCCCGGCTTGTCGGGCCGGGGAGCCGGCTTGTCGGGCCTGGGAGCCGGCTTGTCGGGCCTGGGAGCCGGCTTCTCCGAGGCCGGGGGCGACGGCTCGGGGTTCACGCCGGCGTCGTCGTCGCTGCGGTCCGAGGGGATGCTGCCGGTGCCGTCCGGGATCTCGTGGGTGCCCTTGCGGTAGTACTCCAGCCACCTCAGAACGGTGTTCAGGTAGTCCCGGGAGTTGTTGTAGCTGAGGATCGCCCGGTCGAGGTCGGCCTGGGTGGACAGGTCCCAGCCGTAGCGGCACAGGTAATGGCCGGCGGCGAGGGCGGCGTCATAGACGTTGTTGGGGTCCTTCTCGCCGTCGTCGTTGCCGTCGCGGCCCGCCCACGCCCAGGTGGACGGGATGAACTGCATGGGCCCGACGGCCTGGTCGTACGCGCTGTTGCCGTCGTAGGCACCGTTGTCGGTGTCCTTGATGAGCGCGAAGCCGTTGCCGTCGAGCTGCGGGCCGAGGATGGGCGTGATCGTGGTGCCGTTCGCGTCGACGCGGCCGCCGCGGGCCTGGCCGGACTCGACGTTGCCTATGGCGGCGAGCAGCTGCCAGGGCAGGTTGCAGCCGGGCTTCGCCTCGCGGAGCGCCGCCTCGGCCTTCTTGTATGCGTCGAGCACTGTCGCGGGGATGCCCGCCTCGGCGTCGTTCTGGGAGACGGAGGTTCCGGTGGGCGGCGAGGGGTTAGGGCTCCGCAGGGGCGGCAGGTTGGTGTAGTACGGCGAGTTGCCGGTCGCGCCACCGTCCTGGGGGGTCGCATCGCTTGCGGGCTGGGCGCCGGTGGTGGTCTGCCTGCCGCTGTCGTCGCCCGTCACTCCGGGAGCCTGCGACGCCGAGAGAGCCGCGACCGCGGCCGCGGCCACGGCGGTGGTCGCCGCTCCCTTGCGCAGCCTGCCGCCGAAATGCGCCGCCATAGAGTGAACCCCTCCCCGTGGACGCCCGAGCGCCCGTCTCTGTCTGGTCTGCTCGTCCTGTTCTGACGATCGGCTCGCGATGCTGGTTGCCGTCGAGTTGCTTTTGCGTGCTTTGTTCGCCTGATCGACGTACTCCCCAGCACCGGGGCCCAAGTGACCCTACGACAACTTCGTTTGCGCGGGCACCTGTTCGTGCCCGGTTTCGCCGGTTAACCATGTCGCGTCGGTCCGCGGCGACGTCACTCATACTGGACCGAAGTGATCAACCGGCCCGCCGCCAGGCCGACGTCCGTGACGAGGAGCCCCGTTGCCGTTCACTCTGAGCCATGCGGCGGCCGTGCTGCCCGCCGTGCGCACCGACGGAACCGGCCGGGGCCCGCTGGTGCCGGCCGTGCTCGTGGCGGGTTCCTTCTCGCCCGACATGACGTACTACGCGGCGAGTGTCCGGTCCGGGGCGATGGAGTTCGGAGACTTCACGCACTCCTTCACCGGCGTGTTCACCTTCGATGTGCTCGTCGCCTGGGGGCTGGTCGGGCTGTGGCTGCTGTTGCGCGAGCCGCTGGTCGCGCTGTTGCCGCGGGCCCGGCAGGGCCGTCCGGCCGCGGTGTTGCGCTGCGGGGCGCCACGCGCGCGCGTACGGCCTTCCTCCGTGGTCTGGTGGTACGTCTCCGCCGCGCTCGGGGCGTTGACGCACGTCGTGTGGGACGCGTTCACACATTTCGACCGGTGGGGGATGCGGCTGTTCCCCGTCCTGGGCGAGAAGATAGCGGGCTCCCCTCTGTACTGGTACCTGCAGTACGGCGGTTCGGCGGTCGCCGCTGTCGGGATCGCCGTGTTCGTGGTGCGCGCCCTGCGGCGCGCGTCCGGGGCCGCCGACCCTGCGGGGGTTCCGGCGCTGTCGGTACGGGACCGGTGGTGGGCCGGTCTCGTGGTCGGCGGCTGCGCCGCGGTCGGGGCGGCGCACCGGACGACGCGGTGGTGGGAGGAGTGGGGGCCCAGGGCGAAGCCCTGGGAGGTCGTTCCGACGCTCTGCTTCGGGGCGGGCGCGGGTCTGGTTCTGGGGTTGGTGCTGTACGCCGTGGGGGTCAGGGCCTGGCGTCCGGCCCGGGTCCCTGGTCCGTCGGCCGGGGCCGGCCGGGAGCGGAGCGGGAGCCGTCCGGCGGCTCGCTGACGGGGCCGTCCTGCATGAGGAGCACGGTGCGGGCGGCAGTGGGGCGGGGGTGCGGAAGCCGGGTGACGAGGCGGGCCAGGTAGTCGCGGCAGCGCCGGGCCATGCGACCGCAGCACTCCGGGACCGACCTGCCCGCCGTGACCCGCCGGAAGCCGGTGCGAGTTCCGCCCGGGATGCGGGCGGTGCTCGCGTCGGCGGCGAAGGCCGGGAGCGGCCTGCATGGGGTCACGGCGGTGTTCTCCTGCGCTTGCGTCCGTGCCTGGGCCGTCCGGCGGTGGAGCATGCGTATACCCATGCCCGCATCATTACGGGCGGCGGGCTCGGGGGGCGTCTTGACGGGGGCCACGCGAGTGACGGGCCCTCCGGGGGTCGGGCCGGGGCGGTGCGGGGTGGTGCGGTGTGGATCTTGGGCGCGGGGGCCTTGCGGCCCGGGGTGTGAGGCGGTGCCCCTGGTGCCAGAGCCGGCGTTCGTGGTTCCGGGACCCTGGGGGTCGGAGACCCCGGCCCGTGCGGGTTCCATAGCCGGCGTTCGTGGTTCCGGGACCCCTGAGGGTGGGAACCCCGGCCCGGCCGGTTCGGCACCGCCGAATCACGCCGCCGTGGGATCTCGCCGTTGCCACGGGGATTTTGTGCCCGCGGCCCGGGAGCCCCGCGACCCACGCCCCCCATCGGCGGAGACCCCGGCACCGGCCGGTTCGGCACCACCGAGACCCGCCGCCGTGGGTGCACGCCGCTGCGGAGGGAAACTTGTGCCCGCGGCCCGGGAGCCCCGCGACTCACGACCCCCGTCGGCGGAGACCCCGGCACCGGCCGGTTCGGCACCACCGAGACCCGCCGCCGTGGGTGCACGCCGCTGCGGAGGGAAACTTGTGCCCGCGGCCCGGGAGCCCCGCGACTCACGACCCCCGTCGGCAGAGACCCCGGCACCCGGGCGCGTTCGTACCGCCGAATTCAGACCGCTGTGGGTGCTCGCCGTCGCGGCAGGAAAACGTGTCGGCTCGCGCTCCGACATGGCGGAGGGCGTGTGTGGCACCGCATGTCACCAGCACGCCCTCCGCCCGGCCGCCGGAGGCTAGTGCGCTGCCGACTCCCAGTCCGGGCCGACTCCCACCGATACGTCCAGGGGGGCGCGCAGGTGGACCGCGTTCGCCATTTCGCGGCGGACCAGTTCCTCCGCGGCAGCGCGCTCGCCGGGGGCGATCTCCAGGACGATTTCGTCGTGGACCTGGAGGAGCATGCGGGACTTGAGGTCCGCTTCCCGCAGCGCCCGGTCGACCTGGAGCATGGCGATCTTGACGATGTCCGCCGCCGTGCCCTGGATGGGAGCGTTGAGGGCCATGCGCTCGGCCGCCTCGCGGCGCTGGCGGTTGTCGCTGTTGAGGTCCGGGAGGTAGCGGCGGCGGCCGAAGAGCGTCGCCGTGTACCCCGTCGCCCGTGCCTCGTCGACGGCCCGGCGCAGATAGTCGCGTACGCCGCCGAAGCGCTCGAAGTACGCGTCCATCAGGGCGCGGGCCTCGGCCGCCTCGATGTTCAGCTGCTGGGAGAGGCCGAAGGCCGACAGACCGTACGCCAGGCCGTACGACATCGCCTTGATCTTGCGGCGCATCTCCGCGTCCACCGCGGAGGGCTCCACCGCGAACACCTGCGAGGCCGCCGTGGTGTGCAGGTCCTCGCCGGAGGTGAACGCCTCGATCAGGCCCGCGTCCTCGGACAGGTGGGCCATCACGCGCAGTTCGATCTGGCTGTAGTCCGCCGTCATCAGGGACTCGAAGCCCTCGCCCACCACGAAGCCGCGGCGGATGGCCCGGCCCTCGTCCGTGCGGACCGGGATGTTCTGCAGGTTCGGGTCGGTCGAGGACAGACGGCCGGTCGCGGCGACCGTCTGGTTGAACGTCGTGTGGATACGGCCGTCCGCCGCGATGGTCTTGATCAGGCCCTCGACGGTGACGCGCAGCTTCGCCTGCTCGCGGTGGCGGAGCATGATGACCGGCAGTTCGTTGTCGGTCTGGGTGGCCAGCCAGGCCAGGGCGTCGGCGTCGGTCGTGTAGCCCGTCTTGGTCTTCTTCGTCCTGGGCAGGGCCAGCTCGCCGAAGAGGACCTCCTGGAGCTGCTTGGGCGAGCCCAGGTTGAACTCATGCCCGGCGGCGGCGTGGGCCTCCTTCACCGCCTGCTGGACGGCGCCCGCGAACATCTGCTCCATGGCCTCGAGGTGGGCCCTGTCGGCCGCGATGCCGTGCCGCTCCATCCGGGCCAGCAGCGCGGAGGTGGGCAGTTCCATGTCGCGGAGCAGGTCTGCCGCGCCGACTTCCTGGAGGCGGCCCTCGAAGGCCTGGCCCAGGTCGAGGACGGCGCGGGCCTGGATCATGAGGGCCTCGGCCTCGGCGCCGTCGTCGGCGCCGAAGGCGAGCTGGCCGTCGGCCGCGGCGGCGGGGGCCAGTTCCCGGTGCAGGTACTCCAGGGACAGCGCGTCCAGGTCGAAGGAGCGGCGGCCGGGCTTGACCAGGTAGGCGGCGAGCGCGGTGTCCATGGTGACGCCGGCGACGCTCCAGCCGTGCTCGGTGGCGACCCGCATCACGCCCTTGGCGTTGTGCAGGACCTTCGGCTTGTCGTCGTCGGCCAGCCAGGCCGCGAACGCCGTCTCGTCGGCCTCGTCCAGTTCTGCGGGGTCGAACCAGGCCGCCGCTCCGCCGGCCGCGGCGAGGGCGATCTCGGCCACCGAGCCCGTACCGAGCGCCCAGGCGTCGACCGTGGCGACGCCGAGCACCTGGGTGCCGTGCTCGGCGAGCCACGGGGCCACTTCGCCGGTACCGAGCACGCTGCCGTCGAGCTCGACACCGTCCGCGACGACCGGAGTCTCCTCGGCCTGCTCGGCGCCGGGGTCGACCGCGAACAGCCGCTCGCGCAGTGAGGGGTTCCTGATCTCCAGGGTGTCGAGGACCATCGCGACGCCCTTGCGGTCGTACGGAGAGCGCTCAAGGTCGGCGACCGGCTTGGGCAGCTCCACCTGCCGCTCCAGTTCGGTCAGCCGCCGGTTGAGCTTGACGGACTCCAGGTGGTCGCGCAGGTTCTGCCCGGCCTTGCCCTTGACCTCGTCGACGCGCTCGACGAGGTGGGCGAACGACCCGAACTGGTTGATCCACTTCGCGGCGGTCTTCTCACCGACGCCGGGAATGCCCGGGAGGTTGTCGGACGGGTCGCCCCGCAGGGCCGCGAAGTCGGGGTACTGGGCGGGCGTCAACCCGTACTTCTCGAAGACCTTCTCCGGAGTGAACCGGGTCAGCTCGGAGACGCCCTTGGTCGGGTACAGCACCGTCGTGTGCTCGGACACCAGCTGGAAGGAGTCCCGGTCGCCGGTGACGATCAGCACCTCGAAGCCCTCGGCCTCGGCCTGGGTGGCGAGCGTGGCGATGACGTCGTCGGCCTCGAAGCCGTCGATCGCGAACCGGGAGACGTGCATCGCGTCGAGGAGCTCGCCGATCAGCTCGACCTGGCCCTTGAACTCGTCCGGGGTCTTGGAGCGGTTGGCCTTGTACTCCGTGAACTCCTCGGAGCGCCAGGTCTTGCGGGACACGTCGAAGGCCACCGCGAAGTGTGTGGGCGACTCGTCGCGCAGCGTGTTGGCCAGCATCGACGCGAAGCCGTAGATCGCGTTCGTCGGCTGGCCCGCCGCGGTCGTGAAGTTCTCCGCGGGCAGCGCGAAGAACGCGCGGTAGGCCAGCGAGTGCCCGTCCATGAGCATCAGCCGTGGACGGCTGCCGCCGGGGGTCTTGTCGGTCTTCTTCGATGCTGTCTCTGCCACGACCCCGATCCTGCCACGAGCCACTGACAGTCGGGGTCCCGGCCGGTTCGGCTCCCCCGGACTCCGCCGTCGTCGTCGATCACTGTTGCCGCGGACGGAGCGGAGAGACGTGCGCGGGGAGATCCTGGGCGGCCGCAACCACTGCTCGCCCGTTGCGTACGCCCGGCCGCAAGCAGTGTCGGCGGCGCGTGCGAGGATCGGAGTCGTACTCATACGTGTGCGTGAAGGAGAGTGCGCGATGGCGACGAAGCCGCCCAAGGGTGATCCGGTTCAGGACGCGCCGCAGGTCGCCGGGCCGAAGCACGCGGCCGCGGGGCTCCCGGCCATCGGGCACAGCCTGCGCATGGCCCAGCAGCAGATGGGCGTGAAGCGCACCGCGCTGACCCTGCTGCGGGTCAACCAGAAGGACGGCTTCGACTGCCCGGGCTGCGCCTGGCCGGAGCCGGAGCACCGGCACGCTGCGGAGTTCTGCGAGAACGGCGCCAAGGCGGTCGCCGAGGAGGCCACCCTGCGCCGGGTCACGCCGGAGTTCTTCGCCGCGCACTCCGTGGCCGACCTGTCCGGCCGCAGCGGCTACTGGCTGGGCCAGCAGGGCCGCCTGACGCACCCCATGTACCTCCCCGAGGGGGGAGAGCACTATGAGCCGGTCACCTGGGAGCGTGCCTTCGACATCGTCGCCGAGGAGATCGCCGCCCTCGGCTCTCCCGACGAGGCCCTCTTCTACACCTCCGGACGCACCAGCAACGAGGCGGCCTTCCTCTATCAGCTGTTCGCGCGCGAGCTGGGCACCAACAACCTGCCCGACTGCTCGAACATGTGCCATGAGTCGTCCGGCTCGGCCCTGTCCGAGACGATCGGCATCGGCAAGGGCAGTGTCCTGCTCGAGGACCTTTACAAGGCCGACCTGATCATCGTCGCCGGCCAGAACCCCGGCACCAACCACCCGCGCATGCTCTCCGCGCTGGAGAAGGCCAAGGCGAACGGGGCGCGGATCATCAGCGTCAACCCGCTCCCCGAGGCCGGCCTGGAGCGCTTCAAGAACCCGCAGACCCCCAAGGGCCTCACCGCCGGTGCCGCCCTCACCGACCTGTTCCTGCAGATCCGCATCGGCGGCGACCAGGCACTCTTCCGCCTGCTGAACAAGCTGGTCCTCGAGACGGAGGGCGCGGTCGACGAGGACTTCGTCCGCGAACACACCCACGGCTACGAGGAGTTCGCGGCCGCCGCCCGCGCCGCGGACTGGGACGAGACGCTCACGGCGACCGGCCTGTCCCGGCAGGAGATCGAGGAAGCCCTGCGCATGGTCCTCGCCTCACAGCGCACCATCGTGTGCTGGGCGATGGGCCTCACCCAGCACAAGCATTCCGTGCCGACCATCCGCGAGGTGGTCAACTTCCTTCTCCTGCGCGGCAACATCGGCCGCCCGGGCGCGGGCGTGTGCCCGGTGCGCGGCCACTCGAACGTGCAGGGCGACCGCACGATGGGCATCTTCGAGCGGCCGGCCCCCGCCTTCCTGGACGCCCTGGAGAAGGAGTTCGGCTTCGCCCCGCCGCGCGAGCACGGCTACGACGTCGTACGGGCCATCCGCGCTCTGCGCGACGGCGAGGCGAAGGTCTTCTTCGCGATGGGCGGCAACTTCGTCTCCGCCTCTCCCGACACGGAGGTCACCGAGGCTGCCATGCGGCGGGCCAGGCTGACCGTGCACGTGTCGACGAAGCTCAACCGCTCGCACGCCGTCACGGGCGCGCGTGCCCTGATCCTGCCGACTCTCGGCCGCACCGAGCGCGACCTCCAGGTCGGCCCGAACGGGAACAGCGCGGAGCAGTTCGTGACGGTCGAGGACTCCATGGGCATGGTGCACGCCTCCCGGGGCCGCCTGGAGCCCGCGAGCGCGCACCTGCTGTCCGAGCCGGCCATCGTCTGCCGCCTGGCCCGGCGTGTGCTCGGCGAGGAGAGCAAGGTCCCGTGGGAGGAGTTCGAGAAGGACTACGCCACGATCCGTGACCGCATCGCGCGCGTGATCCCCGGTTTCGAGGACTTCAACGCGCGCGTGGCGCACCCCGGAGGCTTCGCTCTTCCGCACGCCCCACGCGACGAGCGCCGCTTCCCGACCGCCACCGGCAAGGCCAACTTCACCGCCGCACCGGTGGAGCACCCCGAGCTGCCCGAGGGCCGCCTCCTCCTGCAGACGCTGCGCTCGCACGACCAGTACAACACCACGATCTACGGCCTCGACGACCGCTACCGGGGCATCAAGAACGGCCGCCGGGTGATCCTGGTGAACGCGGAGGACGCGCGGACGCTCAAGGTCGCCGACGGCTCGTACGTCGACCTGGTGAGCGAGTGGAAGGACGGCGTGGAGCGGCGGGCGCCCGGCTTCCGGGTGGTGTTCTATCCGACGGCCCGGGGCTGCGCGGCCGCGTACTACCCGGAGACCAACGTACTCGTCCCCCTGGACGCCACGGCAGACACGAGCAACACCCCGGCCAGCAAGTCCGTCGTGGTGCGTCTGGAACAATCGACCACCGACTGAGCGTTTGCTCAGCCAGAAGTCGTTACCGGTCAAGACGAACGGAGCCCCGGCCCATGGGCGAGCAGCAGCACGTGAAGTTCCCGCAGGAGGTCATCGACGAGTACGCCGCGCTCGGCGTCGACCTCCCGGCCCTGTTCTCCGCCGGCCACCTCGGGACGCGCATGGGCGTGCAGATCGTGGAGGCCTCCGCGGACCGGGTCGTCGGGACGATGCCGGTGGAGGGCAACACCCAGCCGTACGGTCTGCTGCACGGCGGAGCCTCCGCGGTGCTGGCCGAGACGCTGGGCTCGGTCGGCTCGATGCTGCACGGCGGCACCTCCAAGATCGCCGTCGGCGTCGACCTGAACTGCACCCACCACCGAGGCGTGCGCTCCGGCCTGGTCACCGGCGTGGCCACGCCCGTGCACCGGGGCCGGTCGACGGCGACGTACGAGATCGTGATCAGCGACGAGCAGGGGCGGCGCGTGTGCACCGCGCGCCTCACCTGCCTGCTGCGGGACGTGGGCCCGGCCGACGGGGAGCGGGTGCGCGCGGCAGGCTGACCGCCGCGCACCGGCGGGGCCCCGCCCCGCCTCTGGCCCGATCACCCGCACAGGCCATAGCGTCATGGCATGCAAAAGGGAGTAGCCCCCCGGCCGGGGGCCGTGCTCGGATTCGGGCTTGCGCTGGCGCTCGCGACAGGCACCTTGGTCAGCGGATGCGGGGAGTCGGGGGAGTCGGACGCCACGGGCGCCGAAGACACCACCTCCGCATCCGCGTCGGCCACACCCCCGGAGGACCTGTGCGCGCGGATCGTCGCCCACTGGTCGCGCGAGGTTCTGGACGAAAACACCTACGGGGACTACCAGTCGATGGGGCTGTCCAACGGACAGTACGAGATCCTGCGGGACGTCGTGGACGCAGCCCGGGCCGAGAAGAAGCGCCAAGGAGCCGCAGCCGCAGACGAGTTGATCGACCGCGGGGCGCGTCAGGGCTGCGAGGACTGGTACCGCACCGGCGGTCCGAGCAACGGGCCGTGGCAGTGAGCGGCGTCGGCCCCGTGGAGCCGGGCGAGGGCACGCGCGCGCGGGACACGACGCCGAACTCCCCTTCCCCGCCCGGCCGTTCGCGCGAGCGTCTCGCACCGTGGTACGCCGGGCACCGGCGCGCGGCCCTCACCGCGGCCGCGACCGCCGTCCTCCTGGCCGGCGGCGGCTACCTCTACGCGACCCGGCCGCATGAGCCCCCGCCGCCCGAAGTGCCGTACCCCGCCCAGGCGGTCGACGTCACCTACCTCGATCAGGTGACCACGCCGAAGGGAGTCCGGCCCAGGACCTTCAGCTTCGCGGTGGAAGTGAGCGTGCCGTCCGGTCCGCAGGTCACCGTGACTGGGATTTCCCAGCCCTATGCCGGCCTGTCCCTCACATCGGCTCCACGGACCCCGTTCCGCACGAAGGCGGGATCGAGTCGAAAGATCGTCATCACGATGCATGTGACGGAATGCCAGAAAGCGCCACAGAGCGCCGGACTCCCTTTCCTGGATGTAACCCTGCGTAATACACGCGCAATACAAGTGCAGAGTTACATCCTGGGCGCACGCTACGAAGAGCACCTGTCAGAGGCCCTTCAAGTCGCCTGCAACCACACTGGGTAATTACCAAAACGCCTTACGCACCTGACCCACCTAGGTGGGTCCTGCAGGTTCTCACTATCTGGACAGGACAAATCGGCTTGAATTCCACTGTTCTGCCCTCTCAGTACCGCTCTGCATTACGACGTGTCATAACAAGAGCGTCACAGCCTCCGTCAGACCCTCCTCCATGTTCCCCACCCGCCCTTAGAGTCACGCCCAGTCACCGCGCCACCGAAATATCACTTCGGCCGACAGCGCAGACTCGGCCTCTTCCAGAGGGGAGAGAGCCGCCAGGGAAAGGACTGATCGTGCGTCAACGCTCACTCATCGCCATCACCGCCGCGCTGGCTGCGGGAGCACTCACCCTCACCGCCTGCGGCTCGCGCGACGAGAAAGGCGGCTCGGACTCCGGTACCGGCGGAACCACCGTCACCATCGGAATCGACGCCCCACTGACGGGTGACCTGTCCGCGCTGGGCCTGGGTATCAAGAACTCCGTCGACCTCGCCGCCAAGACGGCCAACAAGCAGAAGCTCGTCGACGGCGTCACCTTCAAGGTCGAAGCGCTCGACGACCAGGCGCAGCCCTCCTCGGGTCAGCAGAACGCCGCCCAGTTCGTCGCCGACAAGAACGTCGTCGGCGTCGTCGGCCCGCTGAACTCCTCCGTCGCCGAGTCCATGCAGAAGGTCTTCGACGACGCCAAACTCGTCGAGATCTCCCCGGCCAACACCGGCCCGGCCCTCACCCAGGGCGCCGACTGGCAGAGCAAGCAGGTCCGCCCCTACAAGTCGTACTTCCGCACGGCGACCACGGACGCCATCCAGGGCCCCTTCGCCGCCCAGTACGTCTACAACGACGCCAAGAAGAAGAAGGTCTTCGTCATCGACGACAAGAAGACCTACGGCGCGGGCCTCGCCGCCACCTTCACCGAAGAGTTCAAGAAGCTCGGCGGCAAGATCGTCGGCACCCAGCACATCGACCCCGACTCCAAGGACTTCTCCGCGGTCGCGACCCAGGTGAAGAACTCCGGTGCCGACGTCGTCTACTACGGCGGCGAGTACCCGCAGGCCGGCCCGCTCAGCAAGCAGATCAAGGCCGCCGGAGCCAAGGTCCCGCTGGTCGGCGGCGACGGCATCTACGACCCGACCTTCATCCAGCTCGCGGGCGCCAAGAGCACCGGCGACCTCGCCACCTCGGTCGGCGCCCCCGTCGAGACCCTCTCCTCCGCCAAGCAGTTCGTCGCGGACTACAAGGCGGCCGGCTACAAGGAGGAGTACGCGGCGTACGGCGGCTACTCCTACGACGCCGCGTGGGCGATCATCCAGGCCGTGAAGTCGGTCGTCGACGCCAACGACGGCAAGCTGCCCTCCGACGCCCGCGACCAGATCACGGCGGCCGTACAGAACGTCTCCTTCGACGGTGTGACCGGCAAGGTCGCCTTCGACAAGTTCGGTGACGCCACCAACAAGCAGCTCACCGTGTACGCCGTCGAGAACGGTGCCTGGAAGGCCGCGAAGTCCGGTACCTACACCGGCTGACCCACCCCCACCACCCGAGAGCCGCGCGAGGCGCCGCACCACCAGGCGCCCCGCGCGGACTCGCATCCGGCCACATCCGTCGAAAGCCCGATAGTCTCGGAGGACATGCGGTGAACGAACTGCCGCAGCAGCTGGTCAACGGCCTGCTACTAGGATCCATGTACGGGCTGGTCGCCATCGGCTACACAATGGTCTACGGCATCGTCCAGCTCATCAACTTCGCCCACGGCGAGATCTTCATGACCGGGGCCTTCGGCGCCATCACGGTCTACCTCTACATCCTTCCCGACGGCACCTCCATGGCGATTGCCCTGCCACTGATGCTCGTCGGTGCCATCCTCGTCGCCGTCACGGTCGCCGTCGGGGCGGAACGGTTCGCCTACCGCCCCCTGCGCAACGCGCCACGCCTCGCCCCCCTCATCACCGCCATCGGCCTCTCCCTCGCACTCCAGCAGGCCGTCTGGGCCTGGTACCCCGAGGCCGACTCCCCGATCACCTTCCCGGAGATCCAGGGCGGGCCCTTCAACATCGGCGACGTCACCATCCAGACCGGCGACATCTTCCTCTTCATCGCCGCTCCCATCAGCATGGCGATCCTCGCCTACTTCGTCATGAAGACCCGCACCGGACGCGGCATGCAGGCCACCGCCCAGGACCCCGACACCGCGAAGCTCATGGGCATCAACACCGACCGCATCATCGTGATCGCGTTCGCCCTCGGTGCCGCCTTCGCCGCCGTCGGATCCGTCGCCTACGGCCTCAAGTACGGCCAGATCGACTTCCGCATGGGCTTCATCCTCGGCCTCAAGGCCTTCACCGCGGCCGTCCTCGGCGGCATCGGCAACATCTACGGCGCCATGATCGGCGGCCTCGTCCTCGGCGTCGCCGAGACCATGGCCACCGCCTACATCGCCGACGTCCCCGGCATGGACAAGCTCGGCGGCCAGTCCTGGGCCAACGTCTGGGCCTTCGTACTCCTCATCCTCGTGCTCCTCTTCAGGCCACAGGGCCTGCTCGGCGAGCGCGTCGCGGACAGGGCGTGACACCGATGACCACACAGACCACCCCCTCCCAGACCCCCAGCGTCCCCAGCGCGGGCACGCCCAAGGGCCTCATCGGCATCCCGCCCGCCATCGGCCGCGCCCTCGCCACCGCCGGCGGCGCCGGAGCCATCGTCTCCACCTTCCTCGCCTGGACCTGGACCCCCGCATTCCCGGGCGACCTCACCTGGTACGGCGAGCCGGGCGGCCTCCAGGTCCTCGTCCTCATCGGCGGCGTCCTCACCACCCTCTTCGGCCTCGCCTCCTACGGCGTCAAGGGCCTCGGCTGGCTGACCCCCGCCGGCGCCGACAGCGCGCTCAAGCTCGCCGCACTCGGCACCTTCGCCACCGCCTGGTACACGATCCTCGCCATCAGCACCAAGCTCGGCGGCCTCGTCAACCTCGAGCCGGGCGGCTGGATCGCCGGCCTCACCACCCTCGCCGCCGTCCTCGGCGCACTCGCCCTGCCCTTCGAACGGCCGGCGCCCGACCCGATCGACCCCGACGACACCGGCTGGGAGCAGTTCCGCCACAACGCGCGCCACACGCGCACCGTCATCAAGGCGGCCGTCGCCACCGGCACCCTCGCCCCGGCCCGCAAGATCCCCGCCTACGCCGAAATCCTGGTCATCGTCGCGGCCATGACCGTCGGCCTGACCGTCTTCACCTACGGCATCGGCACCGAGTACGACGAACTCTTCGTCGGCTTCCTCATCACCGTCGGCTTCGGCTTCGGCGCCCTCGCCAAGGCCGGGCTCGTGGCCCGGGTCTCGGCGATCACCGCCAAGCACCGCAACATCACGATGCTCGGCGCCTTCGCCGCCGCCGCCGCCTTCCCCTTCACCCAGTCCGACGACCAGTACGCGACCATCGGCGTCTACATCCTGATCTTCGCCACCGTCGCCCTCGGCCTCAACATCGTCGTCGGCCTCGCCGGCCTCCTGGACCTCGGATACGTCGCCTTCCTCGGCGTCGGCGCCTACACCGCGGCCCTGGTCTCCGGCTCCCCCTCCTCACCCCTCCACGTCCACTGGCCCTTCTGGGCCTCCGCCATCCTCGGCGCCGTCGTCGCCATGATCTTCGGCGTCCTCATCGGTGCCCCCACCCTCCGCCTGCGCGGCGACTACCTCGCCATCGTGACCCTCGGCTTCGGAGAGATCTTCCGCATCACCGTCCTCAACATGGACGGCACCTCCGGACCCGACGTCACCAACGGCTCCAACGGCATCTCGTCGATCCCGAACCTCAACATCCTCGGCTTCGACTTCGGCCAGGAACACAGCATCCTCGGCTTCAGCATCGCGCGATTCGCGAACTACTTCCTGTTGATGCTGCTCATCACCCTGATCGTCGTCGTCGTCTTCCGACGCAGCAGCGACTCCCGCATCGGCCGGGCCTGGATCGCCATCCGCGAGGACGAGACCGCCGCACTCGCCATGGGCATCAACGGCTTCCGCGTCAAGCTCATCGCCTTCGCCCTCGGCGCCTGCCTCGCCGGCCTCGCCGGCTCCGTCCAGGCACACGTCACCTACACGGTGACCCCCGAGCAGTACCAGTTCGCCCACGTCGTACCCCCCAACTCGGCCTTCCTCCTGGCCGCGGTCGTCCTCGGCGGCATGGGCACCATCGCCGGACCCCTCGTCGGCGCCGCACTGCTCTACCTGATCCCGGCCAAGCTCCAGTTCCTGGGCGACTACCAGCTCTTCGCCTTCGGCCTCGCGCTCGTCATCCTGATGCGCTTCCGCCCCGAAGGCCTCATCCCGAACCGGCGCCGCCAGCTCGAATTCCACGAAGAGACGGAAGCACCCGCAGTCCTCAGCAAGGCAGGGGCCTGACCACGATGACTACCGACACCACCACGCAGGGCGCCACTCCGGGCGCCACCGCCCCCGGGCAGACCGTGCTCGACGCACGCGGCGTCACCATGCGCTTCGGCGGCCTCACCGCCGTACGCAACGTCAACTTCACGGTCAACAGCGGCGAAATCGTCGGCCTCATCGGCCCGAACGGCGCCGGCAAGACCACCTTCTTCAACTGCCTGACGGGCCTCTACATCCCCACCGAGGGCGAAGTCCGCTACAAGGGCAACGTCCTGCCGCCCAAGTCCTTCAAGGTCACCGCGGCCGGCATCGCCCGCACCTTCCAGAACATCCGCCTGTTCGCCAACATGACGGTGCTGGAAAACGTGCTCGTCGGCCGCCACACCCGGACCAAGGAAGGCCTGTGGTCGGCACTGCTGCGCGGCCCCGGCTTCCACAAGGCCGAAGCCGCCTCACGCGCCCGCGCCATGGAACTCCTCGAGTTCGTGGGCCTGGCGAAGAAGGCCGAACACCTCGCCCGCAACCTCCCCTACGGCGAACAGCGCAAGCTCGAGATCGCGCGAGCGCTGGCAAGCGAGCCGGGCCTGCTCCTGCTCGACGAGCCGACGGCCGGCATGAACCCCCAGGAGACGCGGGCCACCGAGGAACTGGTCTTCGCCATCCGCGACAGGGGCATCGCCGTCCTCGTCATCGAGCACGACATGCGCTTCATCTTCAACCTCTGCGACCGAGTCGCCGTCCTCGTCCAGGGCGAGAAGCTCATCGAAGGCGACAGCGCGACCGTGCAGGGCGACGAGCGAGTGATCGCCGCCTACCTCGGTGAACCCTTCGAGAACGCCCCCGGCGACGCGGAAGCCGCCGAAGTAGCAGCCGCCGAGGCCAACGCCGACACCACGACGGACGCCGCGCCCGGCAAGGAGAACGACCGATGACCGCACTCCTCGAGGTCGAGGACCTCCGCGTCGCCTACGGCAAGATCGAAGCCGTCAAGGGCATCTCCTTCAAGGTCGAAGCAGGCGAGGTCGTCACCCTCATCGGCACCAACGGCGCCGGCAAGACCACCACCCTGCGCACCCTCTCCGGCCTGCTCAAGCCGGTCGGGGGCCAGATCAAGTTCGACGGCAAGTCCCTGAAGAAGACCCCCGCCCACCACATCGTCTCGCTCGGCCTCGCCCACTCCCCCGAGGGGCGGCACATCTTCCCGCGCATGACGATCGAGGACAACCTCCGCCTCGGAGCCTTCCTCCGGAGCGACAAGGCGGGCATCGAGAAGGACATCCAGCGCGCCTACGACCTCTTCCCGATCCTGGGAGAGCGCCGCAAGCAGGCCGCGGGCACCCTCTCCGGCGGTGAGCAGCAGATGCTGGCCATGGGCCGCGCGCTCATGTCCCAGCCCAAGCTGCTCATGCTCGACGAACCCTCCATGGGCCTCTCGCCGATCATGATGCAGAAGATCATGGCGACCATCGCCGAACTCAAGTCCCAGGGCACGACCATCCTGCTCGTCGAACAGAACGCCCAGGCGGCGCTCTCGCTCGCCGACCACGGACACGTCATGGAGATCGGCAACATCGTCCTCTCCGGCAGCGGGCGGGACCTGCTGCACGACGAGTCGGTACGGAAGGCGTACCTCGGCGAGGACTGAGTTCCCTCTGCCGGTCGAACGACGAGGCCCGCACCCCCTTCCCGGGGGCGCGGGCCTCGCTCGTGTCGTGGGGCCGACCTCGCTTACGGGGCCGGAGCCTCAGCCCTTCGACGCCTTCTTCTCGTCGGAGTCCTGGATGACCGCCTCGGCGACCTGCTGCATGGACATCCGACGGTCCATGGAGGTCTTCTGGATCCACCGGAACGCGGCGGGCTCGGTCAGCCCGTACTCCGTCTGCAGGATCGACTTCGCGCGGTCGACCAGCTTGCGGGTCTCCAGGCGCTGGGTGAGATCGGCGATCTCGTTCTCCAGCTCCTTCAGCTCCGTGAAGCGGGAGACGGCCATCTCGATCGCCGGAACCACGTCACTCTTGCTGAACGGCTTCACGAGATACGCCATCGCACCGGCGTCCCGCGCGCGTTCCACGAGGTCGCGCTGCGAGAACGCGGTGAGCATCAGCACGGGGGCGATGCGCTCCTCGGCGATCTTCTCGGCCGCCGAGATGCCGTCCAGCTTGGGCATCTTCACGTCGAGAATGACCAGGTCAGGCTTGTGCTCGCGGGCGAGCTCGATGGCCTGCTCACCGTCACCGGCCTCGCCCACTACGGTGTAGCCCTCCTCCTCCAGCATCTCTTTGAGGTCGAGCCGGATCAGGGCCTCGTCCTCGGCGATGACGACACGGGTCGTCAGCGGAGGGACGTGCGACTTGTCGTCGTCGGGCACGTCTACGGGCTGGGGCGACTCGGGGGCGGTCACGGGGGGCTCCTTGTTGCGGGCCGGGCAGGTGGTGCTGCTAACGCAGCCTACCTAGAGGCGGGGGGCCGCGGTGACCCGGTATGATTCCCGACAGCCACTCAGCTTGCCCGGTTGGAGGAACTGGTCAGACTCGCGGCACTCAAAATGCCGTGCCCTTTGGGCATGTGGGTTCGAATCCCACACCGGGCACTTTGGAAGCGGATGTTCACGTTCTCGTGAACATCCGCTTTTTACTGCGCGCAGCCACGATCAGTAACGCAGAGTGGTCGGATGGCCACCTCAGCCACTACTGAGCATCGGGTGCCCGGCCTTACGAGTCGTCCTCGCCCACGTGGTGCACCCGGACGAGGTTCGTCGAGCCGGAGACGCCCGGCGGGGAGCCGGCCGTGATGACGACGACGTCGCCCTTCTCGCAGCGGCCGTACTCGAGCAGGAGTTCGTCGACCTGCTCGACCATCGCGTCCGTCGAGTCGACGTGCGGCCCGAGGAAGGTTTCCACACCCCATGTCAGGCTCAGCTGGGAGCGCGTGGCCGGCTGGGACGTGAAGGCCAGCAAGGGGATCGGGGAGCGGTAGCGGGACAGGCGGCGGACCGTGTCTCCCGACTGGGTGAAGGCCACCAGGAACCTCGCCTCCAGGAAGTCGCCCATTTCCGCCGCCGCGCGGGCGACCGCTCCGCCCTGCGTGCGCGGTTTGTTGCGTTCGGTCAGTGGAGGGAGGCCCTTCGCGAGGATGTCCTCCTCCGCTGCCTCGACGATCTTCGCCATGGTGCGGACGGTCTCGATGGCGTACTTGCCGACGCTGGTCTCTCCGGACAGCATCACCGCGTCGGTGCCGTCGATCACCGCGTTCGCGACGTCCGAGGCCTCCGCCCTCGTCGGCCGCGAGTTGTCGATCATCGAGTCGAGCATCTGGGTGGCGACGATGACGGGCTTGGCGTTGCGCTTGGCGAGCTTGATCGCGCGCTTCTGGACGATCGGGACCTGTTCCAGCGGCATCTCCACGCCCAGGTCTCCCCGCGCGACCATGATGCCGTCGAAGGCGGCGACGATGTCGTCGATGGCTTCGACCGCCTGGGGCTTCTCGACCTTGGCGATGACGGGGAGGCGGCGGCCTTCCTCGTCCATGATGCGGTGGACGTCGTCGATGTCGCGGCCGCTGCGGACGAAGGACAGCGCGATCACGTCGAAGCCCGCCCGCAGCGCCCATCGCAGGTCTGCCTCGTCCTTCTCGGAGAGGGCGGGGACGGAGACGGCGACCCCCGGCAGGTTCAGGCCCTTGTGGTCGGAGACCATGCCGCCTTCGATGACGGTGGTGTGGACGCGGAGGCCGTCGACGGCGGTGACCTCCAGGCAGACCTTGCCGTCGTCGACGAGGATGCGTTCGCCGGGGGTGACGTCGGCGGCGAGGCCATTGTATGTCGTTCCGCAGTTCTCGCGGTCTCCTTCGACGCCCTCTTCCACGGTGATGGTGAAGGTGTCGCCGCGTTCAAGGAGTACGGGTCCTTCGGTGAATCGGCCGAGGCGGATCTTCGGGCCTTGAAGGTCGGCGAGGATTCCGACGCTGCGGCCGGTCTCGTCGGAGGCCTTTCGCACATGTTCGTAGCGCACCTCGTGCTCGGCGTGGCTGCCGTGGCTGAGGTTGAAGCGGGCGACGTCCATTCCGGCTTCGACCAGGGCTTTGATCTGGTCGTACGAGTCGGTGGCGGGGCCCAGGGTACAGACGATCTTTGCTCGGCGCATGGTTCGAACCTATGACTTACCGGTGGGTAGGGAATTGGCGGTGCATGACTACTCAACAACCTCTGGGTGAAGCGCTATTGACAAGTGTTTAATTGTGCGGCCGGGTGCTCCGATGAGCGTTCAAGGAAACGTGAAGTCCATGATTTCGACCATCCTTTCGAAATCCTGACGAATGTGCTCAGCACTTCGGCTACAGCCGTGGCGGCGCCATGGTGAAGCGGGCGTTGACCTGGGCGTGGACGTGTTGGCGTTGGGGTTCGAGGTCGAGGGCCGCCGCACTGTCCTCGGCCTGCGCGGCGTAGGCCACGGAGCGCATGCGGCCGGCGGGGGCGGGCGGGTAGGACTGGGGGGCTTCGGCGCCGATGTCGGCGAGTTCCACGAGGGCCGCGAGGTTGGTGCCGAGCGCGTCGGCGTACTCCCGGGCGCGCTGGACGGCTTCCCGTACGGCCTGTTGGCGGGCTTCCCGGTGGGCCGGCGAGTTCGGGCGCAGGGCCCACCAGGGGCCGTCCACACGGGTGAGTTCCAAGTCGGCGAGGCGGGTGGTGAGTTCACCGAGGGCCGTGAAGTCGGTGAGTTCGGCGGTGATGTGGACGCGGCCGTGGTGAGCGTGGATGCGTTCGCCGCGGCCGTGTTCCTTGAGTTCGGGGGTGATGGAGAAGGAGCCGGTTTCGAGGCGTTCGACCGCGTCGCCGTAGGTCTTGATGAGGTCGAGGGCGGTGGTGTTGCGGCGGGTGAGGTCGTCGAGTGCGCTGCGGCGGTCCTTGCCGCGGGAGGCGACGGTGATGCCGATGCGGGCGATCTCGGGGTCGACTTCGAGGTGTGCTTCACCGCGGACGGCGATGCGGGGGGCGTCGGGGGTGCCGTAGGGGACGGCGGGTCGAGGGTCTTCCGGGGAAGCGGCCATACGTCCCACTCTGTCACGTCTTACCTGGTTGGAGCCCCGCACTTCACGGGTCAGGTCACCAGATCGCAACCTCCTGGACCTGTTGCCTTCAGTCATGACCAGGTCAGAATCTACGCGCGTCATTGACCCGTCGGCCGAGGAGAACCTGACATGCCGTTGAACCGCCGGAAGTTCCTGAAGAAGTCCGTCGTGACCGGAGCGGGGGTCGCGCTGACCGGTGCGGCGGCGACTCCGGCGGCCGGGGCCGCGGAGGCGAAGACTCCTGCGAAGCCGGCGAAGCGGTACTCGCTGACGGTGATGGGCACGACCGACCTGCACGGTCACATCTTCAACTGGGACTATTTCAAGGACGCGGATTACACCGACAAGGCGGGCAACGCGCAGGGGCTGGCGCGCATCTCGACGCTGGTGAACCAGGTCCGTGCAGAGAAGGGGCGCTGCAACACGCTGCTGCTGGACGCGGGTGACACGATCCAGGGCACCCCGCTGACGTACTACTACGCGAAGGTGGACCCGATCACCGCCGAGGGCGGTCCGGTGCATCCGATGGCGCAGGCGATGAACGCGATCGGTTATGACGCCGTGGCGCTGGGGAACCACGAGTTCAACTACGGCATCGAGACGCTGCGGAAGTTCGAGGAGCAGTGCCGCTTCCCGCTGCTGGGCGCGAACGCGCTGGACGCGAAGACGCTGAAGCCGGCCTTTCCTCCCTACTTCGTCAAGGAGTTCCACGTGCCGGGCGCCCCGCCGGTCAAGGTGGCCGTTCTCGGTCTGACCAACCCCGGTATCGCGATCTGGGACAAGGCGTATGTGCAGGGCAAGTTGACGTTCCCGGGGCTGGAGGAGCAGGCGGCGAAGTGGGTGCCGAAGCTGCGGTCGACGGGCGCGGACGTGGTGGTCGTGTCGGCGCACTCGGGTTCGTCGGGCACGTCGTCGTACGGTGACCAGCTGCCGTACGTCGAGAACTCGGCGGCGCTGGTGGCGCAGCAGGTGCCGGGAATCGACGCGATCCTGGTCGGGCATGCGCACGTGGAGATCCCGGAGCTGAAGGTCACCAACGAGAAGACGGGCAGGACGGTCGTGCTGTCGGAGCCGCTGGCCTACGCGGAGCGGCTGTCCGTGTTCGACTTCGAGCTGGTCTTCGAGAAGGGCCGTTGGACGGTGGAGTCGGTCGCGGCGTCGGTGCTCAACTCCAACACGGTCGCCGACGACCCGAAGATCACCAGGTTGCTGAAGGACGACCACGACATCGTCGTGGAGTACGTCAACCAGGTCGTGGGTACGGCGACCGAGACGCTGACGACGGTGGAGGCCCGTTACAAGGACGCCCCGGTCATCGACCTGATCACCAAGGTTCAGGAGGATGTCGTCAGGGCGGCGCTGGCGGGCACGGAGTATGCGTCGGTGCCGGTGATCGCGCAGGCCTCGCCGTTCTCGCGGACGTCGGAGATCCCGGCCGGTGACGTGACGATCCGGGATCTGTCGAGTCTGTACGTGTACGACAACACCCTGGTAGCGAAGCTGATGACGGGTGTGCAGATCCGGGCGTACCTGGAGTACTCGGCGGAGTACTTCGTGCGGACGGCAGCCGATGCGGTGGTCGACGT
The DNA here is from genome assembly GCF_055595715.1 of Streptomyces sp. NPDC040410. NCBI lineage: Bacteria > Bacillati > Actinomycetota > Actinomycetes > Kitasatosporales > Streptomycetaceae > Streptomyces > Streptomyces sp. NPDC040410. The sequence continues at coordinate 39,363 of NZ_JBVIVK010000008.1, forward strand.
GGACAGGCTGACGAACGCGAACGGCCGTCCGGACTACAACTACGACTATGTGTCGGGTCTGGGCTACGAGATCGACATCGCGCAGCCGGCGGGTTCGCGGATCAGGAACCTGACGTACGAGGGTGTGGCGCTGGACGACACGCGGCAGTTCGTGCTGGCGGTGAACAACTACCGGGCCAACGGCGGCGGTGCGTTCCCGCACGTTGCTTCCGCCACCGAGCTGTGGTCGGAGTCGACGGAGATCCGGACGCGGATCGCGGAGTGGGTGACGGCGAAGGGTGTCCTGAACCCGGCGGACTTCGCGTCGGTGGACTGGAAGCTCACACGGAACGGCACGCCTGTCTTCTAGTACCGCGTCAGCCACGGTTCGCCCGTCAGGGAGCGGCGTCCCCGCGTGCTCTCGACCTGGCTGACGCGGCACCGGCTCGTCAGAGCTGAACGGCGCCGGCACCGCTCGCGGAGACGGTGGACGCCGCCCTGGCCTGGTACCGGGAGTGGCTGGTGCACGCCTGATCCCCCTCTCCCCCTCCGCCTATCGCCCCTCGACCGGCGGTGTGAGCGTCGGAGCCTGCCGGGCGGGCGGGATCTGCGGCTGCTGTGGCAGGCCGAAGCTGGTGAAGGCCGTCCGTGCGGGCAGGGGGTAGGTCTCCTTGCCGGTCAGGGAGTTGAGGATGGTGGCGCTGCGCCAGGCGGCGAGTCCGAGGTCGGGACTGCCCACGCCGTGCGTGTGGCGTTCGGCGTTCTGCACGTAGACGTTGCAGCCTGTGCCCGTGACGGACGGGTCGAGGGCGAGTCGGAAGTGTTCGTCGATGCGCGGGCGTTCGCGGCCGTCGCGCCGCAGACAGGGGTCGAGGCCGGCGAGGATGTGGTCGAGGGGGCGTTCGCGGTAGCCGGTGGCGAGGACGACGGCGTCGGTGCTGAGGCGGGAGCGGGTGTTCTGCTGGATGTGCTCGACGTGGAGTTCGATCTTGGCGGTGGCGATGCGTCCCGCGGTGCGGACGCTGACGCCGGGGGTGAGGACGGTGTCGGGCCAGCCGCCGTTCAGGGTGCGGCGGTAGAGCTCGTCGTGGATGGCGGCGATGGTTCCGGTGTCGATGCCTTTGTGGAGCTGCCACTGCGCGGTGACGAGGCGGTCGCGGACGGGTTCGGCGAGGGCGTGGAAGTAGCGGGTGTAGTCGGGGGTGAAGTGCTCCAGGCCGAGCTTGGAGTACTCCATGGGGGCGAAGGCCTCGGTGCGGCCGAGCCAGTGGATCTTCTCGCGGCCGGCGGGGCGGTGGCGCAGCAGGTCGAGGAAGACCTCGGCGCCGGACTGTCCCGTGCCGACGACGGTGACATGCCCGGCGGTGAGGAAGGTGTCGCGGTGGGCGAGGTAGTCGGCGGCGTGGACGACGGGCACGCCGGGGGCATCGACGAGGGGTTTGAGCGGTTCGGGCACGTGGGGTGCGGTGCCGATGCCGAGGACGACGTTCCTGGTGTACGTACGGCCGGGAGCCGCGGCTTCCCCGTCGGCGTCGAGCCGGGTGAAGTCGACCTCGAAGACGCCGCGTTCGGGGTTGAAGCGGACGGCGTCGGCCTGGTGGGAGAAGTGGAGTTCCGGGAGGTTCTCGGACACCCAGCGGCAGTAGGCGTCGTACTCGGTGCGCTGGATGTGGAAGCGCTCGGCGAAGTAGAAGGGGAACAGGCGGTCGCAGGCCTTGAGGTGGTTGAGGAACGACCAGGGGCTGACGGGGTCGGCGAGGGTCACCAGGTCGGCGAGGAAGGGCACTTGGACGGTGGCGCCGTCGATGAGGAGGCCGGGGTGCCAGTCGAAGGCGGGGCGCTGGTCGTAGAAGACGGCGTCGAGTTCGCCGAGGGGGTGGGCGAGGGCCGCGAGGGAGAGGTTGAAGGGGCCGATGCCGATGCCGACCAGGTCGCGGGGCGCGTCGGGCTCGTGGCGGGGCGGGCGGGGGGTCGTGCTCATCGAGGGGGATGTCCTTCCACGAGTTCTTCCACGAGCGTCAGGAGCGCGGCCAGGTCGTCGGGCCGGGTGTGGGGGTTGAGGAGGGTGGCCTTGAGCCAGAGGCGGCCGTCGAGACAGGCCCTGCCGAGGACGGCGCGTCCGTCGGTGAGGAGTTCTCTGCGTACGGCGGCGACGGCGGCGTCGGTGGCGCGGGCGGGCCGGAACAGGACCGTGCTGATGGTGGGCGGGGCGTACAGCTCGAATCCGGGACGGCCGTGGACGAGGGCGGCGAACTCGCGGGCATGGTCGCAGACTCGGTCGACGAGTCGGCCGAGGCCGGTCCGGCCGAGGGTCTTGAGGGTGACGGCGATCTTGAGGACGTCGGGACGGCGGGTGGTGCGCAGGGAGCGGCCCAGGAGGTCCGGCAGACCGGCTTCGGTGTCGTCGTCGGCGTTGAGATAGTCGGCGCGCTGCCGGAGTGCGGTGAGGTCGTGGGGGCGGCGGACGGTGAGGAGGCCGGCGGCGACCGGCTGCCAGCCGAGTTTGTGCAGGTCGAGGGTGACTGTGTCGGCTTGGTCGAGGCCGGTGAGTCTGCCGCGGTGGCGGTCGCTGAAGAGAAGCCCTCCGCCGTAGGCGGCGTCGATGTGCAGACGGGCGCCGTGGGCCGCGCACACGGCGGCGATCTCGGGGAGCGGGTCGATGAGGCCCGCGTCGGTGGTACCCGCGGTGGCGGCGACCAGAAAGGGCCCGCTGCGGTGACCGGCGCCGCCGCTGAGGGCTTCGGTGAGGGCGGCTGGGTCGAGGGTGCCGGCGGGGGCGGACACGACGACCGGGTCGGGCAGCCCGAGCAGCCAGGCGGCACGGGCCAGCGAATGGTGGGCGTTCGCCCCGCAGACCAGCCGGACGCCCGTGCCGTGCACCTCGCGGGCCAGGAGGAGGGCGAGTTGGTTGGACTCGGTGCCGCCGGTGGTGACCAGGGCGTCTGCCGCGCCGGTCTCGCGGGCGAGCGCCCGGGTCACCAGTGCCTCCAGTTCGGAGGCGGCCGGGGCCTGGTCCCAGGAGTCGAGGGACTGGTTGAGGGCGGAGGCGGCCAGGTCGGCGGCGGTGGCGACGGCCAGGGGCGGGCAGTGCAGATGGGCGGCGCACAGCGGGTGGGCCGGATCGGCGGCTCCTTCGGCGAGCGCGTGGACGAGGGCGCGCAGGGCGTCCGGGTCGCCGTGCTCGGGCAGTACGTCCCCGGCCGCGTCCCGCAGCCGGGCGGCGACCGCGTCCGGTCCGCCTGCGGGCAGCGGTCCCCCACGCGCCCGCCGGCTGGCGTCCAGCGCGCCGAGCACGGTGTCGAGCAATGGCCGCAGGGCATGGGGGCCTTCGGGGCCCGAGGCGAGGGGCGGCGTGCTCATGAGGTCCTCCCGGGCGCGGGCAGAGGGAGTTCCAGCTTGTACGCGGATGCGTGGTCGCGCGCCCGGAAGGTCCAACGATCGGAACCGACAAGGAGGTACGTCCGTGTGGGGACGGGGTGTGGGTTCCTCCTCCTTTCCCGTGCGGGTCAGCCGATGCGGGCCGGTGTCGTGGACCTGCGGCCCGGTGTCGGCTTGACCTGCGGCCCGGTGTCGTGGACCTGCGGCCCGGTGTCGGCTTGACCTGCGGCCCGGTGTCGTGGACCTGCGGCCCGGTGTCGTGGACCTGCGGCCCGGTGTCGGCTTGACCTGCGGCCCGGTGTCGTGGACCTGCGGGCCGGTGTCGTGGACCTGCGGCCCGGTGTCGTGGACCTGCGGCCCGGTGTCGTGGACCTGCGGGCCGGTGTCGTGGACCTGCGGTTCCGACAGGATGGGTCTCGTCGCTCCTTCGAACCGGCCGGTGGGCCGGTCGAGTTGCAGTCGGGTCACCTCCGCCCCGGCGGGCGGGGCGGGGGGCTGAGGGGTCGCGGGTCGGCGCGGGCACGGGCCGGCCGGCGGCGACCAGCCGCTCCACAGGGCACGGGCCGATGTTGCCGGTGGCGCCGGGTCACGACGATCCCGGTTCCTCCGGCTGCTGATCGCCCTCGGCCGCAGGGGCCAGGAATCTTCGGCCGTACGAGCCGGAGGACCTGGCCGCGCGAGCCCACGAGGGACGATCAGCCCACCGCGTCGTCAGCAGCGGCGACCGGCCGTGCCCACGTCCCGGCCCTGCGCCTCCCTCACCCGCAACGCCCGTGCGAGGTCGTCGAGTTGGTCGGCGAGTTTGCGGCGCAGGGCGGGGATCGGGTCGGCGTCGCGCAGGCACTGCTCGCCGAGGCGCAGGGTGTCGGCGTCGACGGCGTGGGCGGGGAAGGCCCAGCGGCCGGCGGCGTCGGCGATGGCGGGACCGCGGCGGGCGGCGACGGCGACGGCGTCCTCGTAGTAGCGCCGTACGTACTCCCGTACGAGGTCGGCCTGTTCGGGCTGCCAGAAGCCCCGGGCGGTGGCGGTGAACAGGTAGTTGGAGAGGTCGTCGCCGGCGAACATCGCGTCCCAGGCCTTGGCCTTGGCCTGCGGGTCGGGCAGGGCGGCCCGGCATCGGGCGGCGCCCTCCTGGCCGGTGGCGCTCGGGTCGAGGTCCAGCTCGGCGGCGATGGCGTCCTCGTCGGTGGCGCCGAGGACGGCGAGGCGGCCGAGGACCCGCCAGCGCAGCTCCGGGTCGAGCTCGGGGCCGCCGGGCACGGTGCCGTCGGCGAGCCAGGCGGCGATGGTGTCGGGGTGTGCGGCGATGTCGATGAAGTGGCGTACGGCGATCAGGCGCAGGCCGGGGTTGTCGCCGTCCTCGGTGCGCCGGATGAGGTCGCGGCACAGGGCGGTGAGGGAGGTGAGGGCTGCCGGCCGCTTCTCGGCGGTGAGGTAGCGGTCGGCTGCGTGGGCGGTGGCGAAGGCGAGGACGCCCTGGACGACGGCGAGGTCCGTCTCGTGCGGAAGGTGGGTGCAGGCGGCCTCCAGATAGGCGGGGACGGCCAGTTCGCCGTCGCGGACCGCGTCCCTGAGGGCGTTCCACACGACCGCGCGGGTGAGCGGCTCGGGCAGGCCGGATAGTGCGGCACGGACGGTTTCGAAGGAGCCGGGGTCGAAGCGGACCTTGGCGTAGGTCAGGTCGCCGTCGTTGAGGAGGAGCAGCGCGGGGCGCTTTCCGATGGGCTGGGCGGCGGTCTGCGGGACGTCGAGGCCGAGGCGTTCGCGCAGGACGAGGTGGCGGCCCTCGTCGGCGACGTCGAGGTCGTACAGGCCGGCGGCGATGCGGTGCGGGCGGCTGCCGGTGTGGTCGACGGTGAGGGTGCAGGTGCCGTCGGTGGCGGGGGCGACGCGCGGGATGAGGGTGTCGACCCCGGTGGTGCGCAGCCAGGCGTCGGCCCAGGCGTGGACGTCGCGTTCGGTGGCGCCGGCGAGGGAGTCGATGAAGTCGGCGAGGGTGGCGTTGCCGAACCTGTGGCGGGCGAAGTGGGTGTTGATGCCGGCCAGGAAGTCCTTCTCGCCGAGCCAGGCGACCAGTTGGCGCAGGGCGGAGGCGCCCTTGGCGTAGGAGATGCCGTCGAAGTTGAGGAGGGCGGAGGCCGTGTCGTCGACGGCTTCCGGGGCGACGGGGTGGGTGGTGGGGCGCTGGTCGGCGTCGTAGCCCCAGGCCTTGCGGGAGACGCCGAAGTCGGTCCAGGTGTCGGTGAAGCGGGTGGCCTCGGTGAGGGTCTGGTAGCCCATGTACTCGGCGAAGGACTCGTTCAGCCAGATGTCGTCCCACCAGCGCAGTGTGACGAGGTCGCCGAACCACATGTGGGCCATCTCGTGGGCGATGACCATGGCACGGGTCTGGCGCTCGGTGTCGGTGACCGCGGAGCGGTAGACGAACTCGTCGCGGAAGGTGACCAGGCCCGGGTTCTCCATGGCGCCGGCGTTGAACTCGGGGACGAACGCCTGGTCGTAGGAGTCGAAGGGGTAGGGCTCCTCGAACTTCTCGTGGTAGCGGTCGTAGCACTGCTTGGTGATCTCGAGGAGTTCGTCGGCGTCCGCGTCCAGGTAGGGGGTCAGGGAGCGGCGGCAGTGGATGCCGAAGGGCAGGCCGCGGTGCTCCGTGCGCACGGAGTGCCAGGGGCCGGCGGCGACGGCGACGAGGTAGGTGGAGATCAGCGGGGTGGCCGCGGCCTGCCAGCGGCCCTCGCCGAGGTGGTCGGTGATGCCGTTGGCGAGGACGGTCCAGCCTTCGGGGGCCTTCACGGACAGGTCGAAGACGGCCTTGAGGTCGGGCTGGTCGAAGGCGGCGAAGACGCGCTGCACGTCGTCCATGAACAGCTGGGTGTAGACGTAGGTTTCGCCGTCGGTGGGGTCGGTGAAGCGGTGCATGCCCTCGCCGGTGCGGGAGTAGCGCATGGCGGCGTCGATGCGCAGCTCGTGCTCGCCGGCGGTGAGGTCCTTCAGCGGCAGCCTGTTCTCGTCCAGGGACTTCGCGTCGAGGGGCTGTCCGTCGAGGGTGACGGAGCGCAGCCGGGCGGGCTTGAGCTCGACGAAGGTGTCAGCGTCCGTACGGGCCGTGAACCTGATGACGGTGCGGGAGTCGAAGGTCTCGTCGCCGGTGGTCAGATCGAGGTCGATCGTGTAGCGGTGGACGTCGAGGAGCTTGGCACGGGTCTGCGCTTCGTCGCGCGTCAGTACGGACATGCACGACATGCTGCCTGATGGCTCTGGCGACGCACAGAGGCGGATCGGTTCGCGGCCCATGTCCGGCCCTGCTCGCAACTCCCCGGCGTGCGCCCACAGGCCCCGGGGCCCGATGCCACCGACTCGGCAGGAGGGCCTAGGCCCGCTGCGTCGGCAACCGGGCGGCGCCCGGGCGGTGCAGGGCGGGGCGCACGGGGTGTTCCCCGGCGGCTTCGGCGTGGTCCTTGACCAGCGCGCGCAACTCGCGCGCCTCCTCCTCCAGCGCGAGGTGGCGCTGGTGGGCGTCGAACAGGTAGCGGACCTTGGTGCGCAGGGCCCAGGGGTCGATGGGCTTCATGACGAGGTCGGCGACGCCGAGTCCGAAGGCGGTGGAGGTCAGTTCGTGGTCGGGGCCGAAGCCGGTGAGCAGGACGACGGGTATGTGCTGGGTCTGCTCCAGGCGCCGCATGTACCGGACCACGTCGAGGCCGCTGACGCCCGGCATGCGCACATCGAGCAGGAGGAGGCCGACCTGACCGCGGAGCACGTGCTTGAGGGCCTCGTCGCCGCTGGTGGCGCGGCCCAGCCGGTAGCCCAGCGGGGCCAGGGCGCTCTCGAGGGCGTACAGCGTGTCCTCGTGGTCGTCGACGATGAGGATCCTGGCATCCGACGGCATGGCCCGGCGTCCCTTCCTCGTGGACAAAACAGCATATGCCCGAGGGGCTGACGGGGCGTGCTCGTCAGCTGACAAGGAGTGCACAGCGCAGCATGCCTCCCGCGGGCCGCCGTGTCACGTCCTGGGGGCGGATGCCGAGGTCAATTGGCCAGGTGCGCCGAGCCGTTCACCGTGTCCTCGGCGATGCGCTCGTGGTGGCGGATGACCTCGCCGATGATGAAATTCAGGAACTTCTCAGCGAACGCCGGATCAAGCTTGGCGCTCTCGGCGAGGGCGCGCAGACGGGCGATCTGCCGGGCCTCGCGGTCCGGGTCGGCGGGCGGCAGCTGGTGCCGGGCTTTGAGGTGGCCGACCTGCTGGGTGCACTTGAAGCGCTCGGCGAGCATGTGCACGACGGCCGCGTCGATGTTGTCGATGCTGTCGCGCAGCCGGGCGAGCTCCTCGCGCACGGCGGGGTCGACGTCACCGGTTCCGGTGTTGCTGGTGGTCATGGGCGACCACCCTACGTGGCGTGCGCCGCCCGCCTGTGGGTGGACCGTCGGAAACGGCGGGAATCCGGCGAGGGAGAATCCGCCCGCGCCCTCGTACAGTGGAACCGGGTTCACGGCGTCTTGGGGGTACGGGCGTGGCGAACGACGGACCGGTTGTGCACGGCTACCCACACCTGGACACGGTGCGGGCCGCCATCACCGCGCTCTACAAGAGGCTGTCCTACGACACCATCCAGACGTTCTCGACCAGCGTGGCCCCCGCCGACGTGGCGTTCTGCGACACCGACGACTTGTATCTGGGCGCGCAGCGGGTGGCCCGCGAGCTGGTGCGCCACTACCGTCTGCCGGACGCGCGCGTGATCGTCGGCTTCCGCGAGATGCAGTACGCGGCGAATGTCGAACTCGCCGCGGGCCCCGAGTACTTCGTCGAGCTGAACGACCGCTTCCGCAGCCATCGCCGGGACATCGGCGCGGCTCTCGCCCACGAGGTGATGCACGTCTACCTGCACCGGCTCGACCTGGCCTTCGACGGCACGCGCGACAACGAGATCCTCACGGACACGGCGACGACGTACCTGGGCGCGGGCTGGCTCCTCCTGGACGCCTACCGCGAGGACGCGGACTCGTCGCAGAAGCTGGGCTACCTGACACCGGAGGAGTTCGGCTACGTCCTCGCCAAGCGGTCGCTGGTCTTCGGCGAGGACCCGTCGGTGTGGTTCACCAGCCCGCAGGCCTACACGGCGTACGGGAAGGGCATGGCCCAGGCCCGGCTCGACGAGGAGCAGCCGCCGCTGACCGCGGCCGGCTGGGCGGGCCGGCGCCGCTACGCCCGCGACCGCCGCCACGCGCCCGGACCTCAGCCCGGTGTCCCCTACGCCTTCACGCCCGACGGCGGCGGGCGGCTGCGGGTCTCCTTTCCCTGTCCGACCTGCCAGCAGCGGATCAGGGTGCCGGTAGGGGGGCGCGTGCGCGCGCGGTGTGCGCTGTGCCGGACGGTGCTGGAGTGTGACACGTAGGTGTGCTGGTGCCCGGAGCCGGTGGGCGTCACGGGGGCCGCCGGCCCCGGGCCCCGCTTCGGCCTGGACGGCCTCATCCTCGAACCCCGGACGGGCTGAGATTGCCGTGACCGGCGCCGTGCAGGGCGACCCCGACGGCTGAAAATGCCATGACCGGCGCCGCGAGACCGGCTGCACGCACGCCCCCTACGCCCCGTACACCGCGCCCCCGGCACGTCCGCCGCCGCCAGCAGCTTCAGCGCCGTCTCCCCGGCCTCGGCCGGGCTCCACCGTGCCCCTTTGTCGGCGCTCGGACCCGCCCGCCAGCCCTCCACAAGGAGATACAGACGCGGAGGCAGGGCGCGCTGGCAGGCGCCAACCGCGGCTGCTTCGAGGCCTTCGCCGCGGTGTACGAGTGCGAGGTTCCCGTGGTGGCTGCCGTGCAGGGCTTCTGTCTGGGCGGCGGCATCGGCCTGGTGGGGAACGCGGACCTGATCGTGGCGAGCGAGGACGCCACCTTCGGGCTGCCCGAGCTGGACCGCGGGGCGCTGGGCGCGGCCACGCATCTGGCCCGGCTGGTCCCGCAGCATCTGATGCGTGCCCTCTACTTCACCGCGCGCACCGTCACCGCGTCCGAGCTGCATGCGCACGACTCGGTGTGGCGGGTGGTGCCGCGCGCGCAGCTGCGGGCGGCCGCCCTGGAACAGGCCCGCGAGATCGCCGCCAAGGACGGGGAGCTGCTCCGGCTGGCGAAGGCCGCTGTCAACGGCATCGACCCCGTGGACGTGCGCCGCAGCTACCGCTTCGAGCAGGGCTTCACCTTCGAGGCGAGCGTCAGGGGCGTCGCCGACCGGGTCCGCGACACCTTCGGGAAGGAGGATGCGTAGGTGAGTGACAAGACGATGACCGCCGACGAGGTCGTCTCCCGCCTGGAGAGCGGCATGACCCTCGGCCCCGGGAACCGACCACGGCGGAGCTGGGCCTGATACGCGAGGTCATCTCACACGGGCACAGGAGGTCGCCGGCTGATGGAGACCGCACTTTCCAGACAGCCGAGGACGACGTCCTCGACGGCCGGGTCCACGCCCGCGCGCGAGACGAGTTCCTTCAGCACATGCGCGCCCAGGTCGGCCGGGTGGACCCCGCTCAGTCCTCCCCCGCGCCGCCCGACGGGCGTACGGACCGCTTCGACGATGTAGGCGTCGGCCATGGCAACTCCCAGACTCTCCGATGAGCTACGTGAGTCATGTGCGTACGGCGATCCCGTCCAGCACCATCGACAGGTACTGCCGGGCGATCTCCTCCGGGCTGTGCTGTCCGCCCGGCCGGTACCAGGACGCGGCGACCCAAACCGTGTCGCGCACGAACCGGTAGGTGAGCCGGACGTCGAGGTCCGCGCGGAAGACGCGGGCCGCGACGCCGTGCTCCAGCGTGGACAGCCACGCCTTCTCGAACCTGCGCTGGGACTCGGCGAGGAACGCGAACCGCTCCTGCGCGACCAGCTGCCTGGACTCCCTCTGGTAGATCGCGACGGCGGCGCGGTGCCGGTCGATCTCCCTGAACGATTCGGTGACCAGGGCTTCGAGGGCCTCCCGGGGCCCGAGCCCGGCCGCCAGGACGGTGTCGTAGCCGTCCCAGAGCTCGTCGAGGAAGGTGCGCAGGATCTCCTCGAGCATCGACTCCTTGGAGTCGAAGTGGTAGTAGAGGCTGCCCGCGAGCATGCCCGCATGGTCCGCGATCTTGCGTACGGTGGTGGCGTTGTAGCCCTGCTCGGCGAAGACCTCGGCGGCGGTGTCGAGGAGTTCGCGGCGGCGGTCGTGAGCGGCGGCGCCCGCGGGCTGCTTCGCGGCGGTCACCTGGGGCTTCTTCTTGGTCGGCACGGTTCCATTGTGGTCTGTCCGGTCGTCAGGGATGCCGGCTGCTGACGGAGACGACCTCTCCGGTCATGTACGAGGAGTAGCCGGACGCCAGGAACACGATCACGTTGGCCACTTCCCAGGGCTCGGCGTACCGCCCGAAGGCCTCGCGTGCGGTCAGCTTGCGAAGCAGCGCGGCCGACGTCACCTTCGACAGGACGGTCGCGTACGTCAGGCAGCGCACCCAGTTCGGTGTCCCCGTCGGCTCCTTCCAGGCAGTCAAACACCGCCTCGCCGACGCGAAGACCGCCCTGGAGTTCGCACGCCCCCTGGTCTTCGGCGCCGCGCTGACAATGACCCCGGCCGACGTGGCGGCCGCCCGCGTCACGGCCTGCGAGGCGGCGTACGCCACCGCCCGTACGGCCCTCCAGTCGCACGGGGCGATCGGCTACACGGCGGAGTACGACCTCTCGCTCTGGCTGGGCAAGGCCCGCGCCCTGCGCACCGCCTGGGGCGGCCCCCGCTCGGGCCGGGCCCTCGTCCTCAGTGATGCGAGTCGCCGCTGGTGACCTCCCGGTACTCCTCCACCGACGGCTTGGCGATCCGTGACTCGGAGCCGAACATGGCCCGGGCCAGCCGCGCGCGTACCCGCTGCGACGGCCTGACCCGCCGCCGTACGCCGTTCGCGTCGACGAGCGGCCCGATCTCGTACGGCGGGTTCTGCTCGTGCTGGGTGAGGGTGAACCGCCGGCCCTGCGGGAGGGGTTCGTGTACTTCGACGTACTCGCCGTTCGGGAGCCGTTTGATGGTGCCCGTCTCCCTGCCGTGCAGCACCGTGTCCCGGTCGCGGCGCTGCAGCCCGAGGCAGATGCGTCTGGTGACGAAGAAGGCGAGGACCGGCATCACGAAGACGGAGACCCGCACGAACCAGGTGATCACGTTGATCGACAGGTGCAGATGCGTGGCCACGATGTCGTTGCCGCCGCCGATCAGCAGCACCGCGTACAGGCTCAGCCAGGCCACGCCGAGGCCGGTGCGGACGGGTGCGTTGCGCGGCCGGTCCAGGATGTGGTGCTCGCGTCTGTCGCCGGTGATCCACGCCTCCAGGAAGGGGTAGAGGCCGAGGGCGAGCAGGATCAGCGGGAAGAGCGAGAAGGGGATGAAGACGCCCAGCGCCAGGGTGTGGCCCCAGGCGTTGATCTCCCACCCCGGCATCACCCGGATCAGGCCCTCGGAGAAGCCGAGGTACCAGTCGGGCTGGGCGCCCGTCGTCACCAGGTCCGGACGGTAGGGCCCGAACGCCCACACGGGGTTGATGCTGGCGATGCCGCCCATCATCGCCAGCACGCCGAAGACGAGGAAGAAGAAGCCGCCGGCCTTGGCCATGTAGACCGGCAGGAAGGGCATGCCGACCACCGACTTCTCGTCCCGGCCGGGCCCCGGGTACTGCGTGTGCTTGTGGTAGAAGACCAGGATCAGATGGGCGACCACCAGGCCCAGCATGATCCCCGGCAGCAGCAGGACGTGGATCGGGAAGAGCCGCGGGATGATGTCGTGCCCCGGGAACTCGCCGCCGAAGAGGAAGAAGGACAGGTACGTCCCGACGATCGGGACGGACAGGATCGCGCCCTGGGCGAAGCGGATGCCGGTGCCGGAGAGCAGGTCGTCGGGGAGCGAGTAGCCGGTCAGGCCGGTGATGATGCCGAGCATCAGCAGGGACCAGCCGAACACCCAGTTGAGCTCGCGCGGCTTGCGGAACGCGCCGGTGAAGAACACCCGCATCATGTGCACGAGCATTCCGGCCACGAAGACCAGCGCCGCCCAGTGGTGGATCTGCCGGATCAGCAGCCCGCCGCGCACGTCGAAGCTGATGTCGAGCGTGGACTCGTACGCCCGGGTCATGATGACGCCGTTGAGCGGCTCGTACGAGCCGTTGTAGACGACCTCGGTACCGCTCGGCTCGAAGAACAGGGTGAGGTAGATGCCGGTGAGGATCAGGATGAGGAAGCTGTAGAGGCAGACCTCGCCCAGCATGAAGGACCAGTGGTCCGGGAAGACCTTGCGCATGTTGGCCTTGGCCAGCCCGTACAGGCCGAGCCGCCCGTCGGCCCAGTCGGCGACCCGCTCGCCCTTGGCGACCTTGCCTCTGCGTGCGGAGCCCCCCGTGCCCGCCGCCTCGTTCCCCGGTCGTGCGCCGTCCATGTGTCGTCGCCTCCCCGTCGGATCAACCTCAGGGTAGGCACGGCGACCGGACAGAGCCAACGGTGCCGCCAATCTCAGGACGCCCGCACGATCCCCTGCGCCCGTGCGGCCTGCAGCCACTTCGGGAACTCGCCCACCAGCCGGTCGTACAGCTCCGCGTCGGACACCTTCCGCGGATCCGAGCCGGCGTGGAAGAACCCGGCGTTGTCGACGGCCCGCTTGCCCGGCACCGCCAGTTCGTCGAGCTTGCGCAGGAACTCGAACTGCCTGCTGCCCGGGTCGCCGAAGCCGATGAACTGCCAGAACAGCGGCAGCTTCGCCGCCTTGCACAGGTACCGTTCCGCGGCGAGCTTGTTGATCGGCCCGCCGTCGGTCTGGAAGACGACGAGGGCGGGGTCCTTCGACCCGCTGTCGAGGTAGTGGTCGATCACGGCGTCCATCGCGAGGTGGTAGCTGGTCTTGCCCATGTGCCCGAGCCCGTCCACGATCCGTGCGACCCGGCCCTGGTGGTCGGCGAGGGCGATCTCGGTGACGGCGTCGACGTCCGTGGAGAAGAACACCGCCGGTACGGTTCCGTCGTCGTCGAAGTGCGCGGACAGCCCGAGCACCCGGTCGGCGAGCGCCTGCACGCTGCCGTCCTGGTAGTAGGGCTTCATGGACCCCGAGTAGTCGACCACGAGATAGACGGCCGCCCGCACGCCGTCCAGCCCGTGCCTCGCAAGGGAGACCCCGGCGCTCTTGTAGAGGCTGACCAGCGCGGGCGCGGTCTCCTCGACCTTGCTGAGACTGATCGCGGCCATCTGTACTCCCCCTCGTTCACCGGCACCGGAACTGCCGCCGAGGCTACGTCACTTCTGCCCCACCTCCCGCTCCTTTCACAGGCGTTCGCTATTTTGTTCGCCGCCGTCCCCACCGGCTCACCATTCGTCCCGTCCCCCGCGAGGAGCCGGCCGTGGAGTCCGAGTCCACCGTCACCACCTGCTACGGCCATCCCAGGGTGGAGTCGCACGTCCGCTGCACACGCTGCGACCGGTACATCTGCCCGGACTGCATGCGTGCGGCGTCCGTCGGCCACCAGTGCGTGGAGTGCGTGAAGGAGGGGGCGCGGTCGGTACGCCATGCGCGTACCGTGTTCGGCGGGCGGATCACGGCGGCGCCCGTCGTGACGTACGTGCTGATCGGGCTCGACATGCTCGCCTACCTGGGCGAGCTGGTGCGTCCGGCGATCGTGGACCGCTTCGAGATGCTGGGGGCCGGGCTCGTGGGGGCGGACGGCGGACACTATCTGTGGCAGCAGCCGTACCCCGCGGACTTCAGCCCCGAGGGTGTCGTCGCCGGCGAGTGGTACCGGCTGCTGACCGGCGCCTTCCTGCATCTGCCGCCCACCGAGGGGACGTTCGGGATCCTGCACATCGTGATGAACATGATGGCGCTGTGGAACCTGGGACGCGTGGTGGAGGCCCAGCTCGGCCGTGTCCGCTACCTGGCCCTGTACCTGCTGTCGGCGCTCGGCGGCTCGGTCCTGGTGCTGCTGCTCGCGTCCGGCGAACCCACCGTCGGCGCGTCCGGCGCGATCTTCGGTCTGGGAGCCGCCTACTACGTCATGGCCCGCCGCCTCGGCGCCGACATGAACGCGGTCAACCGGTTCATGGCGGGCCTGCTGCTGTGGCTGGTGATCTCCGCCTGGTTCACCTCCTGGGAGGGCCACCTCGGCGGTCTGCTGGCCGGCGGGGCGGTGACGCTGGCGTACGCGTACGCACCCCGGGACCGGCGCCGCGGCCTGGTCCAGGCCGCTGCGTGCGCGGGTCTGCTGGTGCTGCTGGTGGTCCTGACGGCAGGCAAGGTCACCGGGCTGACGGGCTGAGCGCCGTCACCACCCGCCCACTTCAACGGGATCCGGCCGCTTTGGGCGGCCGGGCGCTTCCTGGCGACGGGGCACGAGACGTGTCCCGTGGCCGAGTGGCACCAGGTGCGGGTGGAACTGAGGCCCGCGGCCACATGCGGCGGCGCCTGCCCATTCGTCCGGTCGGGGACAAGGGGCAGGCGCCGTCTGTGTTCCGTACGCCGTTGTACGGGACGTCTGTTGAGATGCTTTCCTGGCGTCCGTCAGACCATCAGCGCGCGGTCCGTCGGGCGGATCGGGGCCGGCAGGTCGCTGGCACCGGTCAGGAAGCGGTCGACGCCGCGGGCGGCCGAGCGGCCCTCCGCGATCGCCCACACGATGAGCGACTGGCCGCGGCCGGCGTCACCGGCGACGAAGACGCCCGGCACGTTGGTCTGGAAGTCGGCGTCGCGGGCGATGTTGCCGCGCTCGTCGAGGTCCAGGCCGAACTGGTCCACCACGCCGTTCTCCCGGTCGGTGCCGGTGAAGCCCATGGCGAG
Source organism: Streptomyces sp. NPDC040410 (assembly GCF_055595715.1). Classification (NCBI taxonomy): domain Bacteria; kingdom Bacillati; phylum Actinomycetota; class Actinomycetes; order Kitasatosporales; family Streptomycetaceae; genus Streptomyces; species Streptomyces sp. NPDC040410. The sequence goes on from NZ_JBVIVK010000008.1 coordinate 54,535, forward strand.
GGTGACCAGCTGGGCGGGGATCTTGCGCTCCGTGCCCGGCTTCGAGGTCAGCTTGCCGTCGACGAACTCGACCTCGGTGAGGTGCAGCCACTGGACGTTGCCGTCCTCGTCGCCCTCGAAGTGGGTGGTGGAGACGGAGTAGACCCGCTCGCCGCCCTCCTCGTGCGCGCTCGTCACCTTGTAGAGCATCGGGAAGGTCGGCCAGGGCTGGGAGACCGCGTTCCGCTCGTCGTTCGGGCGGGGCATGATCTCCAGCTGTGTGACCGAGGCCGCGCCCTGACGGTGGGCGGTGCCCACGCAGTCCGCGCCGGTGTCGCCGCCGCCGATGACCACGACGTGCTTGCCCTCGGCCGAGATCGGAGGCGCCACGAAGTCGCCCTCCTGGACCTTGTTGGCCAGCGGCAGGTACTCCATCGCCTGGTAGATGCCCTTCAGCTCCCGCCCGGGGACGGGAAGGTCACGGGCGGTCGTCGCACCGGCGGCGATGACCACGGCGTCGTACCGCTTGCGCAGGTCCGTCGCCTTGAGGTCGCGGCCGATCTCGATGCCCGTGCGGAAGCGGGTGCCCTCCGCGCGCATCTGCTCGATACGGCGGTTGATGTGCCGCTTCTCCATCTTGAACTCGGGGATGCCGTAGCGGAGGAGGCCTCCGATGCGGTCCGCGCGCTCGTAGACGGCGACGGTGTGGCCCGCCCGGGTCAGCTGCTGGGCGGCGGCCAGGCCCGCCGGGCCCGAGCCGATGACCGCGACCGTCTTGCCGGAGAGCCGCTCCGGCGCCTGCGCGGCGACGTCACCGGTCTCCCACGCCTTGTCGATGATCGAGACCTCGACGTTCTTGATGGTCACGGCCGGCTGGTTGATGCCCAGCACACACGCCGACTCGCAGGGAGCGGGGCACAGACGGCCCGTGAACTCCGGGAAGTTGTTCGTGGCGTGCAGGCGCTCGGAGGCGGCCGCCCAGTCCTCGCGGTAGGCGTAGTCGTTCCACTCGGGGATCAGGTTCCCCAGCGGACAGCCGTTGTGGCAGAACGGGATGCCGCAGTCCATGCACCGGCTGGCCTGCTTGCTGATGATCGGCAGCAGGGAGCCGGGGACGTAGACCTCGTTCCAGTCCTTGAGGCGCACCTCGACCGGGCGGGACTTGGCGACCTCGCGGCCGTGGTTGAGAAAGCCCTTGGGATCAGCCATTGGTCGCCGCCTCCATCATCTTCTCGGTGATCTCGGTCTCGGAGAGACCGGCTCGCTCGGCGGCGTCCTTGGCGGCGAGCACTGCCTTGTACGTGCTGGGGATGATCTTGCTGAAGCGCTCCACGGCCTCGTCCCACTCGGCGAGGAGCTTCTCGGCCACGGTCGACCCGGTTTCCTCGGCGTGGCGGCGCACCACGTCGTGCAGCCACTGCTTGTCACCCTCGGACAGCGCCTCGACCGCGTCGAGGTTGCCGACGTTGACGTTGTCGCGGTTCAGGTCGATGACGTACGCGACGCCGCCCGACATGCCGGCCGCGAAGTTGCGGCCCGTCTCGCCGAGGACGACCGCGTGACCGCCGGTCATGTACTCGCAGCCGTGGTCGCCCACACCCTCGGACACGACGGTGGCGCCGGAGTTGCGGACACAGAACCGCTCGCCCGTACGGCCGCGCAGGAACAGCTCACCGCCGGTCGCGCCGTACGCGATGGTGTTGCCCGCGATCGTCGAGTACTCGGCGAGGTGGTCGGCGCCCCGGTCGGGGCGGACGATCACCCGGCCGCCGGAGAGGCCCTTGCCGACGTAGTCGTTGGCGTCACCCTCCAGCCGCAGCGTGACACCGCGCGGCAGGAACGCGCCGAAGGACTGGCCCGCGCTGCCGGTGAAGGTGATGTCGACGGTGTCCTCGGGCAGGCCCGCTCCGCCGAACTTCTTCGTCACCTCGTGGCCGAGCATGGTGCCGACCGTGCGGTTGATGTTGCGGATCGCGACCTGGGCGCGCACCGGCTGGGCGTCGGTCGCGGAGTCCGCGGCCAGGGCGTCGGCGGCGAGCTTGATCAGCTCGTTGTCGAGCGCCTTCTCCAGCCCGTGGTCCTGCGCGATCACCTGGTGGCGCACCGCGCCCTCGGGCAGCTCGGGCACGTGGAAGAGCGGGGCCAGGTCCAGGCCCTGCGCCTTCCAGTGGTCGACGGCACGCGTGACGTCCAGCGCCTCGGCGTGGCCGACGGCCTCCTCGATGGAGCGGAAGCCCAGCTCGGCGAGGATCTCGCGGACCTCTTCGGCGATGAACTTGAAGAAGTTCACGACGTACTCGGCCTTGCCGGAGAACCGGTCCCGCAGGGTCGGGTTCTGGGTGGCGATGCCCACCGGGCAGGTGTCCAGGTGGCAGACGCGCATCATGACGCAGCCGGAGACGACGAGCGGCGCGGTCGCGAAACCGAACTCCTCGGCGCCGAGCAGCGCGGCGATGACGACGTCACGGCCGGTCTTCAGCTGACCGTCGGTCTGCACGACGATGCGGTCGCGCAGGCCGTTGAGCAGCAGCGTCTGCTGGGTCTCGGCGAGGCCGAGCTCCCAGGGACCGCCCGCGTGCTTCAGCGAGGTCAGCGGCGAGGCGCCCGTACCGCCGTCGTGGCCGGAGATGAGGACGACGTCCGCGTGGGCCTTGGACACACCGGCGGCGACCGTGCCGACGCCGACCTCCGACACCAGCTTCACGTGGATGCGTGCCGCCGGGTTCGCGTTCTTGAGGTCGTGGATCAGCTGGGCCAGGTCCTCGATGGAGTAGATGTCGTGGTGCGGCGGCGGGGAGATGAGCCCCACGCCCGGCGTCGAGTGCCGGGTCTTCGCCACCCACGGGTACACCTTGTGGCCGGGCAGCTGGCCGCCCTCGCCTGGCTTGGCGCCCTGGGCCATCTTGATCTGGATGTCGTCGGCGTTGACCAGGTACTCGGAGGTCACACCGAAGCGGCCGGAGGCGACCTGCTTGATCGACGAACGACGGGCGGGGTCGTAGAGGCGGTCCGCGTCCTCGCCGCCTTCACCGGTGTTGGACTTGCCGCCCAGCTGGTTCATGGCGATGGCGAGGGTCTCGTGCGCCTCCTTGGAGATGGAGCCGTACGACATGGCGCCGGTGGAGAACCGCTTGACGATCTCCGAGACCGGCTCGACCTCGTCGACGGAGATCGGCTGCCGGTCGCTCTTGAACCCGAACAGGCCGCGCAGCGTCATCAGGCGCTCGGACTGCTCGTTCACCCGGTCCGTGTACTTCTTGAAGATGTCGTAGCGGGCGCTGCGCGTCGAGTGCTGGAGGCGGAAGACCGTCTCCGGGTCGAACAGGTGCGGTTCGCCTTCGCGGCGCCACTGGTACTCGCCGCCTATCTCGAGGGCGCGGTGCGCGGGAGCGATGCCACTCGCCGGGTACGCCTTGGCATGGCGGGCGGCGACCTCCTTGGCGATGACGTCGATGCCGACGCCGCCGATCTTGGTGGCCGTGCCGTTGAAGTACTTCTCGACGAAGGCGTCGTCGAGGCCGACGGCCTCGAAGACCTGGGCGCCTCGGTAGGAGGCGACGGTCGAGATGCCCATCTTGGACATGACCTTCAGGACGCCCTTGCCGAGCGCGTAGATCAGGTTGCGGATGGCCTTCTCGGGCTCGATGCCCGGCAGGAAGGTGCCGGCGCGGACCAGGTCCTCGACCGACTCCATCGCCAGGTACGGGTTCACGGCGGCGGCGCCGAAGCCGATGAGCAGGGCGACGTGGTGGACCTCGCGGACGTCACCGGCCTCGACGAGCAGGCCCACCTGCGTGCGCTGCTTGGTGCGGATGAGGTGGTGGTGGACGGCCGAGGTGAGCAGCAGCGAGGGGATCGGCGCGTGCTCGGCGTCCGAGTGGCGGTCCGACAGGACGATCAGGCGGGCGCCGTTCTCGATGGCGGCGTCGGCCTCGGTACAGATCTCGTCGATGCGCGCGGCGAGGGCGTCGCCGCCGCCGGAGACCCGGTACAGGCCGGACAGGGTCGCGGCCTTGAAGCCGGGCATGTCGCCGTCGGCGTTGATGTGGATGAGCTTGGCCAGCTCGTCGTTGTCGATGACCGGGAAGGGCAGGGTGACGCTGCGGCAGGACGCGGCCGTCGGCTCGAGGATGTTGCCTTCCGGGCCCAGTGACGAGCGCAGGGAGGTGACCAGTTCCTCGCGGATCGCGTCCAGCGGCGGGTTGGTGACCTGCGCGAACAGCTGGGTGAAGTAGTCGAAGAGCAGCCGCGGGCGCTCGGACAGCGCGGCGATCGGCGAGTCCGTGCCCATCGAACCGATCGGCTCGGCACCGGACTTGGCCATCGGCGCCAGGATGACGCGCAGCTCCTCCTCGGTGTAGCCGAAGGTCTGCTGGCGGCGGGTGACCGAGGCGTGCGTGTGCACGATGTGCTCGCGCTCGGGCAGGTCGGAGAGCTCGATCTCGCCGGTTTCGAGCCACTCCGCGTACGGCTTCTCGGCGGCGAGCTCGGCCTTGATCTCGTCGTCCTCGATGATGCGGTGCTCGGCGGTGTCGACGAGGAACATCTTGCCGGGCTGCAGCCGGCCCTTGCGGACGACCTTGGAGGGGTCGATGTCGAGGACACCGACCTCGGAGCCGAGGACGACGAGGCCCTCGTCGGTGACCCAGTAGCGGCCGGGGCGCAGGCCGTTGCGGTCGAGGACCGCGCCGACCTGGGTGCCGTCGGTGAAGGTGACACAGGCCGGGCCGTCCCAGGGCTCCATCATCGTGGAGTGGAACTGGTAGAAGGCGCGCCGGGCCGGGTCCATGGAGTCGTGGTTCTCCCACGCCTCTGGGATCATCATCAGCACGGAGTGCGGCAGCGAACGGCCGCCCAGGTGCAGGAGTTCGAGGACCTCGTCGAAGGACGCCGAGTCGGAGGCGTCCGGCGTGCAGACCGGGAAGATCCGCTCGATGGCCTTCTCGTCGGAGCCGAACAGGTCGGAGACCAGCTGGGACTCCCGGGCGCGCATCCAGTTGCGGTTGCCCTTGACCGTGTTGATCTCGCCGTTGTGCGCGACGAAGCGGTACGGGTGGGCGAGCGGCCACGAGGGGAAGGTGTTCGTGGAGAACCGGGAGTGCACGAGCGCGATCGCGGAGGCGAAGCGGCGGTCGGACAGGTCCGGGAAGAAGGGCTCGAGCTGACCGGTGGTCAGCATGCCCTTGTAGACGATGGTCCGCGCGGACAGCGACGGGAAGTAGACGCCGGCCTCGCGCTCGGCGCGCTTGCGCAGCACGAAGACCTTGCGGTCGAGGTCGATGCCCTCGCTGACGCCGTCGGCCACGAAGACCTGACGGAAGGCGGGCATCGTCGAACGGGCGGTGGCGCCCAGCAGTTCGGGGGCGACCGGGACCTCGCGCCAGCCGAGGACGGTCAGGCCCTCGTCCGCGGCGATCGTCTCGATCTGCGAGACGGCGCCGTCGGCGCCGTCCTCGGGCAGGAAGGCGATACCGACGGCGTACGCGCCGGCCTGAGGAAGTTCGCATCCGGCCACCTCGCGGAAGAAGGCATCCGGGACCTGGGACAGGATGCCCGCGCCGTCACCCGAGTCGGGCTCGGAGCCGGTGGCGCCGCGGTGCTCCAGGTTGCGCAGAACCGTGAGCGCCTGCTCGACCAGCGCATGGCTCGCCTCGCCGGTGAGGGTGGCCACGAAGCCGACGCCACAGGCGTCGTGCTCGTTGCGGGGGTCGTACATACCCTGCGCAGCAGGGCGAGCATCCATGAAGGACCAGTTCTGGCCATTCGCGGAGTGCTGGGACGGCTGGCGCGGCGTACGCATCGGCTCTCCCGTCGTCGTCATGTGGCATATGAAATGTGCCGAGGGACGACGTTGGCCCTCTGCGTGGCATGTGAAATTTCGTGCAGGTTACATGATGGAGCGGTTCTCGGGAACCGGATACTCCGTTCCAGCATGCGGACGGCCGCGGGGTCGCGGCGGGGCGCCGCGCGCGGCGGTGAAAGCTATGGGGACCGAAGCGGACAGATCGGTGTCCGTCGGACCGTGAGCGGGAGGAGCGTCGTCGCCCATCCCGCAGATGCGCGGCAGGCCTCATTGCCCACAGCGCTTACGGCTCATGCCCGGTGGTTAAGCATTCGAAACCAGGGAGTAACGGGTACTTATGCGGCCCAACGCATAAGTTCCAGTCGGCCTATCCTACGGCCGTTCCGAACAAACTGCCCAGGGCGTACGTCACACCGGCCGCCGCACCACCGAGAGCGAGCTGCCGCAGACCGCTGAACCACCAGGTCCGCGCCGTCACCCTGGCCACCACCGCACCGCATGCGAACAGCCCGGCGAGCGCCAGCAGGACGGCGGGCCACAGCGCACCGGCGCCGAGCAGATACGGCAGTACGGGCAGCAGGGCCCCCAGCGCGAAGGAACCGAACGACGACACGGCCGCGACCAGCGGCGAGGGCAGATCGCCGGGGTCGATGCCGAGTTCCTCGCGTGCGTGTATCTCAAGGGCCTGCTCGGGGTCCTTCGACAGCTGGTGGGCCACTTCCCGGGCGAGCGCGGGCTCGACGCCCCGTGCCTCATAGAGGGCCGCGAGCTCGGCCTCCTCGTCCTGGGGGTGCTTTCTCAGCTCCCGCCGCTCCACATCCAGCTCGGCCTCGACCAGCTCGCGCTGCGAGGCCACCGAGGTGTACTCGCCGGCGGCCATGGAGAAGGCGCCCGCGGCGAGACCGGCGAGTCCGGTGATGACTATGGTCTGCTGACCGACCGAACCACCCGCGACGCCGGTCATGAGGGCGAGGTTGGAGACCAGACCGTCCATCGCGCCGAAGACGGCGGGGCGCAGCCAGCCGCCGTTCACGTCCCGGTGCGTGTGGTTGTCACGGTGCGCCTCGTGCAGCGTGGCTTCGGTCTCGATGATGGCCATGCGGTCCCCCAAGAAAGCTTAGGCAAAGCTAAGTCTGGACTGTTTCTACTTTTCGACAATACCGAAGGTACGCCTCGGAATTTCCTTCCGCCAGCAAGGAAAGGCTGGGCTAACCTGCGCTTTTACCGTGTGATGCTCATCCGATGTGACCTGCGCACATTTGTCGACCGGGTGACTCCGAGGCACGTGAGGCTGCAGTGAACACCGCGCCGGGGGACAGTTCCGCAAAGGATTCCGCGCGGTAGCCGCGTGGATTCCGCGCCCTTGAGACGCCTTCACAGGCGCCCTTGAGAGGAGAGGCCGCGTATGGCATCGATCGCCTGCATTCCCTCCGTCCCGGCGCCCGGGAACGCCGCCGAACTCCGCGAACGGGCCCGCGGCGCGCTGCTCGGCCTCGCCGTCGGGGACGCCCTGGGGGCTCCGGCCGAGAACATGAAGCCCTCCGAGATCCGCGCCCGCTGGGGCCGCATCACCGGGTACGTCGCCGAGCACCCGTCGGGCACCGACGACACCGAGTACGCGGTCTTCTCGGGCCTCCTGCTGGCCCGCCACGGCTCCGCGCTGACCACGGCCCATGTGGAGGCGGCCTGGCACGAGTGGATCGCGGACCGTGCCGAGGGCCCCTTCCGCGGGGCGGGCTTCAGCGAGCGCGGCACGCTGGAGAACCTGCGCCGCGGGCTGGCCGCCCCCATCTCGGCCCAGCACCGGCACGCCTGGAGCGACGGACTGGCCATGCGCGCCGCGCCCTTCGGCGTGTTCGCGGCCGGCCGGCCCGCCGAAGCCGCCCGGCTGGTGGCGATCGACGGCTCGGTGAGCCATGACGGCGAGGGCATCTACGGCGGCCAGGCGGTCGCGGCGGGCGTCGCGGCGGCGATGGCGGGCGCCCCGACGGTCGCGGTCGTGGCCTCGGCCCTCGCGGTCGTGCCCGAGGACTCCTGGACGGCCCGCTCGCTGCGCCGGGCCGTGGCGGTCGCCCACTGCGGCGAACGCGCGGTCCGCTCCGCCGTCGTCATCGGCGGCTACCCGTGGACCGACCTGGCCCCCGAGGCGGTCGCCCTCGCCTTCGGCGCGTACGCCGCCGCCGACGGCGACTTCAAGGAGGCCGTCCTGACGGCCGTGAACATGGGCCGCGACGCCGACACCACGGCGGCGGTGGCCGGCGCCCTGGCGGGCGCGACCCAGAAGGCCTCGGCGATCCCCGCCGAATGGGCCTCGGCCATCGGCCCGGTCCGCGGCAGATGCCTGCCGTCCATGGCCGGCCACCACGTCCTGGACATCGCGGAACTGCTGACGCCGGACGAGACGGGCAAGTGGGGCGCGGACATCCTCGTGGAGGAACTCGTCGATGAGCTCGTCGGCGATCTCGTACGGCGGGACGGCGGGCCCGCACCCGACCCCACCGCCTTCACCCTCGCCACCGACGACGACGAGGTACGGCCATGAGACCCCGCCGCACCGAACAGCTCCAGCGGGGCCCCGCCACAGGCGAGAAGCACGGACCCGCCCACGACCCCCGACGACGACCCGGCAGCCCCACACCCGACCCCGCACCCGACCCCACCGCCTTCACCCTCGCCACCGACGACGACGAGGTACGGCCATGAGACCCCGCCGCATCGAAGGGCTGCTGCTGGGTCTCGCCGCGGGCGACGCCGCCGGATGGCCCGCCGCGCGCCACCGCGCCGCACGCATGCCCGAGTGGACCCGACGCCTCACCCGCGAGCTGGACACCTTCGCAGAGCAGAACGCGACGACCACCCTCCCCGTGCCCATCGCGCTGAACCAGCCGCCGGAACCGCTCCGTCTCGGCCCCTCGGACGACGCCGAGTGGGCGGTGTTCGCCGCGGAGGCCGTACTGCGCGCCGGGGACGACAGCGCGCTCGGCGACCTGAGCCGGGAGCGCCGGACCCGGGCGGCGATCGACCTGACCTGGAACGCCCTGGCCAGCGAGGTGGCCGCGGCGGCCGAACGCGCCCCCGAGATCGAGTCGGCGGTGCTGCCGCTGCGCGCCCGTATCTCCGTCCGGGCCGGTCTCGGCAACCTCGCCGCAGGCCTGCGCCCGCCCGCCACCGGCCACGACAACCCGCACTACTTCGACGACGCCGCCTGCGTACGGGCCTGCGTCCTCGCCGTGGCCCACCCCGGCGACCCCCGACTCGCCGCCGACCTGGCCGAGTTCGACGCCCGCTACACCCAGGACGGCGACGGAGTGCACGGTGCGCGCGCGATGGCGGCGGCCGTCGCACGAGCCCTCGCCGGTGCGAAGGTGGAGGACTGCGTGGCGGCCGCGCTCGCGGAACTCCCCGAGGAGACGGAGATCGGCCGGAACGCCCGCGACGCGCTGAAGCTGGCCCTCGACGCGGACGGCGCCTTCGCCGCGGTCCCGGCACTCGAGCACCGGATCGTCGACCACGTCTACAGCTACGGCATCGCCGCCGCCGAGACGGTCCCGGTCGCCCTGGCCCTGGCCACCGCGGCCGGCGGCGAGATCGCGCAGGCGGTCCCCGCCGCCGCCTGCCTGTCCCGGGTCGCGGACTCCGCCCCCGCCCTGGTGGGCGCCCTGACCGGTACCCTCGGCGGCGGTGCCGCGGTCCCCGAGTCCTGGCGAGAGACCTGCCGCACGCTCTCCGGCTGCGTACTCCCCCGGCTCACCGGCACCGACCTGGTGGAACTCGCCGAACTCCTGGAAGCCACACAACCGGCCCCACCAGGAGGATGATTCGGGGCATGACGCCCAAAGGAGAAGAAAACCGAGCGGGAAGCCTGGAGGAGCGGATCACCGGAGCGCTCGTCGGAGCCGCCGTGGGCGACGCCCTGGGCGGCCCCGTGGAGGGCTACTCGCCCGAGCAGATCCTCGAACGCCACGGCGGCCGCGTCCACGGCATCGTCGGGCCCTGGAACGGCGACGCCTGGCGCACCGCCCGCCCCATCGCCCCGTACCACAAGGGCGACGGCCACGTCACCGACGACACCTTGATGACGCATGCGCTGGTACGGGTGTACGCGCAGGTCCGCGACCATCTCGACGCGTACGCGATCGCCGACCGCCTGGTCCCGGACCTGATGACGAACCCCCGCTGGATCCCGGAACTGGAGGCGGAGGCACTCCCGTTGCAGAGGATCTTCCTGGCGGAGAAATGGCTGGTGGCGAGGATCCACTACGGCCATGCCGACCCGCGCGAAGCCGGCGTCGGCAACATCGTCAACTGCGGTGCCGCGATGTACATGGCCCCGGTCGGCCTGGTCAACGCGGCCAACCCGGCGGGCGCGTACGCCGAGGCCCTGGACGTCGCCGGCGCACACCAGTCGTCGTACGGCCGTGAGGCAGCGGCCGTCTTCGCGGCGGCGGTGGCGGCGGCGAGCACGCCCGGCGCGACCCCGGACTCGGTCGTGACCGCCTGCCTCGGCCTCGCGCAGGACGGCACGCGAGCGGCGATCGAGACGGTCTGCGACGTGGCGTCCCGGTACACGGACTTCGAGTCGGCCCTCGGCCCGCTCCGGGAGGCGGTGGCGCCCTACGACACGGTGGGCCCCGACTACCGGGCCCCCTCCCTGGCCGCCCGCCGCCCCTCCCGCCTGCACACGATCGAGGAACTCCCCGTCGCCCTCGGCATGGTGCTCGTCGCGCACGGCGACTTCCGCCACGCGGTCCTGGGCGCGGTGAACTACGGCCGCGACTGCGACTCGATCGCGACGATGGCCGGCGCGCTGGCGGGCGCCCTGGGCTCGCCTGCCCCCGAGGACTGGGCGAAGACGGTCGCGGAGGCCAGCCGCCTGGACCTGTGGGAACCGGCGACGGCGCTCACGGAGGTCACCCGGGAGATCTTCGAACGGGACGTCCGCCGCCGCCGGGCCCACGAGGCGGCGTTCGCCGAGCTCGGAGGCCCGAGATGCTCCGACTGACCTGGGTCCAGCCGGAAGACCTGCTGGGCCACGAACTGCGCCAGGCGGCACTGGACGGGCGGGAGCCCTCGGCGATCGCGGCGAGGTGGCGTGCGGCGGGCGGGCCGGACGCTCCCCTCCGGGCGGGAGCATCACCGGAACCGGCGTCTAGGTATCTGCGGCTGCTGGCGGAGGACCTGCTCGACGAACTGGCGGACCTGCCGGGCAGGTTGGCGGACAGCGAACCGACGGACCTGGCAAAGCTCAAGGCGCTGTGCACGAGTTGGCCTTCAGGGCTCGAGACCGGCCGGGGCCGCCCAGCCGCGGTCAGTCGGTCCGGCCCAGCCGCGGGCCGTCGTGCCGCCGGGGCGCCACCCGTCCCGAAGAAGGACGGCACCCCGCAGGCGCCGGGCAGCGCGACCCACCCCCCGGCAACCACCCAGGCCCGCCTGGAAGCCGCCTGGCTCGGAAGAGCCGTCGGCTGCCTCCTGGGCAAACCCGTCGAAAAGCTCCCCCTGACCGGCATCCGCCAACTGGCCAGGTCAACCGGCAACTGGCCCCTCACCACGTACTTCACCGCCCGCGGCGTCCCCGAGGACCTCCTCACGGCATACCCCTGGAACCGCCGCTCGGCGACCACGTCCCTCGCCGAGAACATCGACGGCATGCCCGAGGACGACGACCTGAACTACCCCCTCCTGAACCTTCTCCTGCTCCAGCGCCACGGCAAGCACTTCACCACCAGGGACGTCGCGTCCCTCTGGCTCGACGAACTCCCCGCCGGCCGCACGTTCACCGCCGAACGCATCGCCTACCGCAACCTCCTCACCGGCCTCGAACCCCCGCGCACGGCCCGCCACCGCAACCCCTTCCGCGAGTGGATCGGCGCCCTGATCCGCGCCGACATCCACGGCTGGACGAACCCCGGCGACCCGGCGGCAGCGGCGGAGCAGGCCCACCGGGACGCCACCCTCACGCACACCGCCAACGGCGTCTACGCGGCGATGTTCACGGCGGCCGCCATCGCCACCGCGGCCACCGGATCCCACGACATCCACACCTGCCTGCGCACCGGCCTCACGGTCGTCCCCCCGGCCTCCCGCCTCGCCCGAGCAGTCGACCACGCCGTCCAACTGGCCCGGTCCCACAAGGACTTCGACACGGTCGTCGACCAACTCCACGCGGCCCACGGCCACACCCACCACTGGGTCCACGCCGTCCCCAACACCGCCCTGATCGCCGCCGCCCTCACCCACGCGGACGGCGACTTCAACGGCTCCGTCTGCCGTGCCGTGTCCGGCGGCTGGGACACCGACTCCAACGGCGCCACCGCAGGCGGCATCGCCGGGCTCCTCGCGGGCAGCCCCGCCGCACTCCCGGACCACTGGACGGCCCCCCTCAAGAACCGCCTGTCCACCACCGTCGGCGACTTCAACGGCATCGGCTTCGACACCCTGGCCCACCTCACCCACGAGCTCACCTCGCTGGAGGCACCGCGCCCATGACCCACATCGCCGTACTCGGCAGCACGAACATGGACCTCGTCGCCTACGTCGAGAAGGCCCCGCAGCGCGGAGAGACCGTGACGGGACGGGAGTTCCGTACGATCCCCGGCGGCAAGGGCGCCAACCAGGCGGTCGCCGCGGCCCGCGCGGGCGCCACCGTGTCGATGATCGGCGCGGTCGGCAACGACGCCTTCGGCAGCCGCCTGCGCTCCACCCTCGAACTCTCCGGCGTGAACACCGACCACCTGCGCACCACCGAGGGCCCCTCGGGCACCGCGCACATCGTCGTGGACGACGAGGGCGGCAACGCGATCGTCGTGATCCCCGCCGCCAACGGCACCGTCGAGCACCTCGCCCCCGGCGACGAAGGTCTCATCGCTTCGGCCGACGCGCTGCTCCTCCAGCTGGAGATCCCCCTGGCGGCGGTCGTCGCGGGCGCGCGGACGGCCCGCGCCCACGGCGTCCGTACGATCCTGACTCCGGCCCCCGCCCAGCCGCTCCCGCCCGAACTACTCGCCGCCACCGACCTGCTGGTCCCCAACGAGCACGAGGCCGCCGCCCTCACCGGCATCACCGACCCGCAGGGCGCGGCCCTGGCCCTGCTCGACCGGGTGCCGGAGGTGGTCATCACCCTGGGAGCGGCGGGCAGCCTGTACGCGGCCCGGGGCGCCGAACCGCTCACCGTCCCCGCACCCCGGGTCACCGCCGTCGACTCGACCGGCGCGGGCGACACGTTCGTGGGCGCGCTCGCGGTGGCGCTGGGCGACGAACGGCCGGTGCCCGAAGCGCTGGCGTGGGCGGGGGCGGCAGCCGCGCTGTCGGTCCAGCGGGAAGGCGCGTCGGCGTCGATGCCGTACCGGTCCGAGATCGAGGCGCGGTTCACCGCATGACCACCTCTCCCCCGACCAAGCCCCTGACCGGTGTGCGCGTCCTCGACCTCGCCACGCTTTTCGCAGGCCCGCTCGCCGCCACCCTGCTCGGCGACTACGGCGCCGAGGTCATCAAGATCGAGCACCCGGCGAAACCGGACCCCTCCCGCGGCCACGGCCCGTCGAAGGACGGTGTGGGCCTGTGGTGGAAACTCCTGGGCCGCAACAAGCGCACCGTCACCCTCGACCTGTCGAAACCGGGCGGCCGCAGGACCCTCCTCCGCCTCGCCGCCACCGCCGATGTGATCATCGAGAACTTCCGCCCCGGCACCCTGGAGAAGTGGGACCTGGGCTGGGAGGAGCTGTCGGCCGCCAACCCGCGCCTCGTCCTCACCCGGGTCACCGGCTTCGGCCAGTTCGGCCCGTACGCGCGCCGCCCCGGCTTCGGCACCCTCGCCGAGGCGATGAGCGGCTTCGCCGCCATCACGGGCGAGCCGGACGCGCCCCCGACGCTCCCGCCCTTCGGTCTCGCCGACTCCATCGCGGCGCTGGCCACCGCCTACGCCGTCATGACGGCCCTCGCGGCACGCGAACGCACCGGCGAGGGCCAGGTCGTCGACATGGCGATCATCGAGCCGATCCTGCTGGTGCTCGGCCCGCAGCCCCTCTGGTACGACCAGCTCGGCCACGTCCAGCCCCGCACCGGCAACCGCTCCCAGAACAACGCCCCGCGCAACACCTACCGCACCGCGGACGGCACCTGGGTCGCCGTCTCCACGTCCGCCCAGTCGGTCGCGGAACGCGTGATGCGCCTGGTGGGCCGCCCGGAGCTGATCGGCGAACCATGGTTCGCGACGGGCGCGGACCGGGCCCGCCACTGCGACGTCCTCGACGAGGCGGTCGGCACCTGGATCGCCGAACGCACCCGCGAGGAGGTCCTCGCCGCCTTCGAGAAGGCGGAGGCGGCGGTGGCTCCGATCCAGGACGTGCGGGACGTGATGACGGACCCTCAGTACCAGGCGCTCGACACCGTCACGACCGTCGACGACCCCGAACTGGGGCCGCTGCGCATGCAGAACGTCCTCTTCCGGCTCTCCGCCACCCCCGGCGCGATCCGCTGGGCGGGCCGCCCGCACGGCGCCGACACGGACACGGTCCTGACCGAACTCGGCCTGACCCCGGCCGAACTGACCGCCCTGCGCACGGAGGGAGCCCTGTGACCACGGCGCCCCTCACCTGGCTGTACGCCCCGGGCGACCGCCCGTCCGTCGTCGCGAAAGCTCTGCGCGCCGGCGCCGACGTCGTCGTGATCGACCTGGAGGACGCGGTCGCCCCCGACCGCAAGGAGTACGCCCGCGCCGCCACCGCCGAACTCCTCGCCGAACCGCAGCCCGTCCCGGTCCACGTCCGGGTGAACGCCCTGGACGGGCCCCTCGCCGACACCGACCTCCGGGCGGTGGCGGCCCTCCCCGGCGTGTCCGGCCTGCGCCTCCCGAAGGTGACCTCGCCCGAGCAGGTGGTCCGCGTCGCGCGGGGCACGGCCCCCGCCGACGGAGGCGCACCCTCGCTGTACGCCCTCCTGGAAACCGCCCTGGGCGTCGAACACGCCTACGCGATCGCCGCCGCGCACACGGCTCTGCGCGGCATCGCCCTGGGAGAGGCGGACCTACGGGCCGACCTGGGCGTTCGTGAGGACGCGGGCCTCGACTGGTCCCGCTCCCGGACCGTCGTGGCCGCCAGGGCGGCGGGCCTCGCGCCGCCGCCCCAGTCGGTCCACCCCGACATCCGTGACCTGGAGGGCCTGGCGGCCTCCTGCGCCCACGGCCGCGCCCTGGGCTTCCTGGGCCGCGCGGCGATCCATCCCCGCCAGCTCCCGGTCATCGAACGGTCCTACCTCCCCACCGAGTGGGAGCTCGAACAGGCGGAGACGATCGTGAAGGCGGCGACGAGAGAACAGGGCGCCCAGGCGCTGCCCGACGGAAGGTTCATCGATGCGGCGGTGGTGGCGATGGCGCAACGCACGCTGTCACTGGCCCGCCGACGTTAGGCCGCCTCCCCCGCACACGACGAGGGCGCCCCGGAGGATTCCGGGGCGCCCTCGTCTGCGTACGGCCGGCGGTCAGCTCTTGTTCGCGGACTCCGCCTCGCCCTTGGCGTCTTCCTTGGCCTCGTCCTTCACGCCTTCGTCCCTGTCCTCCGATACGTCCGAGGAGTCGGCCTCGGCGTCGTCCTTCGCCTCGCCCTTGGGCTCGTCCTCCGCCCCGGCCTCGGTCCTATCGTCGGAGGCACCCGGTTCGACGACAGCTTCCCGTCCCGGCCGCTTCTTCGCGGACACCACGATGTACGTCACCGCGAGGAGGAACACGATCAGCGCGGTCCAGTTGTTCAGCCGCAGGCCGAAGATGTGGTGGGCGTCGTCCACCCGCAGGTACTCGATCCAGAACCGGCCCACGCAGTACGCGGCGACGTACAGCGCGAACGCCCGCCCGTGGCCCAGCTTGAAGCGGCGGTCGGCCCAGATGACGAGCAGGGCGACCCCGATGCACCACAGGGACTCGTACAGGAACGTCGGGTGGTAGGTGCCGGGCACCCGGCCGTCCGTCGACGACGTGATCTTCAGCGCCCAGGGCAGGTCGGTGGACCGCCCGTACAGCTCCTGGTTGAACCAGTTGCCCCAGCGGCCGATCGCCTGCGCGAAGGCGATGCCGGGGGCCACGGCGTCGGCGTACGCGGGCAACGGGATGCCCCGGCGCCGGCAGCCGATCCAGGCGCCCAGCGCACCGAGCGCGATCGCGCCCCAGATGCCGAGGCCGCCCTCCCACACCTTGAAGGCGTCCACCCAGTCACGGCCCTCGCTGAAATACAGCTCGTAGTCCGTGATCACGTGGTAGAGCCGGCCGCCGACGAGGCCGAAGGGCACGGCCCAGACCGCGATGTCGGCCACCGTGCCGGCGCGCCCGCCGCGGGCGATCCAGCGCTTGTTGCCGAGCCAGACGGCGACGAAGACGCCGATGATGATGCAGAACGCGTAGCCGCGCAGCGGAATGGGGCCGAGGTACAGCACCCCGCGCGACGGGCTGGGAATGTAGGCAAGTTCCATGGCAGGGTCGACGCTACCCTGCCGGACGGGGGGCACGGCAGGCAGCTCGGCTACGGGTCCGTAACGGGGACGTGAGAATCACTTACCCCTGGTTCGCCTCCTGCACCATCTGTTTCAGCTTCGCCGGGGTCATCGTCTGGTCCTGGTAGATGTTCTTGCCGTTCAGCAGCACGGTCGGCGTACCGCTGAAGCCGCCGTCCTTGAAGGCCTGATTGGACTTCGCGACCCAGCTGTCGTGCGTACCGTCCTCCACACAGGTGCGGAAAGCGGGCGTGTCGAGGCCGTCGACCTTGCCCGCCAGCTCGATGAGCTTGCTGTCCGCAGCGAAGGCGTCGTCGTTCTCCGGCGGCTGGTTCTCGTACAGCACGTCGTGGTAGGCGGTGAACTTTCCGGCGTCCTGGGCGCAGGCCGCCGCGTTGGCCGCGTTGCCGGAGCCGCTGCCGCCCACATTGCCGTCGATGATCGTCGCGAGGTGGTAGTCCACCTTGAGCCCGCCCGTGTCCGTCAGCTCATGGATCGTCGAGCGGTACGCCGTCTCGAAGGCCTGGCAGGCCGGGCAGCGGAAGTCCTCCCAGATCGTGAGCGTCGACTTGGCGCTCTCCCTGCCGACCGGGATCGCGAGGCCGTCCTTGCCCTTGGCCCCCGAGGGCGCCACGGCGGGACCCGCCGAGTCGCCGCCCTCGTCCTTGCCGGCGTTCGCGGCGATGATGCCGATCACCGCCGCGAGGCCCAGGACGCAGACGACGCTGACGCCCACGATCAGCCCACGCCGTCGCTTCTCCGCGGCCCTCTGCTTCTCGCGCTCGACCGCCAGCCGCTCCCGGGCGGTGCGCTTTCCGTCACGGTTCTTCTCGCTCACACCCCGCAGAACGAACCGGGGAGGCGCAGCGCGCCTCCCCGGTCCGAGGTCCACCCGTACGAGGGACCGGTATGACGATGTCCCGTGCGCTACGCCTGTCCGCGCACGCCCTTCGCGAGGTCGCCCGCGAGGGCGCGGACCGCCTCGACACCGGCCGCGTCGTCCGGCGCGTCCAGCATCCGCTTCACGAAGGCCGAGCCGACGATCACGCCATCGGCGAAGCCTGCGACCTCGGTGGCCTGTTCGGCGTTGGAGACGCCGAGCCCGACGCACACCGGCAGACCGGTCCCCGTGGCCCGGGTGCGCTCCACCAGGTCCTGGGCCTGCGCGCCCACCGACTCGCGGGTGCCCGTGACGCCCATCAGCGAGGCGGCGTAGACGAACCCGCTGCCCGCCGCCGTGATCTGCGCGAGCCGTTCGTTCCTGCTGCTGGGCGCGACCACGAAGACCGTGGCCAGCCCGTGCTTCTCGGCGTGCTCCCTCCACAGCTCCGACTCCTGGACGGGCAGGTCCGGCAGGATGCAGCCCGCGCCGCCGGCCTCGGCCAGTTCGGCGGTGAAGCGCTCGACGCCGTAGCGGTCGATCGGGTTCCAGTACGTCATGACGAGGACGGGCTTCCCGGTGGCCTCGTACGCCTCCCGGACCGTCCGCATCACGTCCGCGATCCTGACCCCGCCCCGCAGGGCGACGTCGTCGGCGGTCTGGATGACCGGACCGTCGAGGACGGGGTCGCTGTGCGGCAGACCGACCTCGACGACGTCGGCGCCGCCGTCGAAGACGGCCTTGATCGCCTCGATGCCGCCGTCCACGGTCGGGAACCCGGCCGGGAGGTAGGCGATGAGAGCGGATCGTCCCTCCGCCTTGGCGGCCGCGAGGGTGTCGCTCAGCAGCTGAATGTTCCCGCTCACTTGACGTCCCCCTCGATCTCGGCGATCTCGCCGTCCGCGTCGGCGGCGACTTCGGCGTCGGTGTCGTACAGGCCGAAGTATCGGGCGGCCGTGTCCATGTCCTTGTCGCCGCGGCCGGACAGGTTGACCACGATCAGCCCGTCCCTGCCCAGCTCCCTGCCGACCTCCAGCGCACCGGCGAGCGCGTGGGCGCTCTCGATGGCCGGGATGATGCCCTCGGTCCGCGACAGCAGACGCAGGGCCTGCATGGCCGCGTCGTCGGTGACCGCGCGGTACTCGGCGCGGCCGCTGTCCTTGAGGTAGGAGTGCTCCGGCCCGATGCCGGGGTAGTCCAGACCCGCCGAGATCGAGTACGGCTCGGTGATCTGGCCCTCGTCGTCCTGCAGGACGTACGACCGGGAGCCGTGCAGGATGCCGGGCTCGCCCGCGGTCAGGGTCGCCGCGTGCTCGCCGGTCTCGACGCCGTGCCCGGCCGGCTCGCAGCCGATGAGGCGTACGTCCGTGTCCGGGATGAAGGCGTGGAAGAGGCCGATGGCGTTGGAGCCGCCGCCGACGCAGGCGACGGCGGCGTCGGGGAGGCGTCCGGCGCGCTCCAGGAGCTGGCGGCGCGCCTCGACGCCGATGACGCGGTGGAAGTCGCGCACCATCGCCGGGAAGGGGTGCGGGCCTGCCACGGTCCCGAAGAGGTAGTGGGTGTGGTCGACGTTGGCGACCCAGTCGCGGAACGCCTCGTTGATCGCGTCCTTGAGCGTGCGGCTGCCGGACTTCACGGCGATGACCTCGGCGCCGAGCATGCGCATCCGGGCCACGTTGAGGGCCTGGCGCCGGGTGTCGATCTCGCCCATGTAGATCGTGCACTCGAGTCCGAACAGCGCGCAGGCGGTGGCGGTGGCGACGCCGTGCTGGCCGGCGCCGGTCTCCGCGATGACCCGCGTCTTGCCCATCCGCTTGGTGAGGAGGGCCTGGCCGAGCACGTTGTTGATCTTGTGTGAGCCGGTGTGGTTGAGGTCCTCGCGCTTGAGGAACACCCGGGCGCCACCGGCGTGTTCGGCGAACCGGGGTACCTCGGTGAGGCTGCTGGGGCGGCCGGTGTAGTGGACGAGCAGTTCGTCGAGCTCGCGGGCGAACTCGGGATCTGCCTTCGCCTTGTCGTACTCGACGGCGACCTCGTCCACGGCGGCGACCAGCGCCTCCGGGATGAACTTGCCGCCGAACGCGCCGAAGTAGCCTTCGGCGCTGGGAACCTGACCCTCCGGGTCAGGGATGAAGAACTCGCTGGGCATGCGGAAACCTCACGGTGAGTGGTGTGTGAACAGCACTAGTCGCCGTGGGGGGCGGGGCTTTGTCCGACGGCTGACGGCCGCCAGTGGCTTGTCGCGCCCGCGCGGCGGAGCCGCATGATCGGGCACTGCCCCCGCGCCCCTACAGGGCGCGCTGCCATCGACGCCCGTTCACCTGCCCAGGTTCGTCACCGATGACGTACCGCACCCGTCGCCCGTGCACCCGTCGTGCGGGCGCACGGCAGCCACGGGGCCGGCAGCCGCGCGCGAGGCGGGCGTAGCGGTCCGTGGTCGTCACGGTGATCGGAAGCGTCATCGGGGCCAACTCTACCCAGTCCTCAGCCCCGGCCGTGCCGCAGTGCCGGGTGCTCGCCCGCCGCCACCAGGTCGGACACGGCAGACTTCGGGTCGCGCCCGGTGACGAGGGACTCGCCGACCAGGACCGCGTCGGCGCCGGCGTTGGCGTACGCGATCAGGTCGTGCGGTCCGCGCACGCCCGACTCGGCGATCTTGATGAGTCCGGCGGGGATCTCGGGGGCCACCCGCTCGAACGTCCCGCGGTCGACCTCCAGCGTCTTGAGGTTGCGCGCGTTGACGCCGATGATCTTCGCGCCGGCGTCCACCGCGCGCTCGACCTCGTCCTCGTCGTGCACCTCTACGAGCGGCGTGAGGCCGATGGACTCGGCGCGCTCGATCAGGCTCTCCAGCGCGGCCTGGTCCAGGGCGGCGACGATGAGCAGCGCGAGGTCGGCGCCGTACGCCCGGGCCTCCCACAGCTGGTACGAGGTGACGATGAAGTCCTTGCGCAGCACGGGGATGTCCACGCGCGCGCGGACCGCCTCCAGGTCCGCCAGCGAGCCGCCGAAGCGGCGCTGCTCGGTCAGCACGGAGATGACGGCCGCGCCGCCGGCCTCGTAGTCCGCGGCGAGTCCGGCCGGGTCGGCGATCGCGGCCAGCGCGCCCTTGGACGGGCTGGAGCGCTTGACCTCGCAGATCACCTTGACGCCGTCGCCGCGCAGGGCGGCGACGCCGTCCTTGGCCGCGGGAGCCTTCGCCGCGCGCTCCTTGAGCTCGTCGAGGCTGACGCGCGCCTGCCGTTCCGCGAGGTCGGCACGGACTCCGTCGATGATCTCGTCGAGCACACTCACGCGAGCGGCCCCCTTCCAGACGGTTGACTGTTCAGCGGTTGAGCTTGCCCCACCGGCCCGCCTCACCGGATCGGACCGATGACGGGAACCTATGGTCACTTGCGATGGTATCCGGAGGAGGGCACAGCCCTCGCATCCGGTTGACGCCGGTCCCACTACCTGGACGTTCACGAGTTGATCAAGGGTGCAGCCAGCCACCGAACGGCAGGTTCCGGACAACCGTGAAGACCAGCAGCAACGCGCCCAGACTCCACAGGTGCACCGGCCCGAGATCGATCCTCAGCGGCCGCCCGCGCAGCGAGCGGACCACCCAGACGGTCCACACCACCGCGAAGACCAGGTATCCGGCGACGGCCAGAGCATTGTCCGTGAGCGCTCCCGTGAAATCTCCCGTCACGAAGGCGTGCGCGCTGCGCAGCCCGCCGCAGCCGGGGCAGTAGATGCCGGCGTAGCGCAGGAGCGGGCAGGCCGGGTAGTGGCCGGGCTCGTTGGGGTCCACGGCCCCCACGTATGCGAAGGCCCCGGCGACCGCCGCGAGCACCCCGGCGGGCATCGCAAGCCGTCCCGCCACGGCCCCGGCTGCGGACGGCGTCGCCCTCTGGCTGTCGGTCACGCCTTGCATTGTGCCCCCGCACGGCCCCACGCGCGCGTGAGGGGCGGTCCGGCATTCCTGCCGGACCGCCCCTCACCGAAGTCCTGCGCCACTCCCGTGCGGGATTCAGCTCTCGACGCTCGCGGGCTCGCGCTGCCCCGCGGTCCGGCGCGCCGTGGCGGCGTTCTTCGGCATGCCCAGGCCCATCGCGCTCATGATCCAGCCGACCACGCCGCCGAGGATCACGATCGCCATGCCGGCCCAGAAGCCCGCCGGCTGGGCCAACACCATGAAGGCGCCCGCCACGCAGAAACCGATGAAGGCGATTGTGACACCGGTCCAGGCGGCCGGGGTGTGACCGTGGCTGCTGCCCGCCATGACTTGCTCCTCGTTGCTGTTTTCGTGTCTGAGCCGGACGCTCAGGGTTCATTGTCCCGCACGCACGCGCGTGCGGTCTGCGGGGGTCTCCCGTCGTCGCCGCGCTATGCCCCGGTGGGGTCCTCTCCCCGGTCGAGCGCCTTCCAGATGTCCTCGGGGCGGTCGGGGTCGGCGGTGGGCGCCCTGCGGCGCGGGCGGGGGGCTCCGGCCCGCTCGTAGCGGCCGGACATCGCGGGCCACCGGCGGCCGTGCCGCAGAGCGAGCAGTCCGGCGAGGAGGATCAGCACGCCGCCGGCGGCCGCGACGTACGGCCAGGCGGTGTGGGTGAGCGTGTCGACGGTGGCCGAGGTGTCGCCGCTGGCCTGCGCGGCCTTCTCGTCGAGCGCGGAGGTGTCGGAGGCGCCGAGCAGCGCCGCGGCGATCGTGCCCGCGCCGGAGAGCGCGAGCAGGCCTGCGACCAGGACGCGGCCGGCCTTGCGGACGGCGAAGACGGCCACGAGCGCGGCGAGGCCCACTATGGCGAGGGAAGCGGGGACGCCCGTGACGTCGCTGCCCTTGGCGGTCAGGGGGAAGTCGCCGCCGGCCACCGTCGCGGTGCCCTGCGACCACCGCTGCCGGGTGGCGAGCAGCGTCACGGCCGCGCCGAGCGCCCCGGACAGAAGGGCTACGGCAAGGCTGAGGCGGCCGGCCCTGACGGGTCCTGCGGCTTCGGAACGGGGGTGAGGTACAGCAGTCACGTACTCCACTATCGCCCGAACCCCGGGCGAACGGTCACCCGGGGTTCACGTGAGAAGCGCCCTACCTGCCCAGTCGGTTCGCCGTGTGCACGGCACGCAGGACCGCCGCAGCCTTGTTGCGGCACTCCTGGTCCTCGGCGACCGGGTCGGAGTCGGCGACGATGCCGGCGCCCGCCTGGACGTACGCGGTGCCGTCGCGCAGCAGGGCGGTGCGGATCGCGATGGCGGTGTCGGAGTCGCCCGCGAAGTCGAGGTAGCCGACGCAGCCGCCGTACAAGCCGCGCCGGGACGGCTCGAGTTCGTCGATGATCTGCATCGCGCGGGGCTTGGGCGCGCCGGACAGCGTGCCGGCCGGGAAGCACGCGGTCAGCACGTCGAAGGCCGTGCGGCCCTGCGCGACCCGGCCCGTCACCGTCGAGACGATGTGCATGACGTGCGAGTACCGCTCGATGGACATGAAGTCGACGACCTCGACGGAGCCGGGCTCGCAGACCCGTCCGAGGTCGTTGCGGCCGAGGTCGACCAGCATCAGGTGCTCGGCGCGCTCCTTGGGGTCGGCGAGCAGTTCGTCGGCGAGGGCCTGGTCCTCCTGCGGGGTGGCGCCCCGGTGCCGGGTGCCGGCGATGGGGTGGACCATCGCCTGCCCGTCCTCGACCTTGACCAGGGCTTCGGGGGAGGAGCCGACGACGTCGAAAGCGCCCTTGTCCCCGTGGGGGAAGCGGAACAGGTACATGTACGGGGACGGGTTGGTCGCCCGCAGCACCCGGTAGACGTCCAACGCGCTCGCCGTGCACGGCGTTTCGAAGCGCTGCGACGGTACGACCTGGAAGGCCTCGCCCGCCCGGATGCGCTCCTTGACGTCCTCGACGGCCGCCTGGAAGTCCTCGCCGCCCCACAGGGCCGTGTACTCGGGCAGTTCGGAGGGCGGGAGGATCGCGGGCGGCTGGGCGACCGCGCGGGACAGGTCGGCCTCCATCGCGTCCAGGCGGGCCACCGCGTCCGTGTACGCCTCGTCGACGCCCGTGTCGAGGTCGTTGTGGTTGATCGCGTTGGCGATCAGCAGGACCGAGCCCTCCCAGTGGTCCATGACCGCGAGGTCGCTGGTGAGGAGCATGGTGAGCTCGGGCAGCCTGAGGTCGTCCCGCTCCCCTGGGCCGATCTTCTCCAGGCGGCGCACGATGTCGTAGCCCAGATAGCCGACCATGCCGCCGGTGAAGGGCGGCATGCCGTCCTCGTGGGGGGTGTGCAGGGCCTCGATGGTGGCGCGCAGGGCGGCGAGGGGGTCGCCGTCGACGGGGACGCCGACGGGCGGGGTGCCGAGCCAGTGGGCCTGGCCGTCCCTCGCGGTGAGGGTCGCCGCGCTGCGGACGCCCACGAAGGAGTAGCGGGACCACGAACGGCCGTTCTCCGCGGACTCCAGCAGGAACGTGCCGGGGCGCTCGGCGGCGAGCTTGCGGTAGAGCCCGACCGGGGTGTCGCCGTCGGCGAGGAGCTTGCGGGTGACCGGAATGACGCGGCGGTCGGTGGCCAGCTTGCGGAACGTGTCGAGGTCCATGGCGGCTGACCCTACTGATCCGAGGCGGGTACGCCGGAATCGGCGTCCTTGAGGAGCACGTCGGTGTCGAAGCAGGTGCGGGCGCCGGTGTGGCAGGCGGCGCCGACCTGGTCGACCTTGACCAGCACGGTGTCGGCGTCGCAGTCGAGGGCGACGGACTTGACCCACTGGAAGTGACCGGAGGTGTCGCCCTTGACCCAGTACTCTCCCCGGCTGCGCGACCAGTACGTGCAGCGGCCGGTCGTGAGCGTGCGGTGCAGCGCCTCGTCGTCCATCCAGCCGAGCATGAGCACCTCGCCGGTGTCGTACTGCTGGGCGATGGCGGGGACGAGCCCGTCGGCGCTGCGCTTGAGACGCGCGGCGATCTCGGGGTCCAGGCTGCTGGGCGCGGGCGTGCTGGTCATGTGTGCCATTGTGCCGCGCGGCACCGGCAGGCCCTGGGGAGTGTCCACTGGGCGGACCCCGAGGGCGGCCGTAGGCTGGCTTTCATGTCGACATTCGCGAAGCGTGAACGACTTCTCCTGGCCGACCTGTTGGAGGCCGAGGGCCCCGAGGCCCCGACCCTGTGCGAGGACTGGCTCACCCGTGACCTCGCCGCGCACGTGGTGGTGCGCGAGCGCCGGCCCGACGCCGTCGGCGGCATCCTGATCAAGCAGCTGCAGCCCCGTCTGGAGCGGGTGATGGCGGAGTTCGCCGCGAAGCCGTACGAGGAGCTGATCCGGCTGATCCGTACCGGCCCGCCGCGTTTCTCGCCGTTCTCCCTCAAGCCGGTCGACGAGATGTCGAACACGATCGAGTTCTACGTCCACACCGAGGACGTCCGCCGCGCCCGGCCCGACTGGGCGCCGCGCGCGCTCGACCCGGTCTTCCAGGACGCCCTGTGGTCGCGGCTGGAGCGCACCTCGCGGCTGATGGGCCGCGGCGCCGCGACGGGCCTGGTGCTGCGCCGCCCCGACGGCCAGACGGCGGTGGCCCGCCGGGGAACACCGGTCGTGACGGCGACCGGCGAGCCGTCCGAGCTGCTGCTCTTCCTCTACGGCCGGCAGAGCGCCGCGGACGTGGAGCTGGAGGGCGAGAAGGACGCGATCGCCAGGCTGCACGACACGAAGCAGCTCGGTATCTGAGGAGTAACTCCGTGATCAAGGTCGCGATGACCGGCGTGTACGTCGACGACGTGGCGAAGGCGCACGCCTTCTACACGGACGTCCTCGGCTTCGAGACCCGCGTGCACATGGACCTGGGCGGCGGGAACCTGTTCGTCACGGTGGGCGCTCCCGAGGGGGCCCAGCCGGACCTCCAGCTGCTGCTGGAACCCGGCCAGGGCCCCATCGCGGAGCCGTACCGCAAGGCGCTGCGCGAGGCCCGCCTCCCCTGCATCGTCTTCTCCGTCGACGACGTCCGGGCGGAGTACGACCGGCTGCGGGAGCTCGGGGTGCGCTTCCTGCAGGAACCGCAGGAGCAGGGGCCGGTCGTCATGGCCGTACTCGACGACACCGTGGGCAATCTGGTGCAGCTGGCGCAGCCCAAGGAACGGGAGTGACCGGGGCTCAGGCCGGCAGCACCGTCACCTGACGGGGTGCCCCGCCTCCCGCAGCGCGTCCTTCACCTCGCCGATCCGCAGATCGCCGAAGTGGAACACGGAGGCGGCCAGCACCGCGTCCGCACCCGCCGAGATCGCCGGCGGGAAGTCGGTGAGCCTTCCCGCGCCGCCGGAGGCGATCACGGGGACCGACACCTGCTTGCGGACGGCCGCGATCATCTCCAGGTCGTAGCCGTCCTTCGTGCCGTCCGCGTCCATCGAGTTGAGCAGGATCTCCCCCGCGCCCAGCTCCGCGGCCCGGTGCGCCCACTCGATCGCGTCGATGCCGGTGCCCTTGCGGCCGCCGTGGGTGGTGACCTCGAAGCTCCCGGAGGGGGTGCGCCGTGCGTCCACCGACAGGACCAGCACCTGCCGGCCGAAGCGCTCCGCGATCTCGCGGATGAGATCCGGGCGGGCGATGGCCGCCGTGTTGACGCCGACCTTGTCCGCGCCCGCCCGCAGCAGCTTGTCCACGTCCTCGGCCGTGCGGACGCCGCCGCCGACCGTCAGCGGGATGAACACCTGCTCGGCGGTGCGGCGCACCACGTCGTACGTCGTCTCGCGGTTGCCCGACGATGCGGTGATGTCCAGGAACGTCAGCTCGTCGGCGCCCTCGGCGTCGTACACCTTGGCCATCTCGACGGGGTCGCCCGCGTCGCGCAGGTTCTGGAAGTTGACGCCCTTGACGACCCGGCCGTTGTCCACGTCCAGGCAGGGGATCACTCGTACGGCAAGGGTCATGCTCTGGACACTCCTCGGAACGCCTCCACCTCGACCTCGACGACCAGGCTGGGGTCCACGAAGCCGGAGACGATGATCATGGATGCGGCGGGCCGGACGGAGTCGAACAGCTCCTTGTGGGCGCGTCCGACGTCGTCCACGTCCCGGGCATGGGTGATGTACATGCGCGTACGCACGACGTCCTCGCGGCCGAGACCCAGCTTCCCCAGCGCCGCGATCGCGACGTTGAACGAGTTGACCGCCTGCTCGTACGGACCGCCGCCGGCGATCTCGCCGTCGACTATCGACGTGCAGCCGGAGACCAGCACAAGGCCGTTCGGCAGCTCCACCGCGCGGGAATAGCCGAAGGCCTCCTCCCAGGGCGCGCCGGTCGTGACGCGTCGTACATCGCTCACTGGGCTACCGCCTCCAGGGCCTCTTCCAGGGTGAACGCCTTCGCGTACAGGGCCTTCCCGACGATGGAGCCCTCGACACCGAGGGGTACCAGTTCGGCGATGGCCCGCAGGTCGTCCAGCGAGGACACCCCGCCGGAGGCCACCACCGGGCGGTCCGTCGCGGCGCACACACTGCGCAGCAGCTCCAGGTTGGGGCCCTGCAGAGTGCCGTCCTTGGCGATGTCCGTCACCACGTACCGGGCGCAGCCCTCCTTGTCGAGGCGCTCCAGCGTCTCGTAGAGGTCGCCGCCGTCCCGGGTCCAGCCGCGGCCGCGCAGTGTCGTGCCGCGTACGTCGAGACCCACCGCGATCTTGTCGCCGTTCTCGGCGATGACCTTGGCGACCCACTGGGGGGTCTCCAGGGCGGCGGTGCCGAGGTTCACCCGGGTGCAGCCGGTGGCGAGGGCGGCGGCGAGCGTGCCGTCGTCGCGGATGCCGCCGGACAGCTCCACCTTGATGTGCAGCTCCGCCATGCGCTCCGTGACCTCGGCGATCAGCGCCCGGTTGTCGCCGGTGCCGAACGCGGCGTCCAGGTCGACCAGGTGCAGCCACTCGGCGCCGGCCCGCTGCCAGGCGAGGGCGGCCTCAAGAGGGGAGCCGTAGGAGGTCTCGGTGCCGGACTCGCCGTGCACGAGGCGGACGGCCTGGCCGTCGCGGACGTCGACGGCGGGGAGGAGTTCGAGCTTGCTCACAGTGTTCCGATCCAGTTGGTGAGGAGCTGGGCTCCGGCGTCGCCGGACTTCTCGGGGTGGAACTGCGTGGCCCACAGGGCGCCGTTCTCGACGGCGGCCACGAACGGCTTGCCGTGCGTCGACCAGGTCACCAGCGGGGCGCGCATCGTCGGGTTCGTGGTCTCCAGGGTCCAGTCGTGGACGGCGTAGGAGTGAACGAAGTAGAAGCGCGCGTCCGCGTCGAGCCCCGCGAACAGCTCGGAGTCGGCCGGCGCCTCGACGGTGTTCCAGCCCATGTGGGGCACGATGTCGGCCTGCAGCGGCTCGACCGAGCCCGGCCACTCGTCCATGCCCTCGGTCTCGACACCGTGCTCGATGCCGCGCGCGAACAGGATCTGCATGCCGACGCAGATGCCCATCACCGGGCGGCCGCCGGCCAGCCGGCGGTCGATGATCCAGTCACCGCGGGCCTCGCGAAGGCCCTGCATGCAGGCGGCGAAGGCGCCGACGCCCGGCACCAGCAGGCCGTCGGCGTTCATGGCCCTGTCGAAGTCGCGCGTTATCTCGACGGAGGCCCCGGTGCGCGCGAGGGCACGCTCGGCGGAACGGACGTTGCCGAAGCCGTAGTCGAAGACGACGACGCTTTTGGAACCTGCGCTCAACTCCACACCTCCAGCCTCAGGACACCCGCGACGAGACACATCGCGGCGCCGATCGAGAGAAGCACGATGAGGCTCTTCGGCATCTGCTGCTTGACGAAGGAGATGATGCCGCCGACCAGGAAGAGGCCGACGACGATCAGGACGGTCGACAGTCCGTTCATGGCTTACAGCGCGCCCTTCGTGGACGGGAGGATGCCGGCCGCGCGCGGGTCGCGCTCGCTCGCGTAGCGCAGCGCCCGCGCCAGCGCCTTGAACTGGCACTCCACGATGTGGTGCGCGTTGCGCCCGTAGGGCACGTGCACGTGCAGCGCGATCTGGGCCTGGGCGACGAAGGACTCCAGGATGTGCCGGGTCATCGTGGTGTCGTACTCGCCGATCATCGGCGCCATCTTCTCGGGCTCGGTGTGCACGAGGTAGGGCCGCCCTGACAGGTCGACGGTCACCTGGGCCAGGGACTCGTCCAGCGGGACCGTGCAGTTGCCGAACCGGTAGATCCCCACCTTGTCGCCGAGCGCCTGCCTGAAGGCGGCGCCGAGCGCGAGGGCGGTGTCCTCGATGGTGTGGTGCGAGTCGATGTGCAGGTCGCCCTCGGTCTTCACGGTCAGGTCGAACAGACCGTGCCGGCCGAGCTGGTCGAGCATGTGGTCGTAGAAGCCGACCCCGGTGGAGATCTCCGTCCTGCCGGTGCCGTCGAGGTCGATCTCGACGAGAACGGACGTCTCCTTGGTCGTCCGCTCCACCCTTCCTACGCGGCTCATGCGCTCTGCTCCTTCTTCATTTCACGGACCGCGTCGAGGAACGCGTCGTTCTCTTCGGGGGTTCCGGCGGTCACCCGCAGCCAGCCCGGTACGCCGTTGTCCCGGACCAGGACGCCCCGGTCGAGGATCTGCCGCCAGACCGTCTGGGCGTCGTCGAACCGCCCGAACTGCACGAAGTTGGCGTCCGACGCCGTGACCTCGTAGCCCAGCGCCAGCAGCTCGGTGACCAGCCGGTCCCGCTCCGTCTTGAGCTGCTCGACGTACTTCAGCAGCGTGTCGGTGTGCTCCAGGGCGGCCAGGGCGGTCGCCTGTGTGACGGCCGACAGATGGTACGGCAGCCGTACGAGCTGGACGGCGTCCACGACGGCCGGGTGCGCGGCGAGGTAGCCGAGGCGCAGGCCCGCGGCGCCGAATGCCTTCGACATCGTCCGGGAGACGACGAGGTTGGGCCGGCCTTCGAGCAGCGGCAGCAGCGAGTCGCCATGGCTGAACTCGATGTACGCCTCGTCCACGATCACCATCGAAGGCTTGGCCGCCTGCGCGGCCTCGTACAGCGCGAGGACCGTCTCGGCCGGGACCGCGGTGCCCGTGGGGTTGTTGGGCGTGGTGACGAAGACGACGTCGGGGCGGTTCTCGGCGATGGCCTGGCGGGCCGCCGTCAGGTCGATGGTGAAGTCCTCGTTGCGGGGACCCGAGATCCATCCGGTCCCGGTACCGCGGGCGATGAGGCCGTGCATCGAGTACGACGGCTCGAAGCCGATCGCCGTACGGCCCGGTCCGCCGAAGGTCTGCAGCAGCTGCTGGATGACCTCGTTGGAGCCGTTGGCCGCCCAGACGTTCGCCGGGCCGACCGGGTGACCGGACGTGTCCGTCAGGTACTTGGCGAGCTGCGTGCGCAGCTCCACGGCGTCCCGGTCCGGGTAGCGGTTGAGGTCCCGGGCCGCCTCGCGCACCCGCTCGGTGATCCGCTCGACCAGCGGCTCGGGCAGCGGGTACGGGTTCTCGTTCGTGTTCAGCCGTACGGGGACGTCCAACTGGGGCGCGCCATAGGGGGACTTGCCGCGCAGCTCGTCCCGTACGGGGAGATCGTCGATTCCGAAGCTCACTTGCTCTCAGGCACCTTCCAGCCGAACCTTGCCTTGATCGCCGCGCCGTGCGCGGGCAGGTCCTCCGCCTCCGCCAGCGTCACCACGTGGTGCGCGACCTCGGCCAGCGCGTCCTTCGTGTAGTCGACGATGTGGATGCCGCGCAGGAAGGACTGGACGGACAGGCCCGAGGAGTGGCAGGCGCATCCGCCGGTGGGCAGGACGTGGTTGGAGCCGGCCGCGTAGTCGCCGAGCGACACGGGGGCCCAGGGGCCGATGAAGATCGCGCCCGCGTTCTTCACGCGGTCGGCGACCGCGGCCGCGTCGGCCGTCTGGATCTCCAGGTGCTCGGCGCCGTAGGCGTCGACCACCCTGAGGCCCTCCTCGACTCCGTCGACCAGCACGATCGCGGACTGCCGGCCCTTCAGCGCGGGGACGATCCGGTCCTCGATGTGCTTGGTGGCCGCGACCTGCGGCTCCAGTTCCCGCTCGACCGCGTCCGCGAGCTCGACGGAGTCCGTGACCAGCACGGCGGCCGCCAGCGGGTCGTGCTCGGCCTGGCTGATCAGGTCGGAGGCGACGTGCGCCGGGTCGGCGGTGGAGTCCGCGAGGACGGCGATCTCGGTCGGGCCGGCCTCGGCGTCGATACCGATCTTGCCGGTGAAGTAACGCTTGGCCGCCGCGACCCAGATGTTGCCGGGGCCCGTGACCATGTTGGCGGGCGGGCAGGACTCGGTGCCGTACGCGAACATCGCGACGGCGGTGGCGCCACCGGCCGCGTAGACCTCGTCGACTCCGAGCAGCGCGCAGGCGGCGAGGATCGTCGGGTGCGGAAGCCCGTCGAACTCGGCCTGCGCCGGGGAGGCGAGGGCGATCGACCCGACGCCGGCCTCCTGCGCGGGGACCACGTTCATGATCACCGAGGACGGGTAGACCGACCGGCCGCCGGGCGCGTACAGCCCCACCCGCTCGACCGGCACCCACTTCTCGGTGACCGAGCCACCGGGCACGACCTGCGTGGTGTGGCTCGTACGGCGCTGTGCGCGGTGGACGAGACGGGCTCGGCGGACCGACTCCTCCAGCGCCGCGCGCACGGCCGGGTCGAGCTGCTCCAGCGCGTCCTTCAGCGCCCGGCCCGGGACCCGTACGGACTCCAGGCGGACCCCGTCGAACTTCTCGGCGAAGTCGATCAGCGCCGCGTCGCCCCGATGATGCACGGCCTCGCAGATCGGACGCACCCTCTCCAGGGCGGCCTGAACGTCGAAGTCGGCTCGGGGCAGCAGGTCGCGCAGGGCGGGGCCCTCGGGAAGGGCGTCACCGCGCAGATCGATTCGGGAGATCACACAGTCAATTCTCGCAGACCGGGTCAGCGCACCGTCCGCACGTATCAATGGCTGATACAGACCCCGGCAGTCACCATCGGACCCCTTCGTCACTTTCTGCGTTCCGAACGTCACTCAACGGGCATGAAGGCTGTAGCGGGCGGGGCGAACCCGCGAGTAGCCGGGAAGGAAGGAACCAGGGTGACCGAGGGGGCCGGCGTTCGCGCCGGAGATCTGCCGGACGACCTGACCGCGGCCGAGGCCGGCATGTGGCAGGCGTTCCGCATGGGCGCGGTCTACGACCTGAGGAGCGGAGACGAGGTCGTCGACGACCCGCACGGCGGCACGGCCTGGGGGCCCGAGCGGACCGTGCGGGCGCGCGCCATCGCCTGGCTGCTGCTCGACGGGCCGCCCGCCCTGGTGGGCAGGGTGGCGTCCCTGAAGCTCGTCGGCATCCGGATCAGCGGCGACCTGGATCTGGCGGGCGGCCTCATCGCGCCGTACGTGGAGCTGCGGGGCTGCCGTTTCGACAACGAGGTCCTGCTGGCGGAGGCCCGCTGCACGACCGTGCGCCTCGTGGACTGCTCGGTGCCGCGCCTGGAAGCGGCCCGGCTGCGGTGCGAGGGCGATCTGCATCTGCCGCGCTGCCGCTTCCACCACGGCGTACGGCTCACCGACGCGCACATAGGTACGGATCTGCTGCTCAACCAGGCGATCGTGTACCGGGACCGCAGCGGCCGCTCGATCGTCGCGGACGGCCTGACCGTCGGCCAGGACGTCCAGGCCGAGCTGCTGGAGTCGCACGGCGAGGTGAGCCTGCGCGGCGCCAAGATAGGCGTCTCGCTGAGCCTGCGCGGCGCCCGGCTGATCAACCCGTACACGCGGTTCGCCCTGAACGCACCCCAGCTGACCGTCGAGCGCACCCTGTACATGACCCCCGCCGGCCTGGGCAGCCCGATGCTGAGCGGCACCACCCCGTCGAGCGGGACCCGGATCCAGCGGTTCGAGTGCCAGGGCGGGGTGCGGCTCGACGACGGACGGTTCGGGGAGGCCGTCGACCTCGACCGGGCCCGGTTCGTCCTCACCGACGACCAGGAGCTGGCGCTGCGCCGGCTGCAGACGTTCGAACTGCGCTTCCTCGGGGAGCGGCCGCAGCGCGGCAAGGTGGTGCTG
Organism: Streptomyces sp. NPDC040410; assembly: GCF_055595715.1. NCBI lineage: Bacteria > Bacillati > Actinomycetota > Actinomycetes > Kitasatosporales > Streptomycetaceae > Streptomyces > Streptomyces sp. NPDC040410. The sequence goes on from NZ_JBVIVK010000008.1 coordinate 86,654, forward strand.
TCGGGGTCACGGGTCGTCAATCTCGTGGACGTGGTGAGCAGCTGGCCCGGCCCGGGCAGGCTGCACATGCTCGGCTTCGTGTACCAGAACCTCGTGCCGCGGGGGCATTTCTCGCTCTCCCAGCGCCTGGAGTGGGTCGGGGCGGCCACCGCCGAGTACAACCCCGAGCCGTACGAGCGTCTCGCCACCGCGCTGCGCGCCTGTGGCGAGGACGAGGACGCGCGCGAGGTGCTGCTCGCCAAGCAGCGCCGGCGCCGCGAGACACTGCCGTTGGCCGCCAAGCTCTGGGGATACCTCCAGGACTGGATCGTCGCCTACGGGTACCGGCCCGGCCGGGCCGCGGTGTGGATGGCGGTGCTGTGGGCGGCGGCCTCGGTCGCCTTCGCGCATTCCGGCCGGCCCCCGGTCAGCGGCCCCGGGAACCCGTCCTGGAACCCGACGCTGTTCGCCCTGGACCTGCTGCTGCCGGTCATCGATCTGGGCCAGGCCGGCCAGTGGCAGCTCAGCGGCGGCCGGCAGTGGCTGTCCGCGGCGATGATCCTGCTGGGCTGGGTCCTGGCGACGACGGTGGCCGCCGGGGCGACCCGGCTGCTGCGGCGGAACTGAGCCGCTCATGGCGGACCGCCGGCCGTTGAACGGTCACGTTTTACCTGGCCTTGACCGGCCCACGTACAACCTTTCACCGGTTGCGTGTTCCCGCTGGCGCGCAGCTGACCTGCGGACTTTCAATGGTCGACACCATGGCTCTGCTGCCCCCCTTCATCCGTACGGCCCGGATGACCAGAAACACGGCCCCCCACCACGCCACCGGCACGCCCGACGACGACGTGGTCCTCGACGCGCCCGACACCCGGCTCGGCCCCGCCCTGGTCGCGGCCGCGCAAGGCGCGTCCGGGCCCGCGGCCGGCCTGCTCGCCGCCACCCGCGAGAACGCGGAGTGGGAGAACCGCGACCGGTACGCGCGGCGGCTCGCGGCCTTCGCGCACGCGCGCGACGAGTGGTTCCAGCGGTGGTCCGCCGCCGCCCCGTACGACCCGGACGTGCTGCTCGTCCGGGCCCAGCTGGCAGTGGACCGGGCATGGCGGTCCCCGGCGCGGGCGGAGCTGCTGCACGACGTGAGCCCGCTCATCACGGCCGCCGCGCGCGCGGACGACCGCGACCCGGTGGCGTGGCGGATCGCCCTGGACCACGCACGCGGCACGAACGCCGGGCACACCTGCTTCGAGCGGCTGTGGGAGGCCGCGGTCCGCCGCGCCCCGCACCACTACGGCTGTCATGTCGCGGCCCTGCGTTACCTGGCGTCCTCCTGGCACGGCTCCCACCGCGAGCGCTTCGACTTCGCCGAGCGGGCCGCCCAGGACGCTCCGGCGGCCTCGCTCATCCAGGCACTGCCCACGCGGGCGGCCCTCGGCTACCTGACCGACGGCTGCGGCCCCGAGGTGCCGCGCGAGCAGCTGGACGCGGCGGCCGACCGGGCGATCGCGCTCTCCGCCCGCTTCCCGGCGGCCGATCCGTGGCCCGCCGAGATCCGGAACAAACTGATGTACGTCCTCGTGCGGCTGGAACGCTGGGAAGAGGCCCGCGTCCAACTGCGTCTGATCGGCCCGTACGCCACGTCCTTTCCGTGGGACCGGCTGTCGGACGACCCGCTGGGCCTCTTCCTCCAGATGCGCGCCGACATCCGGTCGGCACCGCTGAGCGGGCTGTCCCGGCATCCACCAGGTGGGCACGCCCGTCGTGCCCGCTCCGGCGACCATTAGGCTGTGGCGCCGTGACCACCGTCCGACTCCCGCTCTTCCCCCTGAACTCCGTGCTCTTCCCGGGGCTCGTGCTTCCTCTGAACGTCTTCGAGGAGCGCTACCGCGCCATGATGCGCGACCTGTTGAAGACACCCGAGGACGAACCGCGCCGGTTCGCCGTCGTGGCGATCCGCGACGGCCACGAGGTGGCACCGAGCGCACCCGGCATGCCGGACCAGACGGCCGTCCCCCAGCGCGGGCCCGCGGCCGGCTTCGGCCCGGACCCGGTCAAGGCGTTCTTCGCGACCGGCTGCGTGGCGGACGCCGCGACGATCCGCGAGCGGGCCGACGGCTCGTTCGAGGTGCTGGCGACCGGCACGACCCGGGTGCGGCTGGCCTCGGTCGACGCGTCGGGCCCGTTCCTGACGGCCGAACTGGACGAGCTGCCCGAGGCGCCCGGCGACGAGGCCGGCGCACTGGCCGAGGGGGTGCTGCGCGCGTTCCGCCAGTACCAGAAGCGGCTGGCCGGGGCGCGCGAGCGATCGCTCTCCACGGGCGCCGACCTGCCGGACGACCCGTCCGTGGTGTCCTATCTGGTGGCCGCAGCGATGATGCTGGACACCCCGACGAAGCAGCGCCTGCTCCAGGCCCCGGACTCCGCGTCCCGGCTGCGCGACGAGCTCGAACTCCTTCGCGCGGAGACCGCGATCATCCGTAGTCTGCCGTCACTGCCGGCGTCGGACCTGACGCGCGGCCCGACGAGTCTCAACTGACGCACACCTCTGGGGTACAGGCCGGATGGCGAAGAAGCCGAAGAAGCAGCAGCACGCAGTCGGGGCGCGCGAAGCGCATGCGAACAGGGAGGGTGGCGGGCGGCGGGCGGGCGGCACGCCCGCGACCGTGGCCCTCACGGCGGCCGGTGTGACCTACACGGTCCACTCCTACGACCACGACCCCGCGCACCCGTCGTACGGCGAGGAGGCGGCCGAGGCGATGGGTGTCTCCCCGGAGCGCGTCTTCAAGACCCTGGTCGCCGACGTCGACGGGTCGCTGACCGTGGCCGTCGTCCCGGTGGCGGGCTCGTTGGACCTCAAGGCCCTGGCGGCGGCGGTCGGCGGCAAGCGCGCCGCGATGGCCGACCCGGCCCTGGCGGAACGCACCACGGGCTACGTCCGCGGCGGCATCTCCCCGCTCGGCCAGCGTAAGAAGCTCCCGACGGTCCTCGACGACTCGGCGTCCGCCCACGACACGATCTGCGTCTCGGCCGGCCGCCGCGGCCTGGAAGTCGAACTCGCCCCCGGCGACCTCGCGCAGCTGACGGCAGCGGTCCTGGCCCCCATCGGCCGTGCGTGACCCCTCGACGCCACCGGCGACGGGGCCGTTGAGGCAGAAGCGAGGGCCTGGGGGCGGCAGCCCCCGGTGACGGGAAGGGCAGGGGCGGCGGGCGTGGACGCCCCCCGCCGCAACCACAACGCGCCGGGCCCTACGCGGCCGGCGGCGCCCCGTACCCCCCGTGCTGCTGATACGGGTCCGGCTCCGCATCCCGAGGCCCGAACAACGCCGTCAGCCCGAGATGCACGAGCAGCGCGGCCAATGACCACGCCAGCCACGCCCCCTTCGCCCCGAGCTTCAACGGGGCCGAGAACGTGACCCCCTTGCCCACGGACCTCGCATGGGCGATCACATCCTGCGCGGGCCCGAGCCACACCCCGACCCGCCAGGCCAGCAGCGACCCGAGCAGTCCTCCGACCCCCAGCGCCACCACCACCGGCACTCCGCCACGCCGCCGCACGAGGAAGACGACCACCGCACTCACGACCCCGAACGCCAGGGCGAGCAGAGTGAACGTTCCGTCGACCCCGATCGCCTGCTCCCCCTCGGTGTCCTTGAGATAGACGACCCAGCGCTTGTCCACCACGTCACCGACCAGTGGCACGTGCGGCGCCAGCCACCACCACAGCACTCCCAGCAGCACCCCGGCGAGCGCCACCGCCACCGTGATCACGGCGGCCTCCCGCACTTCGGTCTTCATCCCGGGGCCGTCCTGTTCGTCACCGCCGTGACCGCCGTACCCGGCATGCCCGCCGTACGCGGCGTCATGAGGCGCGGGAGCCACATGCCCGGCACCCGGCGGCTGCCACGCGTTGTGCGGCGACTGTTCATGCGGAGGAGGAGTCAACGGTGCGGTCACCCTGACATCGTGCCAGGCCTGCCTGTGCGGCGCGTCACCGGACGGCTGCCCGGCGGTAGGCCCAGGTGGCGACGGCCAGCGACACCACGCCCACACCCCCGCACACGGCGAGGTCACCGAGCACGACGGCCCAGTCGGGACGCGCGCCGAAGGTCCGCGCGAGGGCCTCCACGCCGTACGTGGAAGGCAGCAGATCCCGGGCGAACCGCACGGCCTCGGGCATCCGGTCCGCCGGCAGCACCCCGAGCAGCAGCGCCGCGGACATGCCCAGCTGCCCGAGCAGCGTGGCCAGCTCGGGGCGCGGCGCGAGCAGACCGAGTGCGGCACCGAGACCGGCCAGCGCCGCTCCCGCCAGCGGGATCACCGCCGCGAGCACCCACAGATGCGTCAGCGGCAGCCCGAACAGCACGCACCCGAACACCGCCGTGACCACGGTCCCCGGCACGGTGAACGACGCGTACGCGCCCGCCGCCCCCAGCACCACGGCGGCCGGCGGTACCGGCAGCGTCGCGTAGTGGTCGAGCCCGCCGCTCGCCCGCAGCTGGCCGAAGTACTGCGCCAGCAGGTTCAGCGCGACGAAGGCCACGACGAGGACCGCCGACCCGGCGACCACCGCCTGCGCCTCTCCCCCGCCGTCCACGACCCCCCGCATCAGGATCATGATCCCGACCGACTGGAATGTGGCCACGAACAGCAGCGGGATCCGGGCGACGCGCGCGCGGGACAGCTGCGCCCGGTACACGGCCGCCAGCGACGGCCACAGCCGCGCACGCGGCCCGAGCTCGGCCGCGGGGCGCCCGGCGGTCTCCTCCACGGCCAGGGCACCGCCCGGCAGAACCTCAGCGGGTACGACACTCACGTCGCGCTGCTCCTCCTCGCCTTGGCAGTCGCCCTGTCCCATACGGATTCGGCGGTCCACGTGCTCATGCCTTCACCAGCCCCTGGGTGTTGCCGCCCAGCGCCAGATACACGTCCTCCAGGCTCGGCGTGGCCAGCGTGAAGTCGTCCAGTGCGGCGAAGGCGGCCCCGCCGGTGACCGTGGCGACGACCGCACGGGCCTCCTCCGGGGCCAGCCGCAGCGTCCAGCGGCGGCCGGACTCCACGGCCCGCTCTCGCAGCGCGGCGACCTCCGGGACGTGCAGCGGGGCCGTCTCGCGCCACACCAGGACGACCCGCACCTCACCGGCGACCTGCTCCTTGAGCCCGGACGGGGTGTCGCAGGCGATCACCCGTCCCCGGTCGAGGACGGCGACCCGGTCCAGGACCGTCTCGGCCTCGATGACGTTGTGGGTGACGAGCAGGACGGTCGTGCCGTGCTCGGCACGGCGCCGGTCGACGGCTGACCAGACCGCCCGCCGGGCCACCGGGTCCATGGCGGCGGTCGGCTCGTCGAGGACGAGCAGCGGCCGCTCCCCCACGAGTGCGGCGGCGACGCACGCGAGGCGGCGCTGGCCTCCGGACAGTTTCCTCAGCGGCCGTCCGGCGAGCGACGCGAGCCCCAGTTCGTCGAGTACGGCGTCCCGCTCGGCCCGTGCCCGCCGCGCGTCCAGGCCGCGCAGCCGTCCGGTGGTCTCGGCGGCGAGGGACACGGTCAGTTCGTCGAGGGCGGTCGACTCCTGCCCGAGGTAGGCGAGGATCCGAGCGGCCCGCTCGGGATGGCGCACGATGTCGTGGCCGAGGATCTCGACACTGCCGCGGTCGGGCCGCATCAGCCCGGTGAGCTGCCGTACCAGGGTGGACTTGCCGGCACCGTTCGGGCCGAGCAGCCCGAAGATCTCACCCCGCCGGATGTCCAGCCGTACGTCGTCGGTGGCCCGGACCTCGGGCGTCGCCGGGGTGCCGCGCCGGCCGCGCACCGCCGGATAGGTCTTGGTCAGCCCGCGCACCGCACACACGACATCGCCACCGTGCCGAAGTGCCTGTGCCGCGCGCGTACTCACAAGGGACGAGCCTACGGGGTCCGGAAGCCGCACAAGGCCCCGGGGCGGCCCGCACACCCGAATCCGCCGCAGTACACATGTCCGCCGCCACGGCGATCAACCACGAAAGAGGGGGCGCCCGGAGCCCACCCCGATCGGCTCATTCGCCGGCAGGCGCGTGCTCGGCCGCCGTCCGTACGTCGATCTCCCGCCAGAACCCGGCCCGGATCGCGTACCGGTCGTGCTCGTCGATCTGGTCGTCCTTGTGCGCGAGCAGCCCGAACCGGGCCGCGTACCGCAGCAGCTCGCCGTCGATCCGGTGCGGGATGCGCGGATACATCCCGGACAGATTCTGCAGGTGGCTCTGGTCCCCCAGCCGCTCCATCCACCGCCGCGCGAAGACCTGCCCGACCTCGTAGGGGTCGCCGCCGACCGTGGTGATGTCCTCCTCGCGGTCGGCCCAGCGCTGTTCGGCCGTGGTCAGCTGGGCGAGCGTCGGCATCGACGCGACCTCGGCGGGCTCGGCGGCGGCACCGGGACGGTCCACCCAGCCCTTGTCCGAGGACCAGCGAAGGGTGGCGGAGGCGGGATGCTGAGCGGGCTGCACGCCGGGGGCGCGCAGGGCCGCCAGGTCCTTCGGGGTGGGCACGCCCTTGGTCGCGGGCACGCGTTGCTGCGTGCCGTTGTCCGAGGCGGCGCCCGCCGCGGCGTGCTCGCCCTCGTCGGCGGTGCGCTCGGCCGCCGCGGCGAGCGCGGCATCGGGCAGCGGCGCCGACAGGATCGCGGCGATCTCCGGGCGCGGCACGGGCGGCGGGGCGCAGATCCCGCCGAGCTCCTTGGCCCGTACGGCCTTGGTGATCCACGTACGGTCGAGCACCCGCCGCTCGTCGGCCTCGGCGACCAGGTCCTCGGACTGGTTGTAGTCCCCGTCGGCGGCCTGCACGGCCCACAGGTGTACGGCGACGCCATGCTCCTTCGCGGCCATCATGCCCGGCAGCAGGTCCCCGTCGCCGGTCACCAGGACGACGTCGGAGCAGGCGCGGTTGCGGGCCAGCTCGGTGAGCTCGGCGTGCATCGCGGCGTCCACACCCTTCTGGGCCCAGCGGCCGTCGCTGCGGGTCAGGGCGCCGAGCCGGACGGTGACCCGGGGCATCACACGCAGCCTGCGGTGCTCGGGCTGCGGGACGCGGTCGGGGGCGCCGTCGAACCAGTAGATGCGCAGCAGGGGCCGTTCCGTGTCGGACTCGGCGCGCTCGCGCAGCCCCTGGATGAGGGCGGCGTGGTCGACGGTGATCCGGGAGCGGGAGGGCTCCCCGGCGAGAAGACTGGCGGCGGCCCCCAGCAGATACCCGGCGTCCACCAGGACGATGCAGCGGTCCACGCGATCCACCCTCTTTCCGGGAGGTTTGCTTCGGGCTTGCTTCGAGTCTGCCCGACCGCACGGGTGTTAACGGCCCGAACTCGATCTTCGGCGTGGCGTTTCGTGATCTCGCCTGCGACATTCCCTGTCACACACGGTAATTATCCGAAATGCACTCCTTGTCAGCCTATGTGAATCTGGTCCCGGCCCTGGCCCCTAGACCCCCAACAGGAGGCAGATCTCCATGGCCAAGAACAAGAACCGTGAGCGCAGGCAGCCGCAGCCCGAGCGCGGTCAGCAGGTGCAGCAGTCCTCGCTGGAGACGCACGCCGAGCAGCGCGTCACGCAGGTGACCCCCGGTGACATGGCCCGCAAGGGCCGGCAGAAGCGCTTCGGTCACAACTGAGATCTGTATAAAGGGCTTTGAAGCCCGGCACGTCCGAGGGGCGCACCCGGTACCAGGTGCGCCCCCCTTTGTTCAGGGCTCGGTTCGCCTCCGGGGTGCTCAAGCCGGCATCGCCGCGCCCCTTCGGCTCACTCGCCGTATACGACCGTCAGTCGGTCAACCGGCCAGACACGACGGGCCCAGCAGCACCTTCAGGTCGCCGAAGAGTGCCGGGTCCGGCTTCACCCGGTGCCGGTCGAGGCGCAGCACGGTCGTCTTGGTCGGTCCCTGGAGCCTGATCCGGACCTCGCTGTCGCCCTTGTGGTGGCTGAGGATCTCGCCGAGGCGGCTGACCATCGGCGGAGTGACCCGCGTGGCCGGGATGGTGAGGATCACGGGCGCGTTGGTGCCCGCGTTGGAGAGGTCGGGAACCATCAGCTCCATCGCGACGAGGCGCGGCACGTCCTCGCGCTTGTCGAGGCGGCCCTTGACGAACACGACGGCGTCCTCGACGAGTTGGGTCGACACCAACTGGTACGTCGCCGGGAAGAACATGCACTCGATGGAACCCGCGAGGTCCTCGACCGTGGCGATCGCCCAGGCGTTGCCCTGCTTGGTCATCTTGCGCTGGAGACCGGAGATGATGCCGCCGATCGTGACCACGGCACCGTCCGCGTGCTCGCCTCCGGTGAGCTGGGCGATGCCCGCGTCCGCTTTGTCGGACAGCACGTGCTCCAGGCCGAAGAGCGGGTGGTCGGAGACGTACAGACCGAGCATCTCCCGCTCCTGGGCGAGCAGATACGTCTTGTCCCACTCCTCGTCGGTGAAGGTGACGTCGAGTCCGAAGCCGGGCTCGCTGGTCTCCTCCTCGCCCATGCCGCCGAAGAGGTCGAACTGCCCCTCGGCCTCCTTGCGCTTGACCGCGACCACGTTGTCGATCATCGGCTCGTACTGCGCGGTGAGGCCCTTGCGGGTGTGCCCCATGGAGTCGAAGGCACCGGCCTTGATCAGTGACTCCGTCGTCCGCTTGTTGCAGACCACGGCCTCGACCTTGTCGAGGTAGTCGGGGAAGGAGGCGTACTTCCCCTTGGCCTTGCGGCACCTGATGATCGACTCGACGACGTTCGTGCCGACGTTGCGGACGGCGGAGAGGCCGAAGAGGATCACGTCGTCGCCCTGCGCGGCGAAGTTCGACTCCGACTCGTTGACGTTCGGCGGGAGCACCTTGATGCCCATGCGCCGGCACTCGTTGAGGTAGACGGCCGACTTGTCCTTGTCGTCCTTGACCGAGGTGAGCAGGGCGGCCATGTACTCGGCGGGGTGGTTGGCCTTGAGGTAGGCGGTCCAGTACGAGACCAGGCCGTAGGCGGCCGAGTGCGCCTTGTTGAAGGCGTATCCGGCGAACGGGACCAGCACGTCCCACAGGGCCTGGATCGCCTCGTCGCTGTAGCCGTTCTTCTGGGCGCCGGCCTGGAAGATGGTGAAGTTCTTCGCCAGTTCGTCGGGCTTCTTCTTGCCCATGACGCGGCGGAGGATGTCGGCCTCGCCGAGCGAGTAGCCCGCGATGATCTGGGCGGCCTTCTGCACCTGCTCCTGATAGACGATCAGGCCGTAGGTGACGTCCAGGACCTCCTTGAGGGGCTCTTCGAGCTCCTTGTGGATCGGCGTGATCTCCTGGAGGCCGTTCTTGCGCAGGGCGTAGTTGGTGTGCGAGTCCATGCCCATGGGGCCGGGACGGTAGAGCGCGGAGACGGCGGAGATGTCTTCGAAGTTGTCGGGCTTCATCAGCCGCAGCAGCGAGCGCATGGGGCCGCCGTCGAACTGGAAGACACCGAGGGTGTCGCCGCGCTGGAGCAGTTCGAAGGTCGTCGGATCGTCGAGCGGAAGGCTCAGCAGATCGATGTCGATGCCCTTGTTGGACTTCACCATCTTCACGGCGTCGTCCATGATCGTCAGGTTGCGCAGGCCGAGGAAGTCCATCTTCAGCAGGCCGAGCGACTCGCAGCTCGGATAGTCCCACTGTGTGATGGTCACGCCGTCGGTGTGCCTGACCCAGACGGGCACGTGCTCGGTGATGGTCTCGCTGGACATGATCACGCCGGCGGCGTGCACACCCATCTGCCGGACCAGGCCCTCGACGCCCTTGGCGGTGTCGATGACCTTCTTGACGTCCGGTTCGTTCTCGTACATCGAGCGGATCTCGCCCGCCTCGCTGTAGCGGGGGTGCGAGGGGTCGGTGATGCCGTTCAGGTCGATGCCCTTGCCCAGGACGTCGGCGGGCATCGCCTTGGTGAGGCGGTCGCCCATGGCGTACGGGTAGCCCAGCACGCGCGCGGAGTCCTTGATGGCGTTCTTCGCCTTGATCTTTCCGTAGGTGCCGATCATGGCGACCTTGTCGGCGCCGTACTTCTCCGTCACGTACCTGATCACCTCGACGCGCCTGCGCTCGTCGAAGTCGATGTCGACGTCGGGCATGGAGACGCGCTCGGGGTTGAGGAACCGCTCGAAGATCAGGCCGTGCGGGATCGGGTCGAGGTCGGTGATGCCCATGGCGTACGCGACGATCGAACCGGCCGCGGAGCCACGGCCCGGACCGACCGCGATGCCCTGCTTCTTGGCCCACATGATGAAGTCGGCGACCACGAGGAAGTAGCCCGGGAACCCCATCTGGATGATGACGTCCATCTCGTACTCGGCCTGCTTCTGGCGGTCCTCCGGGACGCCGCCGGGAAAGCGGCGCTCCATGCCGCGGCGGACCTCCTCCTGGAACCAGGTGACCTCGGTGTAGCCCTCGGGGATGTCGAACTTGGGCATGAGGTTCTTCGCCTCGAACATCCCGCCGGTGTCGATCTGCTCGGCGACCAGAAGCGTGTTGCGGCAGCCCTCCTGCCAGGCGTCCGAGGAGTCGATGGCGTACATCTCGTCCGTGGACTTCAGGTAGTAGCCGGTGCCGTCGAACTTGAAGCGGTCCGGGTCGGAGAGGTTCTTGCCGGTCTGGATGCACAGCAGGGCGTCGTGGGCGACCGCCTCGTGCGCGTACGTGTAGTGCGAGTCGTTGGTGACCAGCGGCGGGATGCCGAGCTTCTTGCCGATGTCGAGGAGGCCGTCGCGGACCCGGTGCTCGATGTCGATGCCGTGGTCCATCAGCTCCAGGAAGTAGCGGTCCTTGCCGAAGATGTCCTGGTAGTCGGCGGCAGCCTTCAGTGCCTCGTCGTACTGGCCGAGGCGCAGCCGGGTCTGCAGTTCGCCTGAGGGGCAGCCGGTGGAGGCGATGAGCCCCTCGGACCACTGGGCGATGGTCTCCTTGTCCATGCGGGGCCACTTCTGCAGCCAGCCCTCGGCGTACGCGTCCGAGGAGAGCCGGAAGAGGTTGTGCAGGCCGGTCGCGTTCGCCGCCCAGATCGTCTTGTGCGTGTAACCACCCGAACCGGACACGTCGTCGCGCTTCTGGTGCGGCTGGCCCCACTGGATCTTGCGCTTGTTGCGCCGGGACTCTGGGGCGACATACGCCTCGATCCCGATGATCGGGGTGATTCCGGCCTTCTTCGCGGAATGGAAGAAGTCGTACGCCCCGTGGAGGTTGCCGTGGTCGGACATGGCGATATGGGTCATACCCATCTCGTTGCACGCGTCGAACATGTCCTTGAGCCGCGCGGCACCGTCCAGCAGGGAGTACTGGGTGTGGACGTGCAGGTGCGTGAACGGCGGCTTTGACACGGCGTGGCCTCCAAGGGAAACGCTCGACGACAGGCAGGCGGACAGTCCGGGGGTCAGCGTCGAAGTCTATGCCTCGGGACTGACACCCGGCGGGCACTACCGCGTACCTTCATGCGTTGGAAGGGGGCGGGGAGAGCCGTCCGGACGGACGCCACACCTGTCCCACACGTCACGCACCACCTGTACCAGGAGGCACCCAGCGATGTCGGTACCGCAGCTCAACGACGAGCAACGCGGCGAGGAGATCCTCGCCGTCTTCGACACCGCCTTCGGCGAACTGCTGGCCGCCGACCCGGCCGCGTTCCGCGTGAAGTTCCGGAAGATGGCGGCCTCGGCGTTCGCCTTCTACCGGGGGACGGCGTGCCTCTTCTACCACGACCTCGACGCCGAGAAGCGGGGCGGCCCGTATCTGGACGACCGCACCTCGCGCGTGTGGATCCACGGCGACCTGCACGCCGAGAACTTCGGCACCTACATGGACGCCAACGGCCGGCTGATCTTCAACGTCAACGACTTCGACGAGGCGTACGTCGGCCCCTTCACCTGGGACCTCAAGCGCTTCTCCGCCTCCATCGCGCTCATCGGGTACGCGAAGGCTCTCAGCGACGACCAGATCACCGAGCTGGTGCGGGTGTACGCGGGCGCGTACCGCGAGCGGATCCACGCCCTGGCCACCGGCGCCAAGAGCGAGGAGGTGCCGCCCTTCACCCTGGACACCGCCGAGGGGCCGCTCCTGGACGCGCTGCGCGACGCCCGTTCCCTCACCCGCTTCGGACTGCTCGACTCGATGACCGAGATCCGCGACTTCGAGCGCCGCTTCGCGCCCGGCGGCGGCTCCGTCGAGCTGGACGCGGCCACGCGCTACAAGGTGCTCGCTGCCTTCGACGGCTATCTGGAGACGCTGCCGGAGACGTCCCTGGCCCGCCCCGACTCGTACCGCGTGAAAGACGTGGTGGGCCGACGGGGCATCGGCATCGGCTCGGCGGGTCTGCCGTCGTACAACATCCTCCTCGAGGGCCACAGCGACGCCCTGGAGAACGACGTCGTGATCTACATCAAGCAGGCCCAGACCCCCGCGGTCTCACGCCACATCACGGACCAGGCGATCCGCGACTACTTCCAGCACGAGGGCCACCGCACGGTCATCTCCCAGCGCGCCCTGCAGGCGCACGCCGACCCGTGGCTGGGCTGGACCGAACTGGGCGGCACCGGCCAGCTGGTCGCCGAGGTGTCGCCGTACGCCGTGGACCTCGACTGGGGCGACATCGACGACCCGGAGGAGGTCGCCGCGGTCGTCGCCGACCTGGGCCGGGCCACCGCCACCATGCACGGGGCGGCGGACGACCAGTCCGGCGAGTCCCTCGTGCCCTTCTCCACCGAGCGGGCCATCGACGCGGCGATCGCGGCCGACGAGGACGGCTTCGCGGATCTGCTGACCGGCTTCGCGCACGCCTACGGCGCACGCGCGCGTGCCGACCACCAGATCTTCGTGGACCTGTTCCGCAACGGCCGGATTCCGGGTCTCTGACGGTCTGCCGTCGGTCCGCCGCCTCACGGGGACCCTTTAGGGGTCCCTTACAGGCCCACGTGACAGACTCTCCTCCGCCATGGACATATCCGGGACCCAGCTACGAGCGCTCCGCGCGGCGCTGTTCACGGCTGTCGTCGTGACGCTCAGTACCGCGTCGCACGTACTGCTGTCCCGCGCCCCCCTGCCGCTGAACACGGTGGCGGCGATCGCCGTCGCCGTGTTCACCGTCGCCTACGCCCTCGCGGGCCGCGAGCGCGGCTTCGGGCGGATCGCCGCCCTGCTGGTCCCGCTGGAGCTGGCCGCCGACACGGTCTTCACCACCGGGCAGCACGTCTGCTACGGCCGGGCGGGCGGCCCGGTCGCGGGCCCCCTGCGCTCCGTCGGATTCGACGTGCTGTGCGCCGGCGGCACCGACGTGGGTACCCCGCTGGCCCGGGTGACCGGCACCGACACCGACCGGCTCGCGGCCCTCATCGCCCATGCCGACCCCGCCACCGCCTGGCTCCTGCTCGGCGCGCACGTGGGCGTCGGACTCCTCGCCGCCGCGTGGCTGCGCCGCGGCGAGCGGGCGCTGGCCCAGGTGCTGGGGGCGGTGGCGGCGACCACGTTCCGGCCGCTGCTGCTGGCGGTCGCCGCGGTGACGGTCCGGCGCGCCCCGGCGGTACGCCGGCCCACGCACCCCGGCCGTCGTACGACCGCCGTCCGCGACCGGATCCTCGTGCACTCCCTGGGACGCCGTGGACCGCCTTGCTCCGTCGCCTTCCTCTGAACGGCACCTGAGCACCGAGCAGTCCCCCTGCATATCCCGCACACGAGGTGTGCGCGTCCCCATGGAGATCACCAACATGAGCAAGCGGAACAGCCAGGCGGCGAAGACGGCGGCCCGTGAGCGGCTGCGCTTGGAGCGCGAGCGCCAGGCCAAGCGCGCGAAGGTCAAGCGGCAGGTCATCGTGGCCTGTTCGGTCGTGGGCGTCCTGGCGCTGGCCGGTGGCATCGGCTACGCCATCGTCCAGGCCAACAAGCCCGGCCACTGGGAGGCCGTGAAGGACGAGAAGGTCGTCGCCCCGGCCAACACCACGGGCACGAACGGCACGACCGTCGTCATCGGCAAGAGCAGCGCGAAGAAGACCCTCAAGGTGTACGAGGACCCGCGCTGCCCGGTCTGTGCCTCGTTCGAGCAGACCGTCGGCTCGACGGTGGACAAGTACTTCGACGACGGCAAGTTCAAGATCCAGTACATCGGCGGCACGTTCCTCGACGGCGACGCGCTGGGCAAGGGCAGGATAGGCAGCCGCGGCGAGGGCTCCAAGAACGCGATGAGCGCCATGGGCGCGGCGCTGAACGTGAGCCCGGAGGCCTTCCTGGAGTACAAGACCGCGCTCTACTCGGCGAAGTACCACCCCGAGGAGTCGGACGACAAGTTCAAGAGCGACGACTACCTCATCGAGGTCGCCGACACGGTCTCCGCGCTGAAGAACAACAAGACGTTCCAGAACGCCGTCACGAGCGGTAAGTACGACGCCTGGGCGCTGGCGATGTCGAAGACCTTCGACACCAACAAGGACAAGGTGACGGGTACTCCGAGCTTCGTCATGGACGGCAAGATGCTCTCCACCTCCGACGGCAACCCCCCCATGACGGTGGCGGACTTCACCTCGCTGGTCGACGCGGCGCTCAAGGCCTGACCGACCGCCGGGAGAAGAGCGGGCGAACTTTCGCGAGTTCGCCCGCTCTCGCTCATACCGATCAGTAACCTGATCGGTCGTGACCAGTCGATACAGTTCATCCGAGAGCACACCCTCCTCTCACGACGGCGCCAACTCGCTGTCCCCGCGCCGCCGTACGGTGGTCAAGGCCGCAGCCGCCACCGCGGTCCTGGCCGGCCCGCTCGCCGCCGCCGTTCCCGCCCGGGCCGCAACCGCCCCCGCCTTCCTGCACGGTGTCGCCTCCGGTGACCCGCTGCCCGACGGCATCCTGCTGTGGACCCGGGTGACGCCCACCCCCGAGGCGATACCCGGCTCAGGGCTCGGCCCGGACACCGAGGTCAGCTGGACCGTCGCCAGGGACAAGGCGTTCACGAACGTCGTCGCCAAGGGCTCGCTCACCGCAACCGCAGCCTCCGACCACACCGTCAAGGCGGACATCCGCGGCCTGGAACCCGCGACCGACTACTGGTTCCGCTTCTCCGCCGGGGGCACCGACTCCGCCGTCGCCCGCACCCGCACCGCGCCCGCCGCGGACGCGGCCGTGTCCGGCCTCCGCTTCGGCGTGGTCTCCTGCGCCAACTGGGAGGCCGGCTACTTCTCGTCGTACCGTCATCTCGCGGCCCGCGGCGACCTCGACGCCTGGCTGCACCTGGGCGACTACATCTACGAGTACGGCACCGGCGAGTACGGGACACGCGGCACCGTCGTACGCCCGCACGCGCCCACCCACGAGATCCTCACCCTCGCCGACTACCGCACCCGGCACGGGCGTTACAAGACCGACGCCGACCTCCAGGCCCTGCATGCCGTGGCTCCGGTCATCGCCATCTGGGACGACCACGAGTTCGCCAACGACGCCTGGTCGGGCGGTGCCGAGAACCACACCGAGGGCGCCGAGGGCGCCTGGTCCGCGCGTCAGGCGGCCGCCAGGCAGGCCTACTTCGAGTGGATGCCGGTGCGCCCGGCGATCGCGGGCACCACCTACCGCCGGCTGCGCTTCGGCAAGCTCGCCGACCTCTCGCTGCTCGACCTGCGCTCCTTCCGCTCGCAGCAGGTCAAGGTCGGCAACGGCTCGGTGGACGACCCGGACCGTACGCTCACCGGGCGGGCTCAGCTCGACTGGCTGAAGGCGGGCCTGAAGGCGTCCGACACCACCTGGCGGCTGGTCGGCAACTCGGTGATGATCTCGCCGTTCGCCATCGGCTCGCTCTCCGCGGACCTGCTGAAGCCGCTGGCCGAACTGCTGGGTCTGCCGCAGGAGGGCCTTGCCCTCAACACCGACCAGTGGGACGGCTACACGGACGACCGCCGGGAGCTTCTCGCGCACCTGCGCTCCCACGCGATCCGCAACACCGTCTTCCTGACCGGCGACATCCACATGGCGTGGGCCAACGACGTGCCGGTGGACGCCGGTACGTACCCGCTGTCCGCATCGGCCGCCACGGAGTTCGTCGTCACCTCGGTCACCTCCGACAACCTCGACGACATCGTGCAGGTCCCCGAGGGCACGGTCTCAGCGATCGCCGCACCGATCATCAGGGCCGCCAACCGGCATGTGCACTGGGTCGACACCGACCGCCACGGCTACGGCGTCCTGGACATCACCGCCGACCGGGCGCAGATGGACTACTACGTCGTGTCCGACCGCACGAAGGTCTCGGCGGCCTCCTCCTGGAGCCGTTCGTACCGCACGCGCAGCGGCACGCAGAAGGTCGAGCGGACGTACGACCCCGTGTAAATCCTGTGTGAGATGAGCGGTTTCCGGCCAACGGCTACTCATCGGAGAGCCGTTGTCCGGACATCACGCCAGCACGGCGGGTGGTGCGAGCCGCGTTCCGAATTCGGACACACCACCCGCCCGAGCGGCGGCATTCACCCCTCTTTGCCAGGCACTTGATTGGCCGAAACGTTTCTCTCCGGCTCTGGGCATGTCCACGTAATCTCCGGGCGGGCCAGGAAGGATCCCTGCGCCCCTCTCCCCACCGCATCCGCTAGGAGCCAGCATGCGTGCGCTTGCCCGGATATCTCCCCTGACGCGCAGACGTTTTCTCGGCACGGCCGTCGTGGCCGGCACCCTGATGCTCTCTCCCCTCTCGGCGCCCACGAGCGTCGCCGCGGCCAGGACTCCGGCCGCCTCCGACTGCGCCGACGAGGCCACGAACGCCGTCGCCCGCGAGGCCCGTCCCAAGGCAGGCGACCACATCGCCGAGCCCAACGAGATCAGCACCGCCAGGGCCCAGGCGATGGACGCCGATCTGGACAAGAGGCTCGACAAGCTGGGCCTGAGCCGGCAGCGCCTGTCCGCTGCCGCCGCCTCCACCAGCATCCCGGTGTACTTCCACGTCATCCACGACGGCACCACCGGCAAGCTCAGCGCCTCCGCCGTCAACAGCCAGATCAGCGTGCTGAACGCGGCCTACGCCGGCCAGGGCACCGGAAACGCCGACTCCGGCTTCCAGTTCACGCTGGCCGGCACCGACTACACGGACAACGCGGCCTGGTACAACGTCAGCAGCGGCTCGGCGGCGGAGAAGGCGATGAAGTCCGCCCTCCGCAAGGGCGGCGCGAACGCCCTCAACGTCTACAGCGCCAACCTCGGCGACGACCTCCTCGGCTGGGCCACCTTCCCCAGCTCCTACAAGTCCAGCCCGGCCATGGACGGCGTCGTCATCCTGGATGCCTCGCTGCCGGGCGGCTCGGCCACGAACTACGACGAGGGCGACACCGCCACGCACGAGGTCGGCCACTGGATGGGCCTGTACCACACCTTCCAGGGCGGCTGTAACGGCAAGGGCGACTACGTCTCCGACACACCGGCCGAGAAGAGCGCCGCGTTCCAGTGCCCGACCGGGCGCGACACCTGCGTCAACAAGACGGGCGTCGACCCGATCCACAACTTCATGGACTACACGTACGACTCCTGCATGTACCAGTTCACCGCGGGCCAGGTGACGCGCATGCAGCAGAGCTGGGCGGCCTACCGGGCCGCCGGCTGAGCGTCGTGACCCACCGAGCGGAGTACGGGGTTTCGAGGAACCACTGGGTTTCGAGGAGCTACAGGGTTTCGAGGAACTACAGGGCTTCGAGGAAGCCGAGCGCCACCCGCCAGGTGGCCTCGGCGGCCTCCTCGTCGTAGTCCGGCAGGCCGGGGTCGGTGTACAGGTGGCCGGCCCCGGCGTATCTGTACACCTCGACGTCGGCGCCCGCTCTGCCCATCTGCAGATACCAGGCGCTGAGCCAGTCGTCGGTCTCGAAGGGGTCCGGCTCGGCCACGTGCAGCTGCACCGGCAGCTCGTCCACAAAGACGCTCGGGGCGATGTCCGAGGTGCCGTGCAGGAGGAGCAGCCCGCGCGCCTTCTCGTCGCCGAGCGCGAGGGTCTGCGCGATCGAGGCGCCGAGCGAGAACCCCGCGTAGACCAGCCCCCGTTCCGAGTACGGTGCGGCGGCCAGGACGGCCCGCTTGAGCAGCTCGTCCTTGCCGATCTCGTCCTTGAAGGCCATGCCCTCCTCGACCGTCTCGAACGTACGCCCTTCGAAGAGGTCCGGCGTCCACACCTCGTGCCCTGCGGCGCGCAGCCGGTCCGCGGCCTCCCGCACCGCGGGCCTGAGGCCATGGGTCGAGTGAAAGAGCATGATGTTCATGAGGCCATGGTGCCAGCCGGGTACGACAGCGCCGGTCCCCGGCCGTACCCACAATCGCGCCGAGATCACATGTTCATCACCCGCCGGGGCCGGTTACGTTCTCGGGCATGGAGAACGTACTCCGCCCGTTGATCGTGGTCGGCGCCTCGGTCCTGCTCACCCTGCTCATCGGCTGGGCCACCGACCGCCTGCTGCGCAAGGCCGACGACCGGCACAGCGAGACGCCGCTGTGGGGGCTGCTGCGCCGCGGCCGCATCCCGTACCAGCTCGTTCTGTGCGCGGCCATGCTGAGAGGGTCGTACGACGAGGCCCAGCTGCTGGAGCAGCACCGGGTCGGCATCGGCCGGACGCTCACCCTGGTGCTGATCGGAGCCGCCGCCTGGCTGGTCATCCGGATCGCCGCCGCGATCGTCGAGACGTCCTACAGCCGCTACGCGCGCGCACACCGCGACGCGGCCCGGCTCCGGCGCGTGCGCACCCAGGTCTCGCTGATCATGCGGGTGGTGTCCGCGGTAGTCGGTGTGGTGGCCGCCGCCGCCATGCTGCTGACGTTCCCGGCGATGCGCGCGGCGGGCGCCTCACTGCTGGCCTCGGCCGGCATCCTCGGCATCGTCGCCGGCGTCGCGGCCCAGTCCACGCTCAGCAACATGTTCGCCGGGCTGCAGATCGCGTTCGGCGACATGGTGCGCCTGGGCGACACGGTCGTCGTCGACGGCGAGTGGGGCATGGTCGAGGAGATCACCCTGACGTTCCTGACCGTACGGACGTGGGACGAACGCCGGATCACGATGCCCGTCTCGTACTTCACGTCCAAACCCTTCGAGAACTGGTCGCGCGGCACGCCCCAGATGACCGGCATCGTCTACTGGCACCTCGACCACGCGGCACCGCTGGACGCGATGCGCGACATGTTGCGCGACATCCTGCGCGAGTGCCCGGCCTGGGACGGCCGCGCCCACGGCCTCGACGTCACGGACACCACCCCGAACACCATGCAGGTCAGGGCGCTGGTGACCGCCAAGGACGCCGACGACATATGGACGGTCCGGGTCACGGTCCGCGAGCGGATGATCCGCTGGCTGTCCGAGGAGCACCCGTACGCGCTGCCCAAGGTCAGCACCGCGGACGCGACGCCGGCACCCGGCCGCTCCAACGGTCTTGTGTCCCGCGACGGGGGAGTTCAGCGCCGCGTGCACGAGCCGCCGAGGCCGGGCCGCTGACCGTCGCCGCCCGTGCTCGGCTCCACCGTCGACCAGGATGACTGCGAGGTGACGTGCCCGGCGCCCGGGGAGGGCCGCGGTGCAAGGTGGCGGCCACATCCCGGGCGTCCCGGCACGTCCGGCCGGCGCGCTGCCCCGCACCCGCGGGCCAGGTCATGGGCGGTAGGGGTGCGGGCCGGCCTCGGCCGCCGCGTACGCACTGCTCCCGACCCCGGTACGGCACGACGGAACTGACGTACGGCGCCCGCCTCGCGCCGGCCGGAAACGGGCGCGGCACGGGTGGTGGATCACCGCAGACTCCGCATGTCCAGCTGCCGCAGCACCCGGTCCACCACCTCCGGGTCCGCCCCCGCCTCGCCTCGCGCCGCCATCACCTCATGCAGCCTCGCGGCCGGCGGGGTGCTCGGCGACGCGCACCCCGTACGACGGGAGGCTCACGCGTATGTCTCCTCGCGGACCTGGTCCAGGGCCTTCTGCAGGTCGGCCGGGTAGTCGCAGGCGAACTCCACCCACTGCCCGTCCCCGGGGTGCTCGAAGCCGAGCCGTACGGCGTGCAGCCACTGGCGGGTCAGGCGCAGGCGCTTGGCGAGGGTCGGGTCGGCGCCGTACGTCAGGTCGCCGACACACGGGTGGCGGTGGGCGGCCATGTGGACGCGGATCTGGTGCGTGCGGCCGGTCTCCAGCTTGACGTCCAGCAGGGAGGCCGCGCGGAACGCCTCGATGAGGTCGTAGTGCGTGACGGAGGGCTTGCCGTCGGCGGTGACCGCCCACTTGTAGTCGTGGTTCGGGTGTCGGCCGATGGGCGCGTCGATGGTGCCGCTGGTCGGGTCGGGGTGGCCCTGTACGAGCGTGTGGTAGCGCTTGTCGACCGTGCGCTCCTTGAACTGCCGCTTGAGCGACGTGTACGCGTACTCGGACTTGGCGACCACCATCAGGCCGGACGTGCCCACGTCGAGGCGGTGCACGATGCCCTGGCGCTCGGCGGCGCCGGACGTGGAGATGCGGTACCCGGCGGCGGCGAGCCCGCCGATGACCGTCGGCCCGGTCCAGCCGGGGCTGGGGTGCGCGGCGACGCCGACCGGCTTGACGATCACGACCACGTCATCGTCGTCGTGCACGATCTCCATGCCCTCGACCGGCTCCGCGACGATCTGCACCGGCGCGGGCGCCTGCGGCATCTCCACCTCGAGCCACGCCCCGCCGTGCACCCGCTCGGACTTCCCGACCACCGAGCCGTCGACCGTGACCTTCCCCGCCGCGGCGAGTTCGGCGGCCTTCGTCCGGGAGAAGCCGAACATGCGGGAGATGGCGGCGTCGACGCGCTCGCCCTCCAGGCCGTCGGGCACGGGCAGGTTACGGATCTCGGGAAGCGTGCTCACCCGTCGAGTATGCCGGACGGGTGAGACACCGCAGTACGGCAGTCTGTGGACGACCCCTCGCGGCCTCAGCCCTTGTGGACGGTCCCGTCCGGGTCGAGGCCCTTGAACGACAGCAGGACGATCAGGATGCCGCCGCACACGATCGCCGAGTCGGCGAGGTTGAAGACGGCGAAGTGCTTGGGCGCGATGAAGTCGACGACCGCGCCCTCGAAGACGCCCGGCGAGCGGAAGATCCGGTCGGTGAGGTTGCCGAGCGCACCGCCTAGGAGCAGGCCGAGCGCGATCGCCCAGGGCAGGCTGTAGAGCTTGCGGGCGAGCCGGGCGATCACCACGATCACGGCCGCCGCGATCAGCGTGAAGATCACGGTGAAGGCCTCACCGAAGCCGAAGGCCGCGCCCGCGTTGCGGATCGCCTCGAACCTCAGCCAGTCCCCGATGATCTCGATCGGCGCGTGGTGCTCCAGCCTGGCGACCACGATCATCTTGCTGACCAGGTCGAGGACGTACGCGAACGCGGCGACCGCGAACAGGACGGCGATACGCCGCTTGCCCCCGGACCGCGCGCCGTCGCTCTCCCGCCCGCCCGGACTGGACGACTGCTCCGGCTCGGCCCCGTCCCCCTCCGGGGAATCCGGCGTACCGATGATCCGCTCCGCCTCTGCCACGTGAGTCCCTCAACCTAGGTACCTGACTGAGGACGAGGGTACGGCACGCCCACGGGCGCCCAGATACCCCTCAGTACCGGCGTTCCTGCTTCTGCTTGCACTCCACGCACAGGGTGGCCCGCGGGAAGGCCTGCATCCGGGCCTTGCCGATGGGGTTGCCGCAGTTCTCGCACAGTCCGTAGGTGCCCGCGTCGAGGCGCTTCAGTGCGCGGTCGGTCTGGACGAGCATCTCGCGCGCGTTGGCCGCCAGGGCCAGCTCGTGCTCGCGCGTGATGTTCTTGGTGCCGGTGTCCGCCTGGTCGTCGCCCGCGCCGTCCCCGGAGTCCCGCATCAGGCCGGCGACGGCGTTCTCGGACGAGGTGATCTCGTCGCGCAGCCGCTGTCCCTCGGACATCAGCTCCGCGCGCGCATCCTCGACCTCCTCCGGGGTCCAGGGGTCCTCACCGGGGCGCACCGCGAGCTCGCCCGGCTCCACCGCCGCAGCTAGCCGTGCCTTCGGTAGGGCGGTCTTCGCCGCCGCGGCCGTGCCAGGAGTCTTCTTCGCAACCACCGTCGTGGCTCCCGTCTGCTCCGCGGCCTCTGCCGCGCCCGCCTTCTTGGCCGTACTCTTCTTGGCCGTACTCTTCTTGGCCGCGCTCTTCGTGGGGGTGCCGCCGGTGACGCCGCCCTGTCCAGCGGCGCTCCCGCGGGCAGTGGCCCGCTTGGTGGCCACCTTCTTCGAGGCCGTCTCCTTGGCGGCCGTGTCCTTGGCGGCTGCCTTCTTGGCCACCACCTTCTTGGCCACCACCTTCTTGGCCACCTTCTTGGCCGCCGCCTTCTTGGCGGCCTTCGTGGTCACTGCCTTCTGTCCGACCGCCGTCTCCCGGACCGCCGCTTTCTCGGGACCCTCCGCCTCGACTGCCTTCTTCGCAGGCGCCGCCTTGGAGGACGCCACCTTGGAGGACGCCGCCCTGGAAACGGTCGCCTTGGAAGCGGTCGCCCTGGAAGCAGCCACCTCCTTCTTCTTCGCGGCATTCTTGGTGGCTGAGCTCTTCTTCGCGGCGGCCTTCCTCGCGGGGGCTGCCTTCTCCGCCACCTTCTCGGCAGCCGTCTTCGGGACAGCCGTCTTCTTGGCGAGCGTCTTCGTGACAGCCGGCTTTTTGGCGACCGTCTTCGTGACAGCCGGCTCCTTCGTCGCCCCCTTCGCGCCCGCGCCCACCGTCTTCACGGCCTTGGCCGCGCGCTCGGCGGACACGCCCTGCGCGCTCTTCTTCCCGCCGAGGTCCTTGGCCGCACCGCCGGAGTCCTTGGCACTTGTGGACCTGCCGGACGCCGACTGCTGTACGGCGGTCTTCTTCGCCACCATGGCCGCGGCCCCTTCACATATTGTGATCTTGCTCGCGAATCGTGCTGGGACGATAAATCGACTTCGGTCCCGCGGCAACGGGCCACACCGCCCGATTCGCCCGCCACGCGGATGCCGCGCGGCAACCTGCATGCGTTGTGCCCAGCTCCCCGCGGGGTAATCCGCCGAGCCCGACGTCCCGGAATCCGAGCGCGCGCACTCTCGCCATTCGGGTCATCCCCGGCATCACGGGCGCCCGCTCCCGGGGGCGGGAAAACCGGTCGGCCGCTGTCCCCGCGGCGCCGTACACTGGGCGGAGCGAAAAGCGTGGATGGGGACGAGTAGCGGCGTACGCAGCCCAGAGCGACCCGGGGACGGTGGAAGCCCGGGGGCGAGCGCGACGTGAAGATCACCCCGGAGCCGCCGGAAGAAACCCCGCGAGGGGCGGTAGAACCGGCATCGCGACCCCAATGAGGGGGCTCACCGGTGTGCACGGCGCGCCGGGGAGCCAAGGAGGGTGGTACCGCGGGAGCGCGCCGCAGACGGCGTACGCACAGACGTAGCTCTCGTCCCTCCGGACGGAAGGCAGCAAGTCCGCCGGAGGAAGCTCGCTGATGACAACGCCGACGTACCGCCAGGTGCCCGCCCAGGTCGACCTGCCCGCGCTCGAGCACGCGGTGCTCGACTTCTGGCGCGAGCAGAAGATCTTCGCCAAGAGCCTGGAGCAGTCCGAGGGCCGCCCCGAGTGGGTGTTCTACGAGGGCCCGCCCACCGCCAACGGCATGCCGGGCGCCCACCACATCGAGGCGCGCGTCTTCAAGGACGTCTTCCCCCGCTTCCGCACCATGCGCGGCTACCACGTGGCACGCAAGGCCGGCTGGGACTGCCACGGCCTTCCGGTGGAGCTGGCGGTCGAGAAGGAGCTCGGCTTCAGCGGCAAGCAGGACATCGAGGCGTACGGCATCGCCGCGTTCAACGCCAGGTGCCGCGAGTCGGTGACCCGGCACACCGACGCCTTCGAAGAGCTCACGACCCGCATGGGCTACTGGGCCGATCTCAACGACCCCTACCGCACGATGGACCCCGAGTACATCGAGTCGGTCTGGTGGTCGCTCAAGGAGATCTTCAACAAGGGTCTGCTGGTCCAGGACCACCGCGTCGCCCCGTGGTGCCCCCGCTGCGGTACCGGCCTGTCCGACCACGAGCTGGCGCAGGGCTACGAGACGGTCGTCGACCCGTCCGTGTACGTCCGTTTCCCGCTCACCTCCGGTCCGCTCGCCGGCCAGGCCGCGCTCCTGGTGTGGACGACGACCCCCTGGACGCTGGTCTCCAACACCGCGGTCGCCGCCCACCCCGAGGTGGCCTACGTCGTGGCGACGAACGGCGAGGAGAAGCTCGTCGTCGCCGAACCGCTGGTCGCCAAGGCGCTCGGCGAGGGCTGGGAGACCACGGGCCAGACCTTCACCGGCGCGGAGATGGAGCGCTGGACGTATCAACGTCCGTTCGAGCTCGTGGAGTTCCCGGCAGACTCCGCGGCCCACTTCGTCGTCAACGCCGAGTACGTCACCACCGAGGACGGCACGGGTCTGGTCCACCAGTCGCCCGCTTTCGGTGAGGACGACCTCAAGGTCGGCCGCGCGTACGGCTTGCCGGTCGTGAACCCGGTCCGCCCCGACGGCACTTTCGAGGAGGGCGTCCCCCTCGTCGGCGGCGTCTTCTTCAAGAAGGCGGACGAACAGCTCACCGAGGACCTCCAGAGCCGCGGGCTGCTCTTCAAGCACATCCCGTACGAGCACAGCTACCCGCACTGCTGGCGCTGCCACACCGCGCTGCTCTACTACGCGCAGCCGTCCTGGTACATCCGCACCACCGCCATCAAGGACCGTCTCCTCCAGGAGAACGAGAACACCAACTGGTACCCGGACACGGTCAAGCACGGCCGCTTCGGCGACTGGCTGAACAACAACATCGACTGGGCCCTGTCCCGCAGCCGCTACTGGGGCACTCCGCTGCCGGTCTGGCGCTGCGAGGACGACCACCTCACCGTCGTCGGCTCCCGCGCGGAGCTGACCGAGCTGACCGGCACCGACCAGTCCGAGCTTGACCCGCACCGCCCGTACATCGACGAGGTCACCTTCGCGTGCCCCCAGTGCGAGAAGACGGCCACGCGCGTGCCGGAGGTCATCGACGCCTGGTACGACTCGGGTTCGATGCCGTTCGCGCAGTGGGGCTACCCGTACAAGAACAAGGACCTGTTCGAGTCCCGCTACCCGGCGCAGTTCATCAGCGAGGCCATCGACCAGACCCGCGGCTGGTTCTACACGCTGATGGCCGTCGGCACGCTGGTCTTCGGCAAGTCGTCCTACGAGAACGTCGTCTGCCTCGGCCACATCCTCGCCGAGGACGGCCGCAAGATGTCCAAGCACCTGGGCAACATCCTCCAGCCGATCCCGCTGATGGACCGGCACGGCGCCGACGCGGTCCGCTGGTTCATGGCGGCCGGCGGCTCCCCGTGGGCCGCCCGCCGCGTGGGCCACGGCACCATCCAGGAGGTCGTCCGCAAAACTCTCCTCACGTACTGGAACACGGTCGCCTTCCAGGCCCTGTACGCCCGTACGGCCGGCTGGGCGCCCAGCGCGGCGGACCCGGCCCCCGCGGACCGGCCCGTCCTCGACCGCTGGCTGCTGTCCGAACTCCACGCGCTCACCGACCAGGTGACGCAGGCCCTGGAGGCGTACGACACCCAGCGCGCCGGCAAACTCCTGTCGGCGTTCGTCGACGACCTGTCGAACTGGTACGTGCGCCGCTCCCGCCGCCGCTTCTGGCAGGGGGACAAGGCCGCGCTGCGCACCCTGCACGAGGTCGTCGAGACGGTCACGAAGCTGATGGCCCCGCTGACCCCGTTCATCACCGAGCGGGTCTGGCAGGACCTGGTCGTGCCCGTCACGCCGGGCGCCCCGGAGTCGGTGCACCTGGCGTCCTGGCCGGAGGCGGAGCTGTCAGCGATCGACCCGGAACTGTCGAAGCAGATGGTGCTGGTGCGCCGGCTGGTGGAGCTGGGCCGTGCCACGCGCGCGGAGTCGGGCGTCAAGACGCGCCAGCCGCTGAAGCGCGCGCTGGTCGCCGTGACGGGCTTCGAGGCGCTGAACCCGGAACTGCACACGCAGATCACGGAAGAGCTGAACGTCGAGTCCCTGGCCTCGCTGTCCGAAGTCGGCGGCTCCCTGGTGGACACCACCGCCAAGGCCAACTTCCGCGCCCTGGGCAAGCGTTTCGGCAAGCGCGTCCAGGACGTCGCCAAGGCCGTCGCCGATGCGGACGCCGCCGCCCTGTCCCTGGCGCTGCGCGAGGGCACGGCGTCGGTGGAGGTCGACGGCGAGACGATCACTCTCGCCCCCGACGAGGTCATCATCACGGAGACCCCGCGCGAGGGCTGGTCGGTCGCCTCCGACTCGGGCGCGACGGTCGCCCTGGACCTGGAGATCACGGAGGAGCTCCGCCGGGCGGGCCTCGCCCGCGACGCGATCCGCCTGATCCAGGAGGCCCGCAAGAACAGCGGCCTCGATGTGGCCGACCGCATCGTGCTCCGGTGGACCTCGACGGACCCGGCGGTCGTCGCCGCGCTGACCGAGCACGCGGACCTGATCGCCGACGAGGTCCTCGCCACGGCCTTCGTGGATGAGCACAGCGCCGAGGACGGGGCGGACGACACGTACGGCACCCCGTTCACGGACGAGGGCCTGTCCCTGACGTTCCGCCTCCGCAAGGCGTAGGCACGGCGACCGCGAAGGCCCGGCTCCCCTGCAAACCGCCGAGACAGGGGGCCGGGCCTCCAGCGTTCCCGCACCTTCGGCGTTCCCGGCAGACGCGGAAGGGCCCGCCCGGAAAAATCTTGGCAGGCCCGGGCATTCGGCGTTGCGTGCGTTCGTACGGCTGACGCACTGGGGCGGGCCGGATTCGAACCGGCGTCCTCCTAGTGCCGCGTCAGCCAAGGTTTGCCCGTCGAGGAGCGGCGTCTGGTGCGTGCTCTCGGCCTGCCGGCCGGAAGCCCTTGCTGGACGTACGTGGGCTTCCGGCCGGTGCGGCGAGAGGGCGTGCCGGGCGTCGCGACAGGGCGGACCTTGGCTGACGCGGCACTAGATGCCGTCGAGGCGCGACGACCAGCTGCGCCACGCACCCCAGCGCTGAAAGGACTCGATCCCATGGAAAAGGGCGGGGCCCCGGATTTTTCCGGGGCCCCGCCCTGAACGCTGCCGACGCCTAAGGCGTACTAGAGGCCGTCAGTTGTCGTCCTCGTCGATGAGGAACCCGCGCATCGGCGAGGGAGCCTGACCCATCGGGCCGGGACCCTGCGGCCGCACCGGTGCCATGGGCTGGGTCATCGCCGGGGACATCTGCTGCTGACCGCCGTAGGACGGGGCAGCGGGGGCCGGGCCACCGCCCATGCCCTGGTTGCCGCCGTACGACGGGGCGCTCGCGCCGGCCGGAGCCATCGAGGGCGCCGGGGACGGCGGAAGCGACGCGGTCGCCGGGGTGCGCGGCGGGGCCAGCGAGTCGTCGGCCTGGGTCTCCAACTGACGCAGCTGCGACTCCAGGTACGACTTCAGCCGGGTGCGGTACTCGCGCTCGAAGCCGCGCAGGTCCTCGACCTTGCGCTCCAGCGTGGCGCGCGCGGACTCCAGGGAGCCCATCGCGACACGGTGCTTCTCCTGCGCGTCCCGCTCCAGCGCGTCGGCCTTGGCACGGGCGTCACGCTCAAGACCCTCGGCGCGGCTGCGGGCCTCACCGACGATCTTGTTCGCTTCGGAGCGAGCCTCGGCGATCGCCTGGTCGGCTGTCTGCTGGGCCAGCGAGAGGACACGGGCGGCGCTGTCGCCGCCGGGGCCCTGACCGGGGCCGCCCATCGGACCGCCCATGGGGCCGCCCATCGGACCGCCCATCTGCTGCATCGGGGGCTGGCCCATCGGGCCGGGACCCTGACCCATCGGGCCGGGGCCCTGCGGACCACCCTGGCCGCCGGGACCGGCGGGCAGCTGCGGGGCACCGCTCGGCAGCTGGGGCGGACCACCCATGGGGCCACCCATCTGCTGCTGCGGCGGGCCCGATATCCCGGCGGGCACGGGGGCGCCGGGACCGCGCATGCCCTGCTGCGGCATGCCCGGCTGAGGCATGCCCGGGGGCATACCCTGCTGCTGGTCCTGCGGCGGCTCCGGAGGCTTGCGCATGTTCTGCTGGTTCTGGGCGGCAGCGCGCGTGGCCGCGGCCAGTTTGGCGCGCAGGTCCTCGTTCTCGCGGAGCAGGCGCGTCAGTTCGGCTTCGACCTCGTCGAGGAAGGCATCGACCTCGTCCTCGTCATAGCCTTCTCGGAGGCGGACGGTCGTGAACTGCTTGTTCCGCACGTCCTCGGGGGTCAACGGCATCTCTTCACCTCAACGTAGTCGTCGGCATTCGGCAAGACCGTATCGTTCACAGCCGGCTCACGACGGAGATCAGGATGTAGACGATGATCATCAGTACGAAGAAGGACAGGTCGAGCGCCACGCCCCCGAGACGCAGCGGCGGAATGAACCGCCGCAGAAGCTTGAGCGGTGGATCAGTGACAGTGTAGGTGGCCTCCAGAACGACCACCATCGCCTTGCCGGGTTGCCACGAGCGGGCGAACTGGAAGACGTAGTCCATGACCAACCGGAAGATGAGCACGATGAGGAAGCACATCAGCGCGATGTAGACGACATCCAGGACCACGCTCATTGCTTGTGCTTCCCTCTCCCCTGTTTCGTGCTGCTGGTGCTGCTGTTTCCGATGGTGCGTCTCAGCTCTGGTTGAAGAACCCGCCCTCTGCGATGCGGGCCTTGTCCTCCGCCGTGACATCGACGTTAGCAGGCGACAACAGGAACACCTTCTGTGTCACCCGCTCGATGCTGCCGTGAAGACCAAACACCAAACCGGCCGCAAAGTCGACAAGTCGCTTCGCGTCTGTGTCATCCATCTCAGTCAGATTCATGATCACAGGGGTGCCTTCACGGAAGTGTTCCCCGATGGTACGGGCCTCGTTGTAGGTCCGGGGGTGAAGCGTGGTGATCCGGTAAGGCTCTCGTTCCGACACGACCTTGGGCATGATCACCGGTGCGTTCTTCTCCAGACTTGCGCGTTCTTGTGTGATGGACGCCACGGGCGCGATGCGCGCCGGGCGCCCGGATTCCGCGGCTAGCGAAGCGGAATGGGGCACCGGGTCGCGCTGCGCCGGAGGCTGCACCACTCGTACCGATTCGTCCCTTTGAAGCTGATGAGACTGGTGCGACTGGTGCGACGGCTCGTGCCGTCGGTGATCCCGCTCGGGCTCCGGGTCCAGTTCGGGTTCGAATTCGTCGTCGGGGTCAAAACCGCGGCCGTCATACCCATCGTCCTCCACGAGGCCGAGGTAGACCGCCATCTTGCGCATCGCGCCGGCCATGCTCTGAGTCCTCCGCTCTGTGGTGGATCGACTGACTACTGCCAAGTGCCCGCGATCCACGAGGTCGTTATGCCCGCTTTCAGCGACATTGACCATATTTTCTGCTGTGGTCCGACTTCCTGGCGACGTTACCCGAGCCTGGAGCGGACTCCGAGTACCGCGGTACCGACGCGCACATGTGTCGCCCCGGCCGCCACGGCCTGCTCGAGGTCCGCACTCATCCCTGCCGATACCATGTTCGCAGCCGGATGAGCTCGGCGCAGGTCAGTCGACAAATCCATCAACCGCTCGAACGCCGCCTGTTGACGCCCGGCGTACTCCCCGGTGAGCGGAGCGACGGTCATCAGCCCGTCGAGACGCAGGCCCGGGGCCCCGGCGACGAGGTCGGCCAACTCTTCGATTCCGCCAGGTGCCACGCCTCCCCGCTCGCCTCTCGCGCTCACTCCCGCATCGAGCGCGACCTGGATGAGACACCCCACCTCGCGCCCGGCCCGTACGGCCTCCTTCGAGAGAGCCGTCACAAGCTTGGAACGATCGACGGACTGCACGAGATCCGCATAACCGACCACAGATCGCACTTTGTTGGTCTGCAGCTGGCCGACAAAGTGCCAGACAAGGGGCAGATCCGCGCATTCTGCGGCCTTGGGTGCGGCGTCCTGGTCCCGGTTCTCGGCGACGTGGCGCACACCGAGCTCCGACAGGACTCGCACATCGCCCGCGGGGTACGTCTTGGTGACCACGATCAGGGTCACCTCTTCGCGCTTGCGCCCGGCCGCCACACAGGCGGCGGTGATGCGCTCCTCCACCTTCGCCAGATTTCCGGCGAGTTCGTCCTTACGGTCCGTCATGTCCCATCAGTCCAGCCACACATAGCCCGCGAGCCGACCCGTGGTGCGGTCGCGGCGGTACGAGAAGTGGTCGCCCGACTCGAGCGTGCACACCGGCGACTGCTCCCGGTCGCGCACCCCGAGCCGTTCGAGCTGCGCGTGCACTCCGGCGGTCACGTCGACCGCCGGAGTGCCCCAGCTCGTCTCGGCGTGCGCCGCCGGTTCGACGGCGGCCACCTCCGCGCGCATCGTCTCCGGCACCTCGTAGCACCGGCCGCAGACGGCCGGTCCGGTGCGGGCGACGATCCGGGACGGCTCGGCACCGAGTTCCGTCATGGCCCGTACGGCGGCGGGGACGACCCCGGCGACCATGCCGGGCCGCCCCGCGTGCGCCGCGGCGGCGACCCCGGCGACGGGGTCGGCGAGCAGGACAGGAGTGCAGTCGGCGGTGAGGACGGCAAGGGCCAGTCCGCGGCGGGCGGTGACGATCGCGTCTACCTCGGGCACCGGCCCGGTTCTCCACGGCTCGTCGACCACGGCCGTGTCCGCCCCGTGCACCTGGTTCATCCAGACCACCCGGGCGGGGTCGAGGCCGAGGGACTTGGCGGCCAGTTCACGGTTGGTCCGTACGGCGTCGGGGTCGTCGCCGACCGCCCCGCCGAGGTTGAGCTCCTCGTACGGAACGGCGCTCACCCCGCCCCACCTGTCGGTGAAGGCGAAGTGCGCGCCGTTCGCTGTGCTCGTTTCGGAGCGCTGTCCTATCACTTCAGGAAGTCCGGTACGTCCAGTTCCTCGGCCGCGCTGTCCGAGTAGCTCCGCGACGGCGGAACCGGCGGGGCGACCGGGATCTCGGCCACCGGCTCGGGCGCCGACTCCAGCTCTTCCTTCGGTGTGACGCTGCCGAGCGAACCGAAGCTCGGGCGGCTCTCGGGCTGCCGTGCCGGAGCGGGCTCGTCGCGCCGGACCGAGGACGAGCCGACGACGTTGTCCCGGCGGGCCGGCGGCTGGCCCCCGTCGAAACCGGCCGCGATCACGGTGACCCGCACCTCGTCGCCGAGGGCGTCGTCGATCACCGCGCCGAAGATGATGTTGGCCTCGGGGTGGGCGGCCTCGCTGACCAGCTGGGCGGCCTCGTTGATCTCGAACAGACCGAGGTCGGAGCCGCCGGAGATGGACAGCAGGACGCCCCGGGCGCCGTCGATCGACGCTTCGAGCAGCGGCGAGGAGATCGCCATCTCGGCCGCGGCCACCGCGCGGTCGTCACCGCGGGCCGAGCCGATGCCCATGAGGGCAGAACCGGCCTCGGACATGACCGACTTGACGTCGGCGAAGTCCAGGTTGATCAGGCCGGGCGTGGTGATGAGGTCGGTGATGCCCTGGACACCGGAGAGCAGGACCTGGTCGGCCGACTTGAAGGCGTCGAGCACCGAGACCTGGCGGTCCGAGATGGACAGCAGCCGGTCGTTCGGGATGACGATGAGGGTGTCGACCTCCTCGCGGAGCTCCGCGATGCCGTCCTCGGCCTGGTTCGCGCGGCGCCGTCCCTCGAATGTGAACGGGCGCGTGACCACGCCGATGGTGAGCGCACCGA
Source organism: Streptomyces sp. NPDC040410 (assembly GCF_055595715.1). Taxonomy (NCBI): domain Bacteria; kingdom Bacillati; phylum Actinomycetota; class Actinomycetes; order Kitasatosporales; family Streptomycetaceae; genus Streptomyces; species Streptomyces sp. NPDC040410. Next base: position 118,304 of record NZ_JBVIVK010000008.1, read on the forward strand.
GGGAGCGGGCGATGTTCGCCACCACAGGCGCGCCGCCGGTGCCGGTGCCGCCGCCTTCACCGGCCGTCACGAAGACCATGTCGGCCCCCTTGAGGACCTCCTCGATCTCCTCGCGGTGATCCTCGGCGGCCTTGCGGCCGACGGCCGGGTTGGCGCCGGCGCCGAGTCCGCGGGTGAGTTCGCGGCCGACGTCGAGCTTGACGTCGGCGTCGCTCATCAACAGCGCCTGCGCGTCGGTGTTGATGGCGATGAACTCGACGCCCTTGAGACCGACCTCGATCATCCGGTTGATGGCATTGACACCACCGCCGCCGACACCGATGACTTTGATGACTGCGAGGTAGTTCTGCGGTGCTGCCACGTCGAAGGCCTCTCGCCTCGAGTTACGTGCCGCCGGACCGTAGAGGCACTGCTGCCTCGCGATCCGACGACTGATGCCGAATGGGACGGTCCGAACGCCGACCCGAACCCTAACGTTGAAGTTTAGGGTTACCAGTATGTCTGTTCCCTGGAATCTTCTGAACAGGACACTAAGTCGACAAGTGGCGCACGTTCAACGAACACGCCGAACCTCCCGTTTTTCTTTTCACCCTATGTGATCAGCCATGGCGGCGCCCAACCAGGGTGCTGGCCTGCGCTGATGTGCGTCAACTCCCGGATGACGCGGGAGCGGTGGGAACGCTGACGTCGAAGTACCGCGCCCCCGGGGCCGCTTTCATGAGAGCGGTGAGTGTCCGGGCCTTCGCGGCACCCCTCTCGCTGCTCCCCCAGGCGACGGTCCGGCGACCGCTCAACTCCAGCGAGATGTCGTCGTACGAACGCACCTTGACGGCCCGGGCGGCGGTCGCGACGGCGGCGGGGATGTCACCGGCGACCCTGACCGCCTCGCGTACCAGCCGGCCCTCGCCGAAGCGACGCAGGCTCGCGGCGCGCGAGTCCGTCCGGGACAGCGACAATTCCAGGACGGGCACCCCTTTCGGAGCCTGCGAAACCGAGGCGAAACGGACTCCGTCATCGTCCACTTCGACAAAGTTTCCGCCCTTTTGGACAAGCAGAACCGGAGTCCGCTCGGTCACTTTCAGGTCGATTCCGTGAGGCCAGGAACGTCCGACGTCAACCACGTCGATTCGGGGCAATTTCCGGCGCAGCCGTGACTCGATCGCGTCGGTGTCGACGGAAGCCAGCGGCTCTCCGGCCGGCACAGCGGCGGCCTCGCGCACCTGCCCGGGCGTCAGGACCCGGGTCCCGGACACGGCCACACTCTCCACGCGCAGCCAGTTCGAGCCGTACAGCAGCCAGACGGCTCCGGCTCCCACGACCACCAGGGCCACGGCCAGGATGACGATCACACGAAGGCGCGGCGGCTTGAACCGCCCGGCGGGCGGCGGGCCGGACGACTCCCGCCGGCGTTCACCGCGCTCGGCGGTCGTCGATCCGGCCACACGCGCTCCTTTCGCTGGCTCGGTTCGCCTCTGCGTCAACGGCGGCGTTGCGAGGCGATCGCCTCGTACACCATGGCGACCAGCAGGTCGTCGGCGTCCCGTCGGCCGAATTCGGCGGCGGCGCGGGACATCTCGTACAGCCGGTGCGGGTCGGCGAGCACGGGCAGGACGTTGTGCTGCACCCACTCGGGCGTGAGTTCCGCGTCGTCGACGAGGAGGCCACCGCCCGCCTTGACCACCGGCTGGGCGTTCAGCCGCTGTTCGCCGTTGCCGATGGGCAGCGGGACGTAGGCGGCCGGCAGTCCGACGGCGGAGAGTTCGGCGACGGTCATCGCGCCGGCGCGGCAGAGCATCATGTCGGCCGCGGCGTACGCGAGGTCCATCCGGTCCACGTACGGTACCGCGATGTACGGGGGCATCCCCGGCATCTGGTGCACCTGCGGCAGTTCGTTCTTCGGGCCGACCGCGTGCAGGATCTGGATCCCGGCCTGCTGCAGCCAGGGGGCGACCTGCTGCACCACCTCGTTGAGGCGGCGGGCGCCCTGCGAACCGCCGGAGACCAGCAGCGTCGGCAGGTTCGGGTCCAGCCCGAAGGCCGCGCGGGCCTCAGGGCGTACGGCTGCCCGGTCGAGGGTCGCGATGGCGCGGCGCAGCGGGATGCCGATGTAGCGGGCGTCGCGCAGCTTGCTGTCCGGGGTGGAGACGGCGACCCGGGCGGCGTAGCGCGAGCCGATCTTGTTGGCGAGGCCGGGGCGGGCGTTGGCCTCGTGGATGACGATCGGCACGCCGCGGCGCTTGGCGGCCAGGTAGCCGGGCAGGGCGACGTAGCCGCCGAAGCCGACGACGGCGTCCGCCTTGGTGCGCTCCAGGATCTGCTCGGCCGCCTTGATCGTGCCGCGCAGCCGGCCCGGGACGGTGATCAGCTCGGGCGTGGGCTTGCGCGGCAGCGGTACGGCGGGGATCAGCGCGAGTTCATAGCCGCGCTCGGGTACGAGACGTGTCTCGAGGCCGCGCTCCGTGCCCAGGGCCGTGATTCCCACGGTCGGGTCCTGCCTGCGCAGGGCGTCCGCGAGGGCGAGCGCGGGCTCGATGTGGCCGGCGGTCCCCCCACCGGCGAGTACAACATGCACCGAAATTCACCGCTCTCCGGACGAGCGCGCCGCCGAGGCACGCCGTCGCATCGTGTTCCATCTCCGAGGCCCCCGCACAGGGCCTCCCGCCCGCTTTCTACCAAAGCGGGGTTGCCGCATCGAAAGCGCTGCCCGCGCAGCGGGCTCGTCGCGCGCGAAGGCGATCAGCAGCCCGATGGCGAACATGGTCGGCAGCAGGGCGGACCCCCCGTAGGAGAACAGCGGGAGGGGGACACCGGCGATCGGCAGCAGGCCGAGCACCGCACCGATGTTGATCACCGCCTGCGCGGTGATCCAGGTGGTCACGCCTCCCGCGGCATACCTCACGAAGGGGTCCTCCGTGCGTCCGGCCACGCGGATACCCGCATAGCCTAGAGCCGCGAAGAGGGCGAGTACCGACAGCGTCCCCGCGAGGCCCAGTTCCTCACCGGTGACGGCGAAGATGAAGTCGGTGTGGGCTTCGGGGAGTTGACCCCATTTCTCCACACTCGCACCCAGCCCGGAACCGAAGATTCCGCCGGAGGCCAGCGCGTAGATGCCGTGCACGGCCTGCCAGCAGTCGGCCGCTCCCGAACGGGGCTCGGTGGCGCCGATGCAGGCGAGCCGGGCCATGCGGTTGGGGCTGGTCTTGATCAAGATCACACCGATGGCCGCGGCGAACGACAGCACCCCGACGAACAGCCGGGTGGGCGCGCCCGCCAGCCACAACAGGCCGAACAGGATCGCCGTGAGGATGATCGCCGTCCCCATGTCGCCGCCGAGCATGATCAGCCCGAGCAGCATGAAGGCGGCCGGCACGAGCGGCACCAGCATGTGCTTCCACTGCGTGAGCAGCTTCTTGTCCTGCTTGCGGGCGAGCAGGTCGGCGCCCCACAGCACCAGCGCGAGCTTGCCGAACTCGCTGGGCTGGATCTGGAAGGAGCCGCCGACCGAGATCCAGTTCTGGTTGCCGTTGACCGCCATCCCTATCCCCGGCACCTGCACCAGGACCATCAGGAAGACGGCACCGGCCAGGATCGGGTAGGCCAGTGCCCGGTGCAGCTTCACCGGTACCCGGGAGGCGAGCAGCAGCAGAGCGGCGCCGATGGCGGCGGCCAGGAGCTGCTTGCGGAAGAAGTACGAGCCCGGCAGGGACATCTGCAGCGCGGTGATCTGGGAGGCCGAGTAGACCATCACCAGACCGAGCACGGTGATCAGCAGGCTGCCGCCGAGGATCAGGTAGTACGCGGTCAGCGGCCGGTCCCAGGCCTTGCGGGCGCGCGTGTACAGGCGCAGTACGGGGTTGTCGCGCGGCGACCCGGGGGCGGCGGGCCGGCGGGCGGCTCGCTGGACCGGCGCGCGCCCCGTACGGCTACTGGGCACACCCGCTCCTGCACAGCTGCGGGAGGACGCCCCGCCGGGGGTCTCGCCGAGATCGCTCCGGCCCGGGCCGGCCCGGCCCCGCGCCGCTGGCGGACATCCGCCGATCACACCCGGGCCACATCCGAGTCACGCGTCCCTCCAAGGGTCCCCAAGCACCCGCAGTGGCCGATGCCCACCGTCAGGTGCCCGCTCCGAGTTCGCGAACCGCCTCCGCGAACGCGTCACCGCGCTTGTTGTAGTTGGCGAACATGTCCATGGAGGCACAGGCGGGGGCGAGCAACACCGTGTCGCCGGCGACGGCAAGCCGCCTGGCTTCCTGGACAGCCGCGAGCATCGCCCCAGTGTCGGTCCGGTCGAGGTCGACGACAGGTACTTCCGGGGCGTGTCGCGCGAGGGCTTCGCGGATCAGCGCACGGTCCGCGCCGATCAGCACCACGCCCCGAAGCCGCTGTGCCGACTTGGTGACCAGCTCGTCGAAGGCCGCGCCCTTGGCGAGTCCGCCCGCGATCCAGACGATCGGATCGTACGCCGCCAACGAGGCCTCGGCCGCGTGGGTGTTGGTGGCCTTGGAGTCGTCGACATAGGCGACCCCGTCCACATCGGCGACGTGCGCGATGCGGTGGGCGTCCGGGGTGAAGGCCTGGAGGCCGTCCCGTACCGCCTTGGCGGGCACCCCGAAGGCGCGGGCGAGGGCCGCCGCCGCCAGGGCGTTGGCGATGTTGTGCGGGGCCGGCGGGTTGACGTCGGAGACCTCGGCGAGCTCCTGGGCGTTCTTCTGCCGGTTCTCGACGAAGGCACGGTCGACCAGGATGCCGTCCACGACGCCGAGTTGGGAGGGCCCCGGCGTGCCGAGGGTGAAGCCGATGGCCCGGCAGCCCTCCTCGACGTCGGCCTCGCGCACCAGGTCCTCGGTGGCCTTGTCGGCGACGTTGTAGACGCAGGCGATGCGATTGCCCTCGTAGACGCGGCCCTTGTCGGCGGCGTACGCCTCCATGGAGCCGTGCCAGTCGAGGTGGTCGGGCGCCAGGTTCAGCACGGCGGCCGAGTGGGCGCGCAGGGACGGCGACCAGTGGAGCTGGTAGCTCGACAGCTCCACGGCGAGGACGTCGTACTGCTCCTCGCCCAGCACCGCGTCCAGCAGCGAGACGCCGATGTTGCCGACGGCGGCCGTGCGCAGGCCCGCCGCCTTCAGGATCGAGGCGAGCATCTGGACGGTGGTGGTCTTGCCGTTGGTGCCGGTGACCGCGAGCCAGGGCGCGGCATCGGGGCCACGCAGCCGCCAGGCGAGCTCGACGTCGCCCCAGACAGGGACGCCGGCCTGTCGGGCGGCCGCGAACAGCGGCTTGTCCGGCTTCCAGCCGGGCGCGGTGACCACGAGCTCGGTGCCTTCGGGCAGGGTCGCGCCGTCACCCAGGCGCACGGTGACGCCCAGCGCCTCCAGCTCGGCGGCCTGCGCACGGGCCCGCTCGTCGTCGCCGTCGTTGACGACCGTGACGACGGCTCCCAGGCCGTGCAGCACCTTGGCCGCCGGGATGCCGGAGACGCCGAGTCCGGCGACGGTGACGTGCTTGCCCGTCCAGTCGCTCCCCTGCCAGTCGGTCACTTTTCTGCTGCCCATCCCGCGTAGAAGAGCCCCAGGCCGACGATGACACAAATGCCCTGGATGATCCAGAAACGGACCACCACGAGCACTTCCGACCAGCCCTTGAGTTCGAAGTGGTGCTGGAGTGGCGCCATGCGGAAGACGCGCTTGCCGGTGAGCCGGAAGGAGCCGACCTGGATGACCACCGACATGGTGATGAGGACGAACAGGCCGCCGAGGAGCGCGAGCAGCAGCTCGGTGCGGGAGCAGATCGCGAGGCCGGCGAGCACACCGCCGAGCGCCAGCGAACCGGTGTCACCCATGAAGATCTTGGCCGGCGAGGTGTTCCACCACAGGAAGCCGAGGCAGGCACCCATCAGCGCGGCGGAGATGACGGCGAGATCGAGCGGATCCCGCACCTCGTAGCAGGCGCTTGGGTTGGTCAGGGTCTCACCGTTGGCGCAGGACTCCTGGAACTGCCAGACGCCGATGAAGGTGTAGGCGCCGAAGACCAGCACGGAGGCGCCGGTGGCGAGACCGTCCAGACCGTCCGTCAGGTTCACGCCGTTCGACATCGCCAGGATCATGAACAGCGCCCAGATGACGAACAGGACCGGGCCGATCGTCCAGCCGAAGTCCGTGATGAACGACAGCTTCGTCGAGGCCGGGGTGTTGTTGCGGCCGTCCGCGAACTGCAGCGAGAGCACGGCGAAGCTGATGCCGACGATCAGCTGGCCGGCCATTTTCGCCTTGGCCCGCAGGCCCAGCGAACGCCGCTTGACGATCTTGATGTAGTCGTCGACGAAGCCGACCATGCCCATGCCGACCATCAGACCCAGCACCAGCACTCCCGAATAGGTCGGGGTGTAGCCGGTGATCACCTTGGACAGGAAGTACGCGGCGACCGTGGCCAGGATGAAGGCGATACCGCCCATCGTCGGCGTTCCGCGCTTGCTGGCGTGTTCGCGGGGGCCGTCGTCACGGATGTACTGGCCGTACCCCTTGCGGGCCAGGAGCTTGATCAGCAGCGGGGTGCCGACCAGGGTCAGGAACAGGCCAATGACTCCCGCGAACAGGATCTGCTTCATCATCGGGCGGCAACCTCACCCTCGGCACCGGTCTCGACGAGCGCCTGCGCCACGCTCTCGAGCCCGACCGACCGGGACGCCTTCACGAGTACGACGTCTCCCGGGCGCAACTCGCTGCGCAACAGGTCGACCGCCGCTTGTGCGTCGGACACGTGCACCGACTCCTCACCCCACGAACCCTCGTTATATGCGCCCAGTTGCAGCCAGGACGCTTCCCTGCCCCCGACCGCGACGAGCTTGCTGACGTTGAGCCGGACGGCGAGCCGCCCGACCGCGTCGTGCTCGGCGAGCGCCTCGTCCCCGAGCTCGGCCATCTTGCCGAGCACCGCCCAGGTCCGCCGCCCCTTGCCCATGGCCGCGAGCGCGCGCAGGGCGGCTCGCATGGACTCGGGGTTCGCGTTGTAGGCGTCGTTGACGACCGTCACGCCGTCCGGGCGCTCGGTGACCTCCATCCGCCAGCGGGAGAGGGAGCCCGCCTCGGAGAGCGCGGTGGCGATCTCTTCCGCGGACATGCCCAGTTCGTGGGCGACGGCGGCCGCGGCGAGCGCGTTCGACACGTGGTGCTCACCGTACAGGCGCATGGTCACTTCGCTTGCACCGGAGGGTGTGAGAATCCTGAAGGCAGGCTGTCCGCTGTCCGTGAGACGTACGTTCTCGGCGCGTACGTCCGCTTCGCCGGACTCGCCGAAAAGGATCACCTTCGCCTTCGTACGGGAGGCCATGGCCCGTACGAGGGGATCGTCCGCGTTGAGGACCGCGATGCCGCCGTCATCGGCGGAGGGCAGGCTCTCGACGAGTTCGCCCTTCGCCTGTGCGATCTGCTCACGGCCGCCGAACTCGCCGATATGGGCGGTGCCGACATTGAGGACAAGACCGACCTTCGGCGGGGTCAGGCCGGCGAGGTAGCGGATGTGGCCGAGGCCGCGGGCGCCCATCTCCAGGACGAGGAACCTCGTCTCCTCGGTGGCGCTGAGCGCGGTGAGCGGCAGCCCGATCTCGTTGTTGAGCGAGCCGGGGGTCCACACCGTGGGCGCCTTGCGCTGGAGCACCTGCGCGATCAGGTCCTTCGTGCTGGTCTTGCCGGCCGAGCCGGTGAGGGCGACGAGGGTCGCGCCGAGCCGTCCCACGACATGGCGCGCGAGCGCGCCGAGGGCGGTCTGGACGTCCTCGACGACGATCGCGGGAACGCCGACGGGGCGGGACGCCAGTACGGCGACCGCACCCGCTTCGACGACCGCGTGCGCGAAGTCGTGGCCGTCCACGCGCTCGCCGGCGAAGGCGACGAAGAGGCTGCCCGGCTCCACCTCACGGGAGTCCCGGACGACCGGTCCGGTGACCTGGAGGGACGGATCCGGTATGTCGTGCGTCTGCCCGCCGACGACTGCTGCGATCTCGGCGAGGGAGAGGGCGATCACAAGTTCATCCCTGGGTCTTCTGGATAGCTTCGCGAAGCACCTGGCGGTCGTCGAAGGGACGGACCACTCCGGCGATGTCCTGGCCCTGCTCATGCCCCTTGCCCGCGACGAGCACGGTGTCCCCCGGCCGGGCGCGGGCGACGGCGGCGGCGATGGCGGCGGCCCGGTCCTCGAAGACCTGGACCTCGCCACGCTCGTGTACTGGCACGGACGCCGCGCCCTCCAGCATGGTTGCGAGGATCGCGAGGGGGTCCTCGGAGCGGGGGTTGTCGGAGGTCAGTACGGCGGTGTCGGCGAGCCGGGCGGCGGCGGCGCCCATCGGGGCCCGCTTGGTCCGGTCGCGGTCCCCTCCGCAGCCGAGCACGACGTGCAGCCTGCCCTCGGTGACCTTGCGCAGCGCACGCAGGACGGATTCCACGGCGTCCGTCTTGTGGGCGTAGTCGACGACCGCGAGATACGGCTGTCCCGCGTCCACGCGCTCCAGGCGGCCCGGCACGCCCGGCACGGCGGCGACGCCGTCGGCGGCGGCCTGCGGGTCGAGGCCGGCCTCGGCGAGGGCGGCGATCGCGGCGAGGGTGTTCGCGACGTTGAAGGGCCCGGGCAGCGGCGACCTGGCGGCGATCCGCTCGCCCTTGGGCCCGATCACGGTGAACGTCGAGTCCATCGGCCCGACCTGGACGTCCTCGGCACGCCAGCCGGCGTCCGGGTGGCCCTCGGCGGAGAAGGTGACGACCGGGACGGTGGCCTCCTTGACCAGCCTGCGGCCGTACTCGTCGTCGAGGTTGACCACGCCGAGCCTGCTGCGTTTCGGCGTGAACAGCTGCGCCTTGGCCTGGAAGTAGTCCTCCATGCCGGAGTGGAACTCCATGTGCTCCGGGCTCAGGTTGCTGAAGACCGCGATGTCGAAGACGCAGCCGTCGACCCGGCCGAGGACCAGCGCGTGGCTGGACACCTCCATGGCGACCGCCTCGACACCGCGCTCGCGCATGACGGCGAACAGGGCCTGCAGGTCGGTGGCTTCGGGGGTGGTGCGCTCGGACTTGATGCGCTCGTCGCCGATGCGCGTCTCCACCGTGCCGATCAGTCCGGTGGCACGGAAGTTCTTCAGGCCGCCCTCGACGAGGTAGGCGGTCGTGGTCTTGCCGGAGGTGCCGGTGATGCCGATCTGGAGCAGGTCGCGGCCCGGATGCCCGTAGATCGTGGCCGCAAGCTCGCCCATCCGTGCCCGCGGGTCGTCGGCGACCAGCACCGGGAGCCCGGTCGCGGCGGCCCGCTCGGCACCGGTCGGGTCGGTCAGGACGGCGACCGCGCCGAGGCCGGCGGCCTGCGTGACGAAGTCGGCGCCGTGCAGGCGGGCGCCCGGGAGGGCGGCGTACACGTCGCCGGGGCGGACGGCGCGCGAGTCGTGGGTGATGCCCGTGACCTCGACGGCGCCCTGCGGACTCTGCGGCGTCGCGGCACCCAGCTGATCGGCGAGCTCCGCGAGGGGTGTGGCGGAGACCTGAACCGGCCTGGGCGGTCCCGGATATGTCACGGGTACGCCCTTCTGGGTGGTTTGGGACTGATCAGCGTGTGGCACGGCGGTGAGCGTACCGGGCGCACCCACTTGGGAGCGAAGTGAGGGCGGGGACGGGACGTGGTTCCCGGAATCGGGGGTGAGCATGGTCACGGAGCGTTCCTGACTGGTTGCGCTGATCAGGGTGTGAAGGTGACGGGCAGGTTCGCGGCCTTCGCCCCCGTGGGCGGGACCTGGAGGGTCTTCAGGGCGAACTCCATCACCTCCTTGTAGATGGGGCCGCAGATCTGGCCGCCGAAGTAGCTGCCCTCGGTGGCGTTCTGGATCGCGCAGTAGACGGTGACCCGGGGGCTGTCAGCGGGCGCGAATCCGGCGAACGACGACGTGTATCCGTGGTACTTGCCGGTGGCCGGATCGACACGGTTGGCCGTGCCGGTCTTGCCCGCGACCCGGTAGCCGGGGATGCGGGCCTTGGTGCCGGTGCCCTCCACGTCGTCCACGACCGACTCCAGCATCCGGGCGAGGGTCTTGGCCGTCTTCGCGCTGACGACCCGTGTCTGCCCGGGCTTCGGGGCGGGTGTGAAGCGGCCGTCGGGCCCCTGCGTGCCGCGCACCAGTGTGGGCTCCACACGGACGCCGCCGTTGGCGATGGTCGAGTAGACGGACGCGGCCTGCATCGCGTTGATGGACACACCTTGGCCGAAAGGAATCGTGTACTGCTGCGAAGTCGACCAGGTGCCGGGCGTGGCGAGGATGCCCTTGGTCTCGCCGGGGAAGCCGAGCCCCGAGTAGCCGCCGAGGCCGAACTTGCGCAGGTACGAGTAGAGGACCTGGTTGGCCTGCCGCTGCGTCTTGCCGAGCTGGCCGGTCGCCAGGATGGTGCCGATGTTGCTGGACTTGGCCAGCACGCCGTTGAGCGTCAGGTTCCACGTCGGGTGGTCGATGTCGTCCTTGAAGAGCCGGTCGCCGCGGTGCAGCCGGTTGGGCACGACGACGTGCGTCAGCGGGGTCGCGACGTTCTCCTGGAGTACGGCGGCCATGGACATGATCTTGGCGGTGGAGCCGGGCTCGTAGGCGTCTTCCACGGCCCAGTTGTGCAGCGCGTCCGGATCGGCCTCGGAGAGATCGTTCGGATCGAAGCCGGGCGAGTTGGCCATGGCGAGGATCTCGCCGGTCCGGGTGTCCTGCACTATCACGTAGCCGCGGTCCGCCTTGGACTTCCTGACCTGCTCGGTGATCGCGTTCTGGGCCGCCCACTGGATGTCGCGGTCGATGGTGAGCTCGACGTCGCTGCCCGGCACGGCGGGTGTCTCGGCCGAGCCCGCGGTCGGCACCTGGCGCCCGCCGGCCTGCGCGTAGCGGATCTTTCCGTCCTTGCCGGCCAGCACGCTGTCGAGCTGCTGCTCGATGCCGCCGCCGCCCTTGCCCTCGTAGTTGACCCAGCCCAGTATCCCGGCGGCGAGGTCGCCGTTCGGATACACGCGCTTGCTGCTGGAGACCGCGAAGACGCCCGCGAGGACGTTGACGGTGGACGGGTCGCTCTCCGCCTTGGTGGCGAGCGCGCTCTTCAGGTCCTTGATCTGCTTCCAGACCTGCGGGGTCTGGCGGCTGGCGAGCTTGACGTACAGGCCCTTCGTCCTCAGCTTCTTGATGAGCGCGTCCTGCTCCTGGCCGAGGATCGGTGCCAGGAGCGCGGCCGCCTGCTCGGGCCCGTCGTCGATCTTCAGCTGCTTACGGCCGAACAGCGTGGGGTCGGCCGTGATGTCGTAGGCATCCATGCTGGCCGCGAGGGCCACGCCGTTGCGGTCGGTGATTCCGCCGCGTTCGGCGGCCAGGGTGTAGCCGACATACCGGTTCTTCTCGGCCTTGGCGGCGTATGTGCTCGCGTCGACGGCCTGTACCTGCAGCAGCCGTACGACGAAGGCGACCAGCACCAGGGTCAGCCCGAGGCCGACCATGCGCAGCCGGGGGCGGGGGCTGCCCAGCCGGATGACGCGAGGGGCCAGGGGGCGGGGCGCCGCCGGGCGGCGGGCCGGGCGGGCACCGGGGCCCGGGCGCCTCTGGCTGCCGGGGCGGGCGGGCCGTGCGGGGCCGGGTACGCGGCGGCGCGGCGGTTCCCTGTCGGACACTTCCGTCACCTGCCGGGGGTCGTGGTGGTGGAGGGCTGGGCCGGCGCTTGCGTCGGAGAAGCGGGCGGGACTGCGGGCGTCGGGGTCGCTGCGGGCGATCGCGTGGCCATCGCCTCGGGCGCAAGGACGAGGGGATCGACCGCGGAGGTCTTCCGGGCGCTGGCAGCGGCCGGGCTGGGCACGCCCTTGACGGTGCCGTCGGGGCCGAGGAAGGCGGGGTCGCCGCCGGGCACCATGCCGAGCTCCCGGGCACGGCGCTGGAGGGCGTCGGGGGCGGAGTAGGCGTCGACGTCCCGCTGCAGGGCCTGTTCCTCGTCGGTGAGGCTCTTGGTGTCCCGCCTCAGGTCGTCGAGTTTGAACGCTCCTTCGCTGAGAGCCGAGTTCAGCACCAGGAGTCCGATGAGACCGCCGCCGAGGAGGACGACGACGAGGAAGACGAAGGGGGTACGGGCGGCCTGCCCCGCCCCCGCCGGGAAGAGCCGTGCGAGCCGGGCGGCCCGGCCCCTCAGTTCGGGTTTCCTACGCACTCACCCTCCTGTGAGTCCGGTTTCCGGACCCGCACACCCGCACACCCGCGGCATGGGTCCCGAACCCGCGCCCCCGCCCCTGCGCCTGCCTCACTCGACGTCCTCCCTGACGCGCTGGGCGCCGCGCAGTCGCGCCGGTGCCGCTCGCCGGTTCTCGGCGACCTCTTCCTCGGTGGGAAGTTCGGCACCGCGCGTGAGCAGCTTGAGCCGAGGCTGGTAGCGCTCGGGAACGACCGGCAGCCCGGGTGGCGCGGTGGTGGCTGCGCCGGCCGCGAGCACCTGTTTGACCAGCCGGTCCTCCAGCGAGTGGTACGACAGGACGGCGATCCGCCCCCCCACGTCGAGTGCCTTCACCGCTGCCGGGATCGCCCGCTCGAGGACGGAGAGTTCGCCGTTGACCTCGATACGCAGGGCCTGGAAGGTGCGCTTGGCCGGGTTGCCGCCGGTGCGCTTGGCGGCCTGCGGCAGCGCGTCCCTGATCAGTCCCACGAGCCGCGCGCTGTTGCTGAACGGCTCCTTCTCCCGCTCACGCACGATCGCGGCGACGATCCGCTTGGCCTGCTTCTCCTCGCCGTACGCACGCAGGATCCGGACGAGTTCGCCGGCCGGGTAGGTGTTGAGGACCTCGGCGGCACTCATGCCGGTCGTCTGGTCCATGCGCATGTCGAGCGGGGCGTCCTGGGCGTAGGCGAAGCCGCGGCCGGCCTCGTCGAGCTGCATGGAGGAGACGCCGAGGTCGAAGAGGACACCCTGGACGCGCGGGATGGCGAGCCGCTGGAGCACCTCGGGCAGTTCGTCGTACACGGCGTGCACGAGGGTGGCCCGCTCACCGAAGGGGGCGAGCCGCTCCCCGGACAGGCGCAGGGCCTCCTTGTCGCGGTCGAGGGCGACGAGCCGGGCCTCGGGGAACTGCGTGAGCAGGGCCTCACTGTGACCGCCGAGGCCGAGGGTGCAGTCGACGACCACCGATCCCGGCCGCTGCAGGGCGGGGGCCAACAGGTCCAGGCACCGCTGGAGCATCACCGGGACGTGTCGACTCTGGCTCAAGGGGCCCTCTCAGGTCCGGCGCGGCCGCACGCACCGCCGGGTCCCCGCCCACTCGTGACGAGCTACACAGGCCTGCCGGCGCCGGAAGCGTCAGCCGATCGGGAGCGGGAGGAGGCCGAGCCGTACGTACGCGCCGCGCACGTGGGGAGATCCCGCAAAATCGCCGGGGTCTCCGGTAGAAATCAGTCCAGCAGGGAGACCTCGCCTCCCGCTTCGCGTCACTTTAGTCCACCGTGTGCCCCGGTCAATCAACGAGCCTGCGCGTCGCGAGCGCCGGTGCCCGTGAACCCGCGGATCATGAGAAGTCACTCGTACGGGCACACTCGCGCCACCTCTGTGGATTAACTCACAACAAGGCTCAATGGCGTTCTTTGTCCCGTCTCACAACGGGCCAGGACGGTGCGTGACCAGTACGGTCATAGCTATGACGACTTCTGCATCGGTTCCCGCTGGGCCCGGAGGCGCCATAACGGGCGACACCGTCACCGACCGCCTCGTCGAGGCCAACGAGCAGTACGCCGCCGCGTTCACCGACCCGGGTATGGACGCCCGTCCCGTGTTGGAGGTCGCTGTCGTGGCCTGCATGGACGCGCGCCTGGACCTGCACGCCGCGCTCGGCCTGGAACTCGGCGACTGCCACACCATCCGCAACGCGGGTGGCGTGGTCACCGACGACGTGATCCGCTCCCTGACCATCAGCCAGCGCGCGCTCGGCACGCGCAGCGTCGTACTCATCCATCACACCGGCTGCGGTCTGGAGTCCCTCACCGAGGAGTTCCGGCACGACCTGGAGATGGAGGTCGGCCAGCGCCCCGCCTGGGCCGTGGAGGCCTTCCGGGACGTCGACCAGGACGTACGGCAGTCGATGCAGCGGGTGCGCACCTCGCCGTTCCTGCTGCACACCGACGACGTGCGGGGCTTCGTCTTCGATGTGAAGTCGGGTCTGCTGCGCGAGATCGATCCCGCCTGACCGGGCGAACCGGCTCACCCCGGGACCCCACCCCGAAAACATCAGACCGCCACAGGGCCCCAAATAGTCGTAAGACCGACATATCGCGGACAGTTGTCCACAGGCGAGTGACACGAATCGGTAACGGCAGCAAGAATGCGGGGTGTGGCGTCACGCTGAAATTTCCATGCGTGGTGTCCGTGTTTCGGGGTGGGCCGGTCCGCATCGCAGAGCGTCGGCCCGGAAAGAACGGGCCGAGGAGGGCCGGGTGACGACCTATGACGATCGAGCGAGCCTCACTGATCTGACCGCCGTGGTCGAGCGGGTGCGCAGTTCAGTGGAGGGCGTGATCGAGGGGAAGCCCGAGGTCGTACAGCTCTCGCTGACCGTACTCCTCGCCGAGGGTCATCTTCTGATCGAGGACGTCCCCGGCGTGGGCAAGACGATGCTGGCCAAGGCGCTGGCGCGGTCCATCGACTGTTCGGTCCGCCGCATCCAGTTCACGCCGGACCTGCTGCCCTCGGACATCACCGGTGTGTCCATCTGGGACCAGCAGCGCCGGGACTTCGAGTTCAAGCGGGGTGCGATCTTCGCGCAGATCGTGATCGGCGACGAGATCAACCGCGCCTCCCCCAAGACCCAGTCCGCGCTGCTGGAGTCGATGGAGGAGCGCCAGGTCACCATCGACGGGCAGACCTACGAGCTGCCGAGCCCCTTCATGGTCGTGGCCACGCAGAACCCGGTGGAGATGGAGGGCACCTATCCGCTGCCGGAGGCCCAGCGCGACCGCTTCATGGCCCGGGTCTCCATCGGCTACCCGAGCGCCGAGGCCGAGTTGCAGATGCTCGACATCCACGGCGGGGTCAGCCCCCTGGACGACCTGCAGCCGGTGGCCCACGCGCACGAGATCGTGAAGCTGATCGACGCCGTCCGCGGCGTCCACGTCGCCGAAACGGTCCGGCGGTACGCGGTCGACCTGGTCGCCGCCACCCGCACCCACCCCGACCTCAGACTGGGCGCCTCCCCCCGCGCCACGCTGCACCTGCTGCGCGCGGCGAAGGCGTCCGCGGCCCTCAGCGGCCGGGAGTACGCGCTGCCGGACGACGTCCAGGCACTCGCCGTAGCCGTCCTCGCCCACCGTCTGCTGCCGACGGCGCAGGCCCAGCTGAACCGGCGTACGGCGGAGCAGGTCGTGCAGGAGATCCTGCAGCGCACCCCGGTTCCCGCGGCGCCCCAGCCCCAGCAGGGCGGCTTCGGCCTGGACCACGGCACTCCGGCGTACGGCCAGCAGCCGCCGCGGAGGCTGTGATGACCACCGCGGGAGCGGGCCTGGCGGAGGCCGACCGGGGTGACAAAGGCGGCGTACGCACGGCACTGGCCGGTCTGACCACCCGCGGCCGCTCCTTCTTCGCCGCCGGAATCGCGGCGGCGATCTGCGCCTACGTGCTCGGGCAGAGCGACCTGCTCCGCGTCGGACTGCTGCTGGCGGTGCTGCCCCTGGTGTGTGCCACGGTGCTCTACCGCACGCGCTACCGGGTCGCCGGCAGCCGCCGGCTCTCCCCCGCGCGGGTGCCCGCCGGCAGCGAGGCCCGTGTCCATCTGCGGATGGACAATGTCTCGCGGCTGCCCACGGGTCTGCTGATGCTCCAGGACCGGGTGCCGTACGTCCTCGGCCCCCGCCCCCGCTTCGTGCTCGACCGGGTGGAGCCGGGCGGCCGCCGCGAGGTGTCCTACCGGGTCCGCTCCGACCTGCGCGGCCGCTATCCGCTGGGGCCGCTGCAGCTGCGCCTGTCCGACCCGTTCGGCATGTGCGAACTGACCCGGTCCTTCTCGACCTACGACACCCTGACGGTGATCCCGCGGGTGGAGGCGCTGCCGCCGGTGCGGCTGAGCGGCGAGGCCAAGGGGTACGGCGACGGGCGGCAGCGTTCGCTCGCCCTGGCCGGCGAGGACGACGTGATCCCGCGCGGGTACCGCTACGGCGACGACCTGCGCCGGGTCCACTGGCGCTCCACCGCGCGCTACGGCGAACTGATGGTGCGCCGCGAGGAACAGCCGCAGCGCGCCCGCTGCACGGTGCTGCTGGACACCCGGGGCGTCGCCTTCCAGGGCGCGGGCCCCGACTCGGCCTTCGAGTGGGCCGTCTCGGGCGCCGCCTCCGCCTTGGTCCACATGCTCGAACGGGGCTTTTCCGTGCGGCTGTTGACCGACACCGGGAACTCCGTGCCCGGCGAGGGCGCCGACGGGTTCGCGGGCGCGAGCCAGGAGACGGCGGACGCGGCCGGGCTGATGATGGACACGCTCGCGGTGGTCGACCACTCGGACGGCACGGGTCTGTCCCGGGCGTACGACGTGCTGCGCGGCGGGAACGAAGGACTGCTGCTGGCGTTCTTCGGCGACCTCGACGAGGAAGAGGCTGCGGTGGCCGCGAAGATGCGCCAGCGCAGCGGGGGCGCCGTCGCCTTCCTGCTGGACAGCGAGGACTGGGTGCGGGAACCGACCGATGTGACAGGCCCGTCGGACAGGAGCGGGGAGCGGCTGCGGATGCTGCGGGAGGCGGGCTGGACGGCCGTGAGCGTGCCGCGGGGTGCCTCGCTGAGCGAGCTGTGGGGCCAGGCGGACCGGGAGCGCACCGGCATCGGCGCGACGAGCGGTACGAGCCGCGGGGGTGAGCGGTCATGAGCGGACGGGCACGACTGGCGCTGACCGCCTGGGCGGCCACGCTGATGACCGCGTGCGCCCTGCTGCCACTGGTCGACCCGGCCACCTGGATCCTGCAGGCCGCGGTCCTGCTCGGCATCCAGACCTGCGTCGGCGCGGCGACCCGGCGGATCCCGCTGGCCCGGCCGCTGACCCTGGCGGCACAGGCCCTCGTCACGCTGATCCTGCTGACCGTGGCGTTCGCCCGCGAGCATGCCGTCGCCGGGCTGGTTCCCGGCCCCGACGCCTTCCGCCACTTCGCCGGCCTCCTGCAGCAGGGCGCCGACGACATCGCGCGCTACGCGATCCCGGCGCCGCTGACGTCCGACGGGATCCGGCTGATGCTCGTCGGCGGCGTCCTGGTGATCGGTCTCGCGGTGGACACGCTCGCGGTGACCTTCCGCAGCGCGGCCCCGGCCGGACTGCCCCTGCTCGCGCTGTACTCGGTCGCCGCGGGCCTGTCCGACGGCGCCGGCGAGTGGGTGTGGTTCCTGCTCGCTGCGGGCGGCTATCTGATGCTGCTCCTGGCCGAGGGGCGGGACCGTCTCTCGCAGTGGGGCCGGGTCTTCGGCGGGGGGCCGCGTACTCCGGGCGCGGAGTCCGGCTCGGCGGTGGCGCCGGTCCGCACCGGGCGGCGTATCGGCGCGGTGGCGCTGGGCCTCGCCCTGGTGGTGCCGCTCGCCCTGCCGTCGATGAACGGCGGCCTGCTGGACGGCGCCGGGACGGGCGTGGGCTCAGGCACCGGGAGAGGCGGCACGATCTCCGCGGTGAACCCGCTGGTGTCACTGCGCGACAGTCTCAACATGGACGAGGACCGCCAGGTCATGTCCCTCCGGACCAGCACCGGCGACCTCTCGGGCCTTTATCTGCGGATCGTGTCGCTGGACGACTTCGACGGCACCACCTGGAAGCCCTCCAAGCGGCACATCATCGCCGTGCCGGACGAGTTCCCCACGCCGACCGGCCTCGCCCCCGACATCAAGCGCACGGAGATCGAGACCACCGTCTCGGCCGCGAACTGGTACGCCCAGGACTGGCTGCCGATGCCGTACCCGCCGAGCGGCGTGGACATCAAGGGCAAGTGGCGCTACGAACCCGTGGGCATGACCCTGGTCGGCGACCACGGCCAGAACACGCGCGGTGCGACGTACGAGGTGAAGAGCCTGGACGTGCGGCCGACGGCGGAGCAGCTCGCCTCGGCACCGCAGCCGCCCTCCGCCCTGAAGCGTGACTACACCGAGCTGCCGGACTCGCTGCCGTCGGTGGTGGCCGGGACCGCCCGCGAGGTCACGGCGGGCGCGACGAACCCCTACGAAGAGGCGGTCGCGCTCCAGGACTACTTCGCCCTGACCGGCGGCTTCGAGTACGACACCCAGGTGCAGGTCGGCAGCGGCTCCGAGGCGATAGCCCGCTTCCTGAAGAACAAGCAGGGCTTCTGCGTCCACTTCTCCTTCGCGATGGCGGCGATGGCCCGCTCTCTTGGCATACCGGCCCGGGTCGCGGTGGGCTTCGCGCCCGGTTCCCCGCAGGCGGACGGCTCGGTGTCGGTGGGGCTGAAGGACGCCCACGCCTGGCCCGAGCTGTACTTCGAGGGCGTGGGCTGGACCCGCTTCGAGCCGACTCCCAACCGCGGCTCGGTGCCCTCGTACACCGTGCCGGACGCGACCGGCAATTCCCTGCCCGATGTGGCGCGGCCGTCCACGGGGGCGTCTTCGGTGCCCTCCACCGCGCCCTCGGCGAGCGAGAGCTGCTCGGCGCAGCAGAAGAAGCTCGAGGCGTGCGCGAGTGAGTCTCCGCAGGCCGCACTGGCCAACGACGACGACGGCCCGAGGTGGTGGGCGTACCTGGCCTGGGTCCTCGGCGGGCTCGTCGTCCTGGCGATCCCGCTGTCGCCGGCGCTGTGGCGGCTGCGGACCAGGGCCGTGCGCCTGGGCGCGCACGGCCGCTCCGAAGCGGACGTGGCGCTGCACACCCTGGCGGTCTGGCAGGAGCTGACCGATGCCGCATGGGACTTCGGGATCCTGCCTGACGAGTCCCAGACCCCGCGCAAGGCGGCCGCGCGGATCGTCCGGCTCGGGCACCTCGACGCGACGGCGGCGGCCGCGGTGCACCGGGTGGCGGACGCCGTGGAGCAGGTCCTCTACGCGCCGCGGCCGCGACCGACGGCGGGGCTCGCGGACGACGTGCGCCGGGTGATCGCCGCGTTGCGGGCCACGGTCAGCCGGGGGACGAAGCTGCGCGCGTTGATCGCCCCGCGTTCAACCGTCCGGGTGGCGTGGGCGCTGTCGGAGTGGTGGGCCGGCGCCAAGGCGCGGGCCTCCGCGGCCCGGCCGCACCTGCGCAAGCCCTCCGGCCAGCAGAGCTGAGCCCCCCAGGGCTTCGAAGGTCTGCGTGAGGAAGGCATACGTGAGGGGGTGACCACCCGTCGGGTGGTCACCCCCTGACTGACATCTGGGAGATCTGTCCGGCGGGCTAGTGGCCGCCGCCCTGTTCGTCGCGGCGCCGCTGCCAGCGCTGCTCGATCCGGTCCATCATGGAGCGCCGCTGCCGTCCCTGACGGCGGGCCTGCGGGGGACCGCCGGCGGGCTGCTCACCCGGCTTGGGGGCCTTGCGCCAGCCGGTCACGGCGAGTACGGCACAGCCCAGCATGACGAGGAAGCCCACGACGCTGAGCCAGACCTGCTTGGCGACCATTCCGGCCATGAGGAGCGCGATACCCACGAGGAAGCCCGCGACCGCCTGGTAGACCCGCCGCCGGGTGTACGTACGCAGCCCGCTTCCCTCAAGCGCCGACGCGAACTTGGGATCTTCGGCGTACAGCGCTCGCTCCATCTGCTCGAGCATGCGCTGCTCGTGCTCCGAGAGCGGCACGGAGTCCTCCTCATCGTGCAGTCGCCGGGGCGGCGACCCGGGGGGTCCCTTCAGGATAGGCAGGGAATCGCCCCCGTGAAACCCGCCCCTCTACGCCAATTGCTCAACCGGAACCCGCCATGGACGCACCGGCTCGCTGAGGTTTCCATTCCCCAGCGGCCGACCCGTCATGCCGGGCGGTCTCCCTCGATCATACGGCGCACGGCGCCCGATCGGGGGGCCTGTGGCGTACTCCATCCGCAGCCGAGCCGCTGATCAGGGGTGCGCCCATGTGACGCGCCCTCCGCCTCACCGGGCGCGGGAGGCGGGTCAGGCCCCGGTCGTCCCCCGTGTCTCACCGAGCACATGGAGCTGCGTGGCCACGGAGTGGAAGGCCGGGAGTTCGGCGGCCGCGGCCTCCAGCTTCAGGAGGGCTTCCATGGCGCCGGGCTCGGTGTCCACGAGCACGCCGGGGACGAGGTCGGCGAAGACCCGCACCCCGTGCACGGCGCCGACGGCGAGACCCGCGCCCTCGACCAGCTCGGTGAGCTGCTCGGCGGTGAAGCGGCGCGGCACGGGGTCGCCGCTGCCCCAGCGTCCGTTCGGGTCGTCGAGCGCCTGCCTGGCCTCCTTGAAGTGGCCGGCCAGGGCCCGCGCGAGCACGGCACCGCCGAGCCCGGCGGCGAGCAGGCTGAGGACACCCTCGGACCGCAGGGCGGCCACCGCGTTGCGGACGCCCTCGGCCGGGTCGTCCACGTACTCCAGGACGCCGTGGCACAGCACCACGTCGTAGCCGCCGCGCTCGACCACGTCGAAAAGGCCGTGGGCGTCACCCTGGACGCCCTGCACACGGTCGTCGACCCCGGCCTCGGCGGCGCGGCGCTCCAGGGCGAACAGCGCGTTCGGGCTCGGGTCGACGACGGTGACGCGGTGGCCGAGGCGGGCGACGGGCACCGCGAAGTTGCCGCTGCCGCCTCCGGTGTCGAGGACGTCCAGCGACTCCCGCCCCGTGGCCTTGACCCGGCGGTCGAGGGCGTCCTGGAGGACGTCCCAGACGACGGCGGTACGGAGAGAAGCGCGGGGGCGCATCGGGTCCGACACGGCAGTTGACTCCTCGGCGCGGCACCGCCTGTTGCACGGCGGAGCGATCGGGGTGCCTCCCGGCCCGGCGTACGGGAGAGGAGGGCATCAGCGTCCCCCACCCTATTGCCTCCGCTGCCGTGCCTGGTCACTGCGGTGCCGTGCCCCCGCTCCGTCTCGTACGGGCGGACTCCGGGGCCGGTGGATCCGTCCGTCAGCCGGCGTCCGGCGCGGCAGCGACGTCGCGAGCCGGACTCGTCCGTCAACCCGCGTCCGGGATGTCGCGGTCGGTGGTGGCGCCGTCCGGATCGTCCTTGTCCTGGCGCGGCTGCGGCAGGACCGGCTGGAGCACCAGCGTCCGCTCCACGAGGCGGAGGAACATCGCCACGTCGCGTATCAGGTCGTCGGCGTCCCGGCGGCTGGCCGCGCCCCGGATGCCGGCCTCGGCCCGGGCGCGGCGCCGGGCGCCGGAGGCGAACAGCGCGCTCCACTCCGTGAGTTCGGGCGCGATTTCGGGGAGCACTTCCCAGGCGCTCCTGATACGGGTCCGGCGTCCGGCGACGGGTTCGGGGCGGCCCCGAGCGGCGAGCACGGCGGCCGCGGTGCGCAGGGCTGCGAGGTGGGCCGTCGCATAGCGCTCGTTCGGCGTTTCCAGGGCGGCGGCCTCGTCGAGGCCGGTTCGGGCCTGGGCTAGCAGGTCGAGGGCGGCGGGCGGGGCCGTGGTCCGGCGGAGCACGGGGTGCACGTCGCCGGCGGGGCCGGTCAGTGAGGGGGCAGGGCCGGTGGCGCGGCGCCGGCGGGCGGCGGCTGCGTGGTAGCTGGCCATGACGAACCTCCTGTCGTCGTGTGACGGCACGCCCTGATACGGGGTGCCGTATGTGCCCATCGTGGGGTATGGCACTGACAATCCGTTCTGACCTGGGCTTTTGCTTCCATCCAAGGTTCAGGCTAGTTTTTGCACTGACCAGTCAGTTCAAAAACATTCGGCTCGACTTCAGGGGGAGCTGTGGACGGAATCGGTGTCACAGCCGAGAACTTCGGCCTCAAGGGCCCGCGCGGCTGGGCCTTCCGCGGGATCACGGTCGATGCGGAGCCCGGTTCACTGATCGCGGTCCAGGGACCGTCCGGCTCCGGCCGTACGTGCCTGCTGCTCGCGCTCACCGGGCGGATGAAGGCCACCGAGGGGAGGGCGACGGTGGGCGGGGCCCGGCTGCCGAAGCAGTTGACGGCCGTGCGCCGGGTGAGCGCCCTGGCCCATGTCGCCGGGGTCACCGACCTCGATCCGGCCCTCACCGTCGGAGAGCACCTGCACGAAAGGGCGCTGCTGCAGCGCCGCTTCGGCGACTCCCTGCGCGGGCTGCTGCGGCCGCGTGCCGAGCGGGCGAACGAGGCGAGGCTCCGCCTGGTCACCGCGCTCGCCGCCGCGGGGCTGGACCGGGAGGCACTGCCCAAGGGCTCCCGGACCGCCGTACGGGACCTGGAGCGGCTGGAGGCGCTGCGGCTGTCCATCGCCCTGGCGCTGATCGGGCGGCCACGCCTGCTCGGGATCGACGACACCGACCTGAAGCTGTCCGACGCCGAACGGGCCGAGGTGTGGGCCCTGCTCAGGTCCATCGCCGAGGCCGGGACGACAGTCGTGGCGGTGTGCAGCGAGGCGCCCGAGGACGCGGTCACGGTGGCCACCCGGCAGAAGACCGGAGACACCGAGGAAACCCACGAAACCCGGGAAGCCCAGGAAGCCCAGGAAGCCCAGGAAACCGAGGAGAAGGCTGATGCGCTCGCCGAAACTGGCCGCTCTTGAGCTCCGCCGCTTCGGCAGGGGGAAGCTGCCGCGTGCCGCCCTGGTCGCGCTGCTGGTGCTGCCCCTGCTGTACGGCGCCCTGTACCTGTGGTCGTTCTGGGATCCCTACGGCCACCTCGACCGCATCCCCGTGGCCCTCGTCAACGACGACAAGGGGACGACCGCCGACGGGCGGAGGATCACGGCGGGTGACGACATCACGGAGGGGCTGCGCGACAGCAAGGTCTTCGACTGGCACGAGGTGAGCGCCCGGGAGGCACGCGCGGGCGTGGAGGACGGCACGTACTACCTGTCGCTGACCATGCCGGCCGGTTTCAGCGAGCGGATCGCCTCCAGTGCGGGCGACGACCCCGAGACGGGGGCGCTCCAGGTCCGCACGAACGACGCGAACAACTACATCGTCGGGCAGATCTCGCGGTCGGTGTTCAGCGAGGTGCGGACGGCCGCGTCCACCAAGGCCTCGCGGTCCTTCCTGGACCGGATCTTCATCTCCTTCTCCGACATCCACGGCGCCACCGTGAAGGCCGCGAACGGGGCCGACCGGCTCGAGGGCGGCATCGGGAAGGCGGAGAAGGGTTCCAAGGACCTCGCCGACGGCCTGAAGGACGCGAAGGAGGGCAGCGGCAAGCTGTCCAAGGGGCTGACGAAGCTCAACACGGGCGCCGGGGATCTGGAGGACGGCTCGAAGCAGGTCGCCGAGGGCACGCGCGCGCTCGCCGGCAAGGTCAACGGTGTCGCCGACGAGGTCGGTCCCTTCCTTCAGGACAACGAGAAGACGATCGGTGACACCGCCCAGCTCGTGGCCGACTCGGCCGAGGCGATCCGCCACAACCTCGACACGCTGGTGAGGACCGCCCCGGCCGCCGCCAAGGGCGCCCACGCAGCCTCCGACACGCTGGACGACGTCTACAAGGAGCGCTGCGAGACTCCTGTGCTGCCGGACGCCGCCTGCGCCGACCTGAAGAAGGCCAGGCAGGCCGCCGCCGACGTGGCGAAGGTCGCGGACGACGTCAACGCCCTGATCGCCGACCAGAACGGCGACCTGAAGGAGCTCGACAAGCACCTCGGCACCCTCCAGAAGCAGGCCCAGGCGCTCGCCGACCGCGCGCCCCACCTCTCCGAGGACCTGGACGACGCCGTATCAAAGATCAACAAGCTGAACGAGGGCGCCGGAAAGGTCGCAACGGGCGCGAAGACACTTCATTCGGGGCTCGGCACCGCCAGGACCGGCGCGGCGGACCTGGACGCGGGCGTGGGCCGGCTGAGGACGGGCGCCGTGGACCTCAACGGCGGCATGTACAAGCTCGTCGACGGCTCCGGGAAGCTCTCGGACGGACTGCACGACGGCGCGGAGCAGATCCCCGACTACGGCAAGCAGGACCGCGACCGGCGCACCGAGGTCATGGCCGACCCGGTCCAACTCGTCTCCAGGGACCTGCACAAGGCGCCCAACTACGGCACCGGTTTCGCCCCGTATTTCATCCCGCTGTCGCTGTGGGTGGGCTCGATGGTCGCCTACATGCTGATCCCGCCGATGAACCGGCGCGCCCTCGCCGCGGGCTCCTCGGCCTGGCGGATCGCGCTGGCGGGCTGGCTGCCGGTGGCGGCGATCGGTGTGCTGCAGACGGTGGCCCTGATGGCGGTGCTGCACTGGGCGGTCGGACTGCAGATGGCCCACGCGGCCGGCACGGTGGGCTTCCTCTTCCTGGTGACGGCGTGCTTCGCGGCGATCGTGCAGTGGCTGAACGCGCGCTTCGGAGCGGCGGGCCGGATTCTCGTACTCGCCCTTCTGATGCTGCAGCTGACCTCGGCGGGAGGCACGTACCCCGTGCAGACCAGTCCGGGCTTCTTCAACGCGCTCCACCCCTTCCTGCCGATGAGTTACGTCGTCGAGGCCCTCAGGAGGCTGATCACGGGCGGCGGTACGGGACCCGTGTGGCAGGCGTGCGCCGTGCTGGCGGCCTTCACCGCGGGCGCCCTCGCGCTGACCGCGCTGTCGGCCAGCCGCCGGCAGGTGTGGACGTTCGACCGGCTGCACCCGGAGCTGAGCCTGTGACCTCTTCCAGGACCTTGCCTCCCGTGCCGTCTCCCCGGTCCGTTCCTGTGACAATCGGGGTCATGGAAAGCAGCAGCGCCCCGTCGGGCGGCAGAACGCGCCGCGAGGCCACCCGGCAGAAGCTCTACGAGGCGGCCGTCACGCTCATCGCCGAGCAGGGCTTCTCCGCCACCACGGTCGACGAGATCGCCGAGCGGGCCGGAGTCGCGAAGGGCACGGTCTACTACAACTTCGCGAGCAAGTCCGTCCTCTTCGAGGAGCTGCTGCGGCACGGCGTGGGCCTGCTGACGGCCTCCCTGCGCGAGGCCGCCGAGCAGACGGCCCGGGACGGCGGCAGCAAGGTGGACGCCCTGGACGCGATGATCCGCGCGGGACTCGGCTTCATCTCCAGCTACCCGGCCTTCACCCAGCTGTACGTGGCCGAGCTGTGGCGCACCAACCGGGCCTGGCAGTCCACGCTCATGGTGGTCCGGCAGCAGGTCGTCGCCGCGATCGAGGACGTGTTGCGCGAGGGTGTGGCGAGCGGCGAGTTCAGCGACGAGATCGACGTCCAGCTGACCGCGGCCGCGCTGGTCGGCATGGTCCTGGTGGCCGCCCTGGACTGGCAGTCCTTCCAGCCGGAGCGTTCCCTGGACGACGTGCACGCGGCGCTGTCCCGGCTGCTCCAGGGCCGGGTGAGCGGCCGCCGCTGACGGCACGGCACGGCACACAAGGAAGCGCCGGTCCGATGTGGCCGCGTCCCCAGCGGGCCACCTCGA
This sequence comes from Streptomyces sp. NPDC040410, assembly GCF_055595715.1. NCBI lineage: Bacteria > Bacillati > Actinomycetota > Actinomycetes > Kitasatosporales > Streptomycetaceae > Streptomyces > Streptomyces sp. NPDC040410. The sequence goes on from NZ_JBVIVK010000008.1 coordinate 143,736, forward strand.
ACCGGCGCCTTCTCGTGTTCCCCCGTTCCCCCGTGTCCCCCCGTCGGGCCCCCCGTTCGGTCGTTCCCCCGGGCCCCCGTGCCTCGCTCCCGCCGGCACCGGCCGGCGGAAGGAGCGGATCCGGGGCGGCTCCGTTCCGGCGCCCCGTGTCGCCGGTGCCGGAGCCGTGCCCCTTTCCGTGCCTCCACTCTCTCCTTCACGCAGGTCGGCCCCCATCCGCGCGCCTACTCAACTCAGTCGCTGAGTACGGATACTCAGGCCTGCGCACTCACCCCCAGCGCGCGGGGTCGCCTGCTGGTCACCTGCGCGTCCGTCTCGCTACTCCCTCTCGTCCGTGGTCCGGTGACGTCCCCCGGACCCCGGCCCGCGGTGGGACTGTCGGTGGCGGCCGATAAAGTCCCAGGCATGGCACGGATTGCGGTGATCGGCGCCGGGATGGGCGCGATGGCGGCCGCCGCCCGGCTGGCCGTCGCGGGCCACCGGGTGGTGGTGTACGAGCGCACGGGGACGTACGGCGGAGCGGTGCGCCGCTTCGAGCGCGACGGCTTCTCCTTCGACACGGGCCCCGCGCTGCTGCCGCTGCCCGCGGTCTACCGCGACCTGTTCCTCAAGACCGGCCGGGAGCCGCTGGAGGAGCTCGTGGAGCTGGTCCAGGTCGATCCTTCGTCGCGGCACGTCTTCGCGGACGGCACCGAGGTGTCGCTGCCGAACGCCTCACGCGCGGGCGTGGTCGCCGCCCTGGACGAGGCGCTCGGGCCGGGGGCCGGACAGCGCTGGGGCGACTTCCTGGTCCGGGCCCGCGAGGCCTGGGACCGGACCCGCCGGCCGCTCCTGGAGGAGCCTCTGTGGCCGAACTGGTCGGTGCTGGCCGAACGCGAGCCCTACCCGGCGGTCCCCCACAAGCGGCTGCTGCGCACCCGCCGGGCCGGCACCCTCGCCGAGGTCGGCGCCTGGGAGCTGCGCGATCCCCGGCTCGGCGCCCTCCTGGAGAGCCACGCGCTCGCGTACGGCCTCGATCCTCGCGAGACCCCGGCGAGCGCGGCCGTGCTGCCGTACATGGAGCACGCCTTCGGCGCCTGGTATGTGCGGGGCGGCATAAGGGAGTTGGCGCGCGCGGTGTACGAACGGTGCCTGGCCCGCCGGGTCGAGTTCGTCTTCGGGGCCGAGGTCATGCGCATCCCGGACAAGGACGGCCGGGCGGCGGGCGTGGAGTTCCGCGACGGGACGGTGGCCGAGGCGGACCACGTGGTCGCGGGAGTGGACCACCATCGGCTGCGCCTCATGACCGAGCACCGGCTGTACGACGACGGCGACACGCAGCCCGACCGCACGCAGTACTCGCGTCCCGGGCGGCTCACCGTGCTGCTGGCGCTGCGCGGGCCGCGCGATCCCGGCGCCGCACACCGCACGGTCGTGCACGCCCCCGACCGCACGGCCGAACTGGACTTCCTCACCGCCCGCTCGGACACGCCGGCGCGGCCCACGGTGACGGTGCTGCGGCCGGACGACCCGGCGCTGCGCCCCGACGAGTTGCACGAGTCCGTGGTCCTGTCCGCCGTGTCGCCGTCGCACGAGCAGTGGGGTGAGGCGGACACCGACGAGCGGTTCGCGGACCTGGTCGTCGAGGCTGCCGAGACCGCCCTTCCCGGCCTGCGCGAGCGGCTGTTGTGGCGGGAGGTGCGGACGCCCGACCACTCCGAGGAGGAGACGGGCACCGGGCTCGGAGGCATACCCGCCCCCGCCCTCGCCGCGGGTGGCGGCCGCTTCCTCCACCCGGCCAACACCACCCCGCTCCCGGGGCTGTACCGGGTCGGCGGCTGGTCCCACCCCGGCGGCGGTCTCCCGCACGCCGGTATGTCGGGTGCGCTGGTCGCCGGGCTGATCGTGGAGGGACCGGACTTCAGGGGCTCCGAGTGAGCCGGAGACAGTCCCGCTGAACTGCCGGGCTCAGAAACGGTACTGCTCGTCGAACCCGTTGCCCTGCGCCCGGCCGTCGCCCTGGTAGGGGTACTGCTGCTCCGGCGGGAGCTCGCCGCCGTACGAGTCGTCGGTGCTGCGCTGTTGCGGTACCCACACCCCGCCGGCCGGGGTCTCGCCGCCGTATGTCCCGGTCCCGGTGCCGTACTGGTCCTGGCCGTAGTCCTGTTGGCCGTACTGCTGACCGCCGTAGGAGGTGTCGTAGCCGGCCCCGCCGTAGGCCTGGGTGCCGATGTACGGGTCGGAGTAGGCGGCGTACTGCTGCTGCTGTCCGTTCGTGTCGTAGCCGTACTGCTGCTGGTCGTACCCGGAGTAGCCGTCGTAGGAGTACGTCTGGTCGGCGCCCTGGGCGGCCGTCGCGTACTGGTCCTGGGACTGGCCGGCGCCGGCGTAGGCGGAGCCGCTGTATATGCCGTACGAGCCGGTGTCGTCCGGCAGAGGCTGCGGTTCGTACACGGCCGTGGTCTCGGCGGGGCGAGCGGGCGTGAACACGTCGTCGCGGCCGTACTCGTCGTCGTTGCCGTAACCGGCGGTGTCGCGGCCGTACTTGCCGTCGGCGTCGCCGAAGCCGCCGTCGGCCGTTTCGAGGCCGGAGACCTCCGGCGTCGGGTCCTGGCGCTCGGCCTTGCCACGGCGCCCTTTGGCGCTGCCGTCGGCGCCCGGGCGGTTGACCGCCCAGCCGGCCGAGAAACCACGACGGAACGACAGTGTGACGTAGGTCTGGCCGACCGCGAAGGCGGCGGCGCCCAGTCCGATGACGATCACGGACGGGATCAGCACGCCGAACACCACGCCGAGGAAGCCGGCGAAGGCGAGCAGCCGCCAGCGCAGGCGCGCCTTGTACTGCAGCAGCACCTCGCCCAGCAGCCACAGCGCGACGATTCCGAACGCGATGTAGAGGACCGTCCAGCCCATGTACGCCCCTCTCCCAGTGCCGCTACGCAGTGTGTCGTATACCCGTACGGCCGGTCTAGGCCTGCGGGTGGTGGTGCAGGCCCAGGTTTTCGTAGATTTCCAGCGTCGCCGTGGAGTTGTTGAGCGTGATGAAGTGCAGTCCGGGCACTCCCTCGGCCAGCAGCCGCGCGCAGAACTCCGTGGCGAATTCGATGCCAATGGAGCGTACAGCGGCAGGATCGTCTTTCGCTGTGAGGATCCGCTCTTTCAGCTCGGGCGGGAACGCGGCGTTGGTGAGGGACGGGACCCGCGCCAGTGTCTTCACGCTCGCGATCGGCATGACCTCGGGGATGATCGGGGTGTCGCAGCCGGCCGCCGCGACCCGGTCGCGCAGCCGCAGGTAGTCCGCCGGGTCGAAGAACATCTGCGTGATCGCGTAGTCCGCGCCCGCGCGGCATTTGTTCACGAAGTGGCGGACGTCGGCGTCCCAGTCGGCGGAACGCGGGTGCATCGCGGGGAAGGCCGCGACGCCCACACAGAAATCGCCGGACGTTTTGATGAGTTCGACGAGTTCGGCGGCGTAGGCGAGGCCCTGCGGGTGCGGCACCCAGTCGCCCATCGGGTCGCCGGGCGGGTCGCCGCGCAGCGCCAGCATGTTGCGGATGCCGGCGTCGGCGTACTGCCCGATGATGTTGCGCAGGTCGGCCACCGAGTGGTCGACCGCGGTGAGGTGGGCGATCGGCGTGAGCGTGGTGTCCGAGGCGATCGCCTCGGTCGCCTTGACCGTGCCCGAGCGGGTGGAACCGCCCGCGCCGTAGGTCACGGAGACGAAGTCGGGGGCAACGGCCTCGACACGGCGCAGCGCGTTCCAGAGGTTCCGCTCGCCCTTCGGGGTCTTCGGGGCGTAGAACTCGAACGAATACGTCGTCTTGCCGGTCGCGAGCATGTCGCGCACGGTGCGGGCGTGATCCGACCTGGTGGATGCGGTGCCTAGGGCCATACCCGCAGGTTAACCAGGGGGCTTCGGTCCCCCAACCAGATCCGGGAAATTTGCCCGTTTTGTCGATTTGTTGTCCACCCTTCGGACACTTCGGCGGACACCGGGGCCCGACGGACCCCGCTACACGTGCCGCAACCGCTGGGCGAACTCGCTTGCCGCCGCGCCCGGGTCGTCCGCCTCCGTGATCGCCCGGACGACCACCACCCGGCGGGCGCCCGCCGCGACCACCTCGTCGAGGTTGCCCAGGTCGATGCCGCCGATGGCGAACCAGGGGCGGTCGGTGCCGAGGGCCGCCGTGTACCGGACCAGGTCGAGCCCGGGGGCGTGACGGCCGGGCTTCGTGGGGGTGGGCCAGCACGGGCCGGTGCAGAAGTAGTCCACGCCCTGCTGGACGGCGGCCGCGGCCGCCTCCGGCTCGGCGTGGGTGGAGCGGCCGATCAGGATGCCGTCGCCGAGGATCGCGCGGGCCGCGGGGACCGGGAGGTCGCCCTGGCCGAGGTGCAGGACGCCGGCGCGGGCGGCGTGGGCGACGTCCGCGCGGTCGTTGACCGCGAGGAGCTTGCCGTGGCGGGCGCAGGCGTCGGCGAAAACCCGGAGGTGCTCCAGCTCCTCGGCAGCCTCCATGCCCTTGTCGCGCAACTGCACGATGTCGACCCCGCCGGCCAGGACGGCGTCCAGGAACTCGGCGAGGTCCCCCTGGCGCCGGCGTGCGTCCGTGCAGAGGTAGACGCGGGCGGCGGCGAGGCGGTCGCGTGCGGTGGCGGCGGTGTCGGGCATGGGTGGGGTCCCCCGTTGGTCGGTGGCGTTCGGGCCGCGGTCGGCCGTGACCGTGGCCATGGCCGGCCGCGGCCCGTACGCAGGACGGTTGCTCAGGTCAGACGGCGAGCGCCTGGGCCCGGCGCTTCACCTCCGTGCCGCGATTCTCGCTCAAGGCCTGTGCGGGAGTGCCCGGCAGGCTCTCGTCGGGAGTGAAGAGCCACTCCAGCATCTCTTCGTCGGTGAAGCCGTCGTCCCTCAGGAGCGTCAGGGTCCCGGACAGGCCCTTGACCACCTTGTCCCCGTCGATGAAGGCGGCGGGGACGTGCAGCGCGCGGTTCTCACCACGGCGCACGGCGATGAGCTGGCCCTCCTTGACCAGCTGCCGCACACGTGTCACCTCGACATCGAGCATTTCCGCGATGTCGGGGAGGGTGAGCCAGGCGGGGACGAGAGCATCGATCTTTGCGTCAATCTCGGTCACGGGATCAAGCCTGCCATCCCGGACTGACAGTCGGAAGCCAGGCCCGCCCGACCTGCGGATTCGCGCTACTCCGTGGCGGCCTTCAGCGGCCTCGCCGGGTCGCCCAGCAACGCCGGATCCATGGACGCGCCCGCCTCGATCAGCCGCCGCCCCTGAGCCAGGTCCCGGGGGCGGCCCACCGCCAGCAGGGCGACCAGGCGGCTCTCGCGGAGCCAGCAGACCGTCCAGGCCGGACCGGCGGGATCGCCGCGCCACACGGTCGTGTCGGCCGACTCGTGGTGACCGGCGTACTGGACGAATCGCCCGAACTGCTCGGACCAGAAGTACGGGACCGGGTCGTACACTCCCGGGGTCTCGTCGATGATGTTCGCGGCCACCGTGCGCGGGCCCTGCAGGGCGTTGTCCCAGTGGTGGACCAGCAGACGCTCGCCGTACCTGCCCGAAGGGAACGAGGCGCAGTCGCCGACCGCGTAGACGTCCGGCACGGAGGTGCGCAGGTGGTCGTCGGCCACGACGTCGCCGCGCGGTCCGAGCTCGATGCCGGAGCCGGCGAGCCAGTCCGTGGCGGGGCGGGCACCGATGCCGACCACGACGGCGCCCGCGGGCACCCGCGAGCCGTCGTCGAGGACGACGGCTCCGGACTCGACCCGCTCCACGCGCGCGTGGGTGCGCAGCGCCACGCCGTTGTCGGCGTACCAGGCGGCCATCGGGGCGGCCACCTCGGCGGGCAGCGCTCCCGCGAGCGGCCGGTCGGCGGCCTCGACGACCGTCACCGAGCAGCCCGCCTCGCGTGCGGCCGTGGCGAACTCGGCGCCGATCCAGCCCGCGCCGACGACCACTATGTCGTGCTGCCGGGCCAGTACCGGCTGCAGCCGCTCCGCGTCGTCCAGGGTGCGCAGCAGGTGCACACCGGGCACGCCCTCCACGCCGGGCAGCCGGACCGGTTCGGCGCCGGTGGCGAGGACCAGCACGTCGTACGGCTGAGGCCCTTCGGCGGTGTCCAGCTCGTGGTCCGCGGGGCGGACGCCCAGCACCTCGCTGCCGAGCCGGAGTTCGATGCCGAGCGCCTCGAAGTCGACGTCGAAGGCGGAGCCCTCGGCCTTGCCGAGCAGCACCGCCTTGGACAGTGGCGGCCGGTCGTAGGGCTGGTGGGGCTCCGCACCGATCAGTGTCACGGTGCCCGTGAAGCCCTGCTCCCGCAGGGCGACCGCGGTCTGCACGCCGGCCATGCCCGCGCCCACGACGACCACGCGCCGCGGCCATGACGTGCCGGATTCCTGCGTCTGCTCGCTCACCTGATCACCATAGACAACTGACTATCCGTCAGTCACCGGCCGTGCTCACTCAGTGACCTGCTCCACAACGCTCGCCCCGCTGCCGGACCGCGACTCCCACTCCCACGTCTCCTCCAGCCGCACCCGGCCGTCGGGCAGCTCCACGACCGTCGACACACAGTGCCCGGAGGCCGTCGTCCCGTCGGGCCCCAGCTGCACATACCGGAAGTCCAGCCGGTCACCCGACCGGGTACCCACCAGATGCCCGCGTACCACGTCCCCGCCCGCGTACTCCGCCCAGATCTCGCCGCCCTTCTCGTGGTACGTGAAGCGAGTCCGCGTACCCACCTGACCTGGGGACTGGTCGGCGACCGGGGCGAGGACGAGGCCGTCCAGCGAGCGGGGCATGACAGAAGGCTCCCTTACAGAGGCGCGGAACCAAGAGCTAGGGTGGCCGACGTGCTGCACTCCCGGGGGACGACCCCCGGACCCCAGCACTGAAGATTACTCGCGGGAGCCCGGACGCACCGGGCTGAGAGGGAGGCTGGCGGCCTCCGACCGTACGAACCTGATCCGGGTCATGCCGGCGAAGGGAGGGGCTGGACGCCCATGTCGTCTCCACGTACGTCAGACGTCCTCGTCATCGGGGGCGGAATCATCGGGCTGGTCACGGCCTGGCGGGCCGCGCAACGCGGGTTCGCCACGGCCGTGGTGGATCCCGCACCGGGCGGCGGAGCCGCGCAGGTGGCGGCCGGCATGCTGGCCGCCGTCACCGAACTGCACTACGGCGAGCAGACCCTGCTCGGCCTCAACCTCGCCTCCGCCCGCCGCTATCCGGACTTCGTGGCCGAGCTCACCGAGGCCACCGGCCATGACCTCGGCCACCGCCAGTGCGGCACGCTCGCCGTGGCGCTGGACGCCGACGACCGCGCCCATCTGCGCGAACTGCACACGCTGCAGCGGCAGTCGGGGCTCGACTCGGAGTGGCTGTCCGGGCGGGAGTGCCGGCGCCTGGAGCCGATGCTCGCACCGGGGGTGCGCGGAGGGCTGCGGGTCGACGGCGACCACCAGATCGACCCCAGGCGGCTGACCCGCGCACTGCTGGCCGCGTGCGAGCGGGCGGGCGTGGTCTTCCACCGTGTGTGGGCCGAGCGGCTGTCCGTGGTGCGGGACCGGGCGGCCGGTGTCGTCACACGCGACGGCGAGGCGCTGGGCGCGGGCCAGGTGGTCCTGGCCGGCGGCAGCCTCAGCGGGCGGCTCGCGGGCGTTCCGGACGACGTGCTGCCGCCCGTACGGCCCGTGAAGGGGCAGGTGCTGCGGCTGGCCGTGCCCAGGCCGTACGCGCCGTTCCTGAGCCGGACCGTGCGGGCCGTGGTACGCGGCAGCCAGGTCTACCTGGTACCGCGCGAGAACGGCGAGCTGGTCGTCGGGGCGACCAGCGAGGAGCAGGGCTGGGACACCACGGTCACCGCGGGCGGGGTGTACGAACTGCTGCGCGACGCGCACGAGCTGGTGCCGGGCATCACCGAGCTGCCCCTGACGGAGACGTGTGCGGGACTGCGCCCCGGGTCCCCCGACAACGCGCCGCTGCTCGGTCCCACCGAGCTGGCGGGGCTGCTGCTTGCCACCGGGCACTACCGCAACGGCGTGCTGCTCACCCCGGTCACCGGCGATGTCCTGGCGCATGCTCTGACCACCGGTGAACTCCCGGACGAGGCCCGTCCCTTCACGCCCCGGCGCTTCGGCGCCGCCGCCCTCACGGAGCAGCCCGCATGAACATCTCGGTCAACGGCGAGCGTCGGGAGATCACGCCGGGCACGGCCCTGGACACGCTCGTCCGCTCCCTCACCGCGGCGCCCTCCGGGGTGGCCGCCGCGCTCAACGAAACCGTCGTCCCGCGCGCGCAGTGGTCCGCCACACCCCTGTCCGACGGAGACCGCGTCGAAGTTCTCACCGCCGTCCAAGGAGGCTGACCCATGGCCGACGATCCCTTTGTCCTCGGCGGTACGTCCTTCACGTCCCGTCTGATCATGGGTACGGGCGGTGCGCCCAGCCTGGATGTGCTGGAGCGCGCGCTGGTGGCCTCCGGAACGGAGCTGACGACGGTCGCGATGCGGCGCGTGAATCCTTCGGTGCACGGCTCCGTGCTGTCGGTGCTGGAGCGGCTGGGCATCCGGGTGCTGCCCAACACCGCGGGGTGCTTCACCGCGGGTGAGGCGGTGCTGACGGCCCGGCTGGCGCGGGAGGCGCTGGGCACGGAGCTGGTCAAGCTGGAGGTCATCGCCGACGAGCGCACGCTGCTGCCGGATCCCGTCGAGCTGCTGGAGGCAGCGGAGACGCTGGTCGACGACGGGTTCACGGTGCTGCCGTACACGAACGACGACCCCGTGCTGGCCCGGAAGCTGGAGGACGTCGGATGCGCGGCGATCATGCCGCTGGGCTCGCCGATCGGATCGGGTCTCGGCATCCGGAATCCGCACAACTTCCAGCTGATCGTGGAGCACGCGCGCGTGCCGGTGATTCTCGACGCGGGGGCAGGTACGGCGTCGGACGTGACGTTGGCGATGGAGCTGGGGTGTGCGGGGGTGATGCTCGCCTCGGCGGTGACGCGGGCTCAGGAACCGGTGCTGATGGCCGCGGCCATGCGGAGCGGCGTGGAGGCCGGGCGGTTGGCCCGCCTGGCGGGGCGGATTCCCCGGCGTCACTTCGCCGAGGCGTCCTCTCCGTCCGAGGGCCTGGCGCGGCTGGATCCCGAGCGCCCGGCGTTCTAGTACCGCGCAGCGGCCTGGTCGCCCAACAGTCACAGGTCTGCTGCATTCCGTCCCCGGATCGGCGGAATCGGGGCTCCTGTCACCGTCGGCTCGTACACTCACCTGCGTGGATACGACCCTTCAGGACCCCCTCGTCGGGCAGGTGCTCGACGGCCGTTATCGCGTCGACGCTCGGATCGCCGTCGGCGGGATGGCCACGGTCTACCGGGCCCTGGACGCCCGGCTGGACCGCGTGCTCGCGCTGAAGGTGATGCACCCGACGCTCGCGACCGACGGATCGTTCGTCGAGCGGTTCATCCGCGAAGCCAAGTCCGTGGCCCGGCTCGCCCACCCCAACGTCGTGCAGGTCTTCGACCAGGGGACCGACGGGTCGTACGTCTATCTCGCCATGGAGTACGTCGCCGGCTGCACCCTGCGCGACGTGCTGCGCGAGCGCGGGGCACTGCAGCCGCGCGCCGCCCTGGACATCATGGAGCCGGTGCTGGCCGCGCTCGGCGCCGCGCACCGCGCCGGGTTCGTGCACCGGGACATGAAGCCCGAGAACGTGCTGATCGGGGACGACGGGCGGGTCAAGGTCGCCGACTTCGGCCTCGTCCGGTCGGTGGACACCGTGACCAACACCACCGGGACCGTCCTCGGCACCGTCTCCTACCTCGCACCAGAGCAGATCGAGAACGGCACGGCCGATCCCCGGGTCGACGTGTACGCGTGCGGTGTCGTCCTGTACGAGATGCTGACCGGCGGGAAGCCGCACGACGGCGACTCTCCCGCGGTGGTGCTCTACAAGCACCTCCACGAGGACGTGCCGCCGCCCTCGGCCGCCGTGCCGGGGCTGGCCTACGAGCTGGACGAGCTGGTCGCCTCCGCGACCGCGCGCACCGTCGGCGTCCGTCCGCACGACGCGGTGGCGCTGCTCTCGCAGGTGCGGGACGCGCGCGGCAGGCTCGGCGCGGACCAGCTGGACGCGGTTCCGCCGCAGGCGATCGCCGCAGCGCACGACATCGCCGAGGACCGTACGAGCGTGATCCCGCGTTCGCTGACGGTGCCGCGACCGCTGCCCGTCAACGAGGACGAGGATCTGCTCAACCGGACCAGCCGGCTGGCGACTCCTCCGCCGCTGCCCCCGCGCCGCGGCCCCCTGCCCCGGCGCGGTCTGTTCACGATCGTCTCCGCCGTGCTCCTGGTGTTCGGTGTCGGCGCGGGCGTCTGGTACATCAACTCCGGCCAGTTCACCAGGGTCCCGACCGTGCTCGGGCAGACCGAGGCGAAGGCGAAGGCCCGGCTGGAGGCGGCCGGGCTGGAGGCCGGCAGGTCGAAGCACGCGTACAGCGACTCGGTGAAGCGCGGCTCGGTCATCGACACGGACCCGGCACCGGGCAGCCGCATCCGGGACAACGACTCCGTGACGCTGACCATCTCCCGCGGACCGGAGACCGTGAAGGTCCCCGATCTGAAGGGCTACCGGCTGGACAAGGCGAAGAACCGGCTCAAGAACGACGGCCTGGAACCGGGAATGGTGACCCTGGCGTTCAGCGACGACGTCATCAAGGGGTTCGTGATCAGCACGGACCCGGAGGCGGGCACGACCCGGCACGCGGGCTCGGCGATCGCCCTCGTCGTCAGCAAGGGCTACCCGGTTGACGTCCCCGACGTCACCGGCGAGGACCTCGAGGACGCGCAGGCCGAACTGGAGGAGGCCGGCCTGACGGTGAAGGTCGCCGCCGAGCAGGTCAACTCCGAGTACGAAGCGGGCAGGGTGGCCCGGCAGACACCGGCGGACGGCAGCCAGGCGGCCCAGGGCGACACGGTGACGCTCACGCTGTCCAAGGGGCCGGAGATGGTCGAGGTCCCGGACGTGGTCGGCGACAGCGTCGGCGACGCGAAGGAGGCGCTGGAGAACGCCGGCTTCGAGGTGGACGAGGACCGGGGTCTGCTCGGGCTGTTCGGCGACACGGTCAAGAGCCAGTCCGTGGCGGGCGGGAACACGGCCCCGAAGGGGTCGACGATCACCATCAAGATCCGGTGACCGGGCAGGCCCGGCCGCGTGACACCCTGAACGGGTGAAGAGTCAACACCCCGGCCCCTCCCGCAACCCCGTCGGCGGCCACGTCCCCGTGGCCGGCGGTCTGCACTCCGTCGGCCTCACCTACGCCCACGACCTCAAGGCCGAGACCGTGCAGGTCTTCGTCGCGAACCCGCGCGGCTGGGCCACGCCCGCCGGGAATCCGCGGCAGGACGAGGAGTTCCGTGCGGTGTGCGAGGCAGAGTCGATCCCGGCGTACGTGCATGCCCCGTACCTGATCAACTTCGGCTCGCACACCGAGGCGACGGTCGAGAAGTCGGTTCGGTCGCTGCGGCATTCGTTGCGGCGCGGGCGGGAGATCGGGGCGCTGGGCGTGGTCGTGCACACCGGCAGTGCGACCGGCGGCCGGGACAGGTCCGTGGCCCTGAAGCAGGTACGGGAGCACCTGCTGCCGCTGCTGGACGAGCTCACCCACGACGACGACCCGTACCTCCTCCTGGAGTCGACCGCCGGACAGGGCGCCTCGCTCTGCTCGCGGACCTGGGACTTCGGGCCGTATTTCGAGGCGCTGGACGCCCATCCGAAACTGGGCGTCTGCCTGGACACCTGCCACATCTTCGCGGCCGGGCACGACCTGACCGGCCCCGGCGGGATGCACCAGACGCTGGACCTGCTGGTGGACGCGGTCGGCGAGGGCAGGCTGAAGCTGATCCACGCCAACGACTCCAAGGACGTGGTCGGCGCGCACAAGGACCGGCACGAGAACATCGGCGCCGGCCACATCGGCGAGGACCCGTTCCGGGCCCTGATGACCCACCCCGCCACGGCCGGCGTTCCGCTGATCATCGAGACGCCCGGCGGCAAGGAGGGGCACGCGGCGGACGTGGAGCGGCTGAAGAAGCTGCGGGACGCCTAGTGCCGCGTCCACTCACAGAGTCGCGGAATACCCCATGGGGGTATGTTGTTCCTGTGGGATACACGAACCGTCGCCTGGCTCAGGGGGCACTCATGCGGCACGAGGCTCACACACGGCACCCGCGGCACGCCCAGCACGATGAGGGGCGCTCCGCCGCCACCTGGGCCGTGGCCGTCCAGGCCACCCTGCACTGCCTCACCGGGTGCGCCATCGGCGAGGTGCTCGGCATGGTGATCGGCACCGCACTCGGCTGGGGCAACGCACCCACGCTGGCGCTCGCGATCGTGCTCGCCTTCTTCTTCGGCTACGCGCTCACCCTGCGCGGGGTGCTGAAGGCGGGCGTGGGGCTCCGTGGTGCCATCCGTGTGGCCCTGGCCGCGGACACCCTGTCCATCGCCGTGATGGAACTGATCGACAACGGCGTGATCGCGCTGTGGCCCGGCGCGATGGACGCGGAACTGGGCGACCTGCTGTTCTGGGGCGCGCTGGCGATCTCGCTCGCCGTCGCCTTCGTGGTGACCGCGCCGGTCAACAAGTGGATGATCGGCCGCGGCAAGGGGCACGCGGTGGTGCACCAGTACCACTGAGCCGCGGGGACCAGGATCAGAACTCGGGGCCATCCCCGGGTTCCTCCTGGTAGGAGTAGCGCTGTTCCTTCCACGGGTCGCCGATGTTGTGGTAGCCGCGCTCCTCCCAGAAGCCGCGGCGGTCGGCGGTCATGTACTCCACGCCGCGGACCCACTTGGGACCCTTCCAGGCGTACAGATGGGGGACGACCAGGCGGAGCGGGAAGCCGTGCTCCGCCGTCAGCAGCTCGCCGTCCTTGTGTGTGGCGAAGATCGTGCGCTCGGACGCGAAGTCCGACAGACGCAGGTTCGAGCTGAAGCCGTACTCCGCCCACACCATCACATGGGTGACACCGGGCGCGGGCGGGGCGGTGTCCAGGATGGTACGAGCCGGAATGCCGCCCCACTCGGCGCCGAGCATGCTGAACTTCGTGACGCAGTGCAGATCGGCCACGACGGTGGTGTACGGCAGGGCCGTGAACTCCTCGTGCGTCCAGCAGCGCTTCTCGCCGTCGGCGGTGGCGCCGAAGACCCGGAACTCCCAGCGCTCGGGCCGGAACTTGGGGACCGGACCGTAGTGCGTGACCGGCCAGCCGCGCTGGACCCGCTGCCCCGGCGGAAGCTCGGAGTGTGCTGCTGCTCCTGACTCGCGCTCCACCGGCTGCCCCATGGCTCCATCCTGACAGACCCGGAGCGGTGCACAGGACCAACCCTCGTCCGGTTCGGGCAAATCAGACTAAGCATGGACTTACTTACTAAGTGAAGACTTACTGGACGATCTTCGTCTCCGGTGGAATCATGCGCCTCACCTGGCAGTTCCCCCGCTTGGAAGGAGCCTCTGCGATGCAGGGCGATCCCGAGGTCATCGAATTCCTCAACGAGCAGCTGACCGCCGAGCTCACCGCCATCAACCAGTACTTCCTGCACGCCAAGATGCAGGAGAACTTCGGCTGGACGAAGCTCGCGAAGTACACGCGGCACGAGTCGTTCGACGAGATGAAGCATGCGGAGGTGCTGACCGACCGGATCCTGTTCCTGGAGGGGCTGCCGAACTACCAGCGGCTCTTCCATGTACGGGTGGGCCAGACCGTCCGGGAGATGTTCGAGGCCGACCGGCAGATCGAGGTCGAGGCGATCGACCGGCTCAGGCGCGGCATCGAGGTGATGCGCAACAAGGGAGACATCACGTCCGCGAACATCTTCGAGTCGATCCTCGCGGACGAGGAGCATCACATCGACTACCTGGACACCCAGCTGGAACTGCTGGAGAAGCTCGGCGAGGCGCTCTACATCGCGCAGCTGATCGAGCAGCCGGAGAGCTAGGCTAGGCCGCCTCGTCCAGCTCGCTGAGAGCCGGCTTGCCCTGGTCCGCGAGTTCACGGCGGGGGCACGCGCCCCGGCCGAGGATCGCCTGGATACGGCGGACGCACGACCCGCAGTCCGTGCCCGCCTTGCAGGCCGAGGCGATCTGGCGAGGGGTACAGGCCCCGTCATCCGCATGCTTCTTCACCTGCTGCTCGGTGATGCCGAAACAACTGCAGATGTACATGCGGTTCACCTCCCGGCCGGGATCGATAAGTGGCGCCGTCCCCATGATCGGTGAGGCTAACCTAACCTTACCCGCCGCCCAGCTGCCGCAAAAGTGGAGTGGGGCGCGGATCGTATGTGATCCGCGCCCCACTTCGCGTATGTAACGGGTGCCCCCGTTACTGATCTGCTACTGGTCCCGGTACATCTCCGCGACGAGGAACGCCAGGTCGAGGGACTGGCTGCGATTCAGACGCGGGTCGCAGGCAGTCTCGTAACGCTGGTGCAGGTCGTCGACGAAGATCTCGTCGCCGCCGCCCACGCACTCGGTGACGTCGTCACCGGTGAGCTCCACATGGATGCCGCCCGGGTGGGTGCCCAGGGCCTTGTGGACCTCGAAGAAGCCCTTGACCTCGTCGAGCACGTCGTCGAAGCGGCGGGTCTTGTGGCCGGAGGCGGCCTCGAAGGTGTTGCCGTGCATCGGGTCGGTCACCCAGGCCACCACCGCGCCGGACGCCGTGACCTTCTCGACCAGCTCGGGGAGCTTGTCGCGGATCTTGTCGGCGCCCATGCGGACGATGAAGGTCAGCCGGCCCGGCTCGCGATCGGGGTCGAGGCGCTCGATGTACTGCAGCGCCTCCTCGGCCGTGGTCGTCGGGCCGAGCTTGATGCCGATCGGGTTGCGGATCTTCGAGGCGAACTCGATGTGCGCGCCGTCCAGCTGCCGGGTCCGCTCGCCGATCCACACCATGTGGCCGGAGACGTCGTACAGATGGCCGGTGCGCGAGTCGACCCTGGTCAGCGCGGACTCGTAGTCGAGAAGCAGCGCCTCGTGGGAGGCGTAGAACTCGACGGTTTTGAACTCCTCCGGGTCGGTCCCGCAGGCGTGCATGAAGTTGAGCGCGTTGTCGATCTCACGGGCGAGCTGCTCGTAGCGCTGGCCGGACGGTGACGACTTCACGAAGTCCTGGTTCCAGGCGTGCACCTGTCGCAGGTCGGCGTAGCCGCCGGTGGTGAAGGCGCGCACCAGGTTGAGCGTGGATGCGGACGCGTTGTACATCCGCTTGAGGCGCTCGGGGTCCGGGACGCGGGCGGCCTCGGTGAAGTCGAAGCCGTTGACGGAGTCACCCCGGTAGGTCGGGAGCGTGACACCGTCGCGGGTCTCGGTCGGCTTGGAGCGCGGCTTGGAGTACTGGCCGGCGATCCGGCCCACCTTCACCACGGGCACGGACGCGGCGTACGTCAGCACGGCGCCCATCTGGAGCAGGGTCTTGAGCTTGTTGCGGATGTGGTCGGCGGACACCGCGTCGAACGCCTCGGCACAGTCGCCGCCCTGGAGGAGGAACGCCTCTCCCTTGGCGACGGCCGCCATCCGGGCGCGCAGCTGGTCGCACTCGCCCGCGAAGACGAGTGGCGGATACGACGCGAGGTCCGCGATCACTGCGCGCAGAGCCTCGGTGTCGGGGTACTCGGGCTGCTGCGCCGCGGGCAGGTTTCGCCAGGTGTTGCCAGCGCTCGCGCTGGTCTTAGCGTTCACGGTCACGACGTCAACATTACGGGGTCGTGTCGTACCTTCCGCCCCATGCCCAGCAAATGAGACACGGGGTACACGGTGCGGACTTGAGGTAGGGTGCCTCGCATGTTCGCGCACTCGACCCAGAACTGGTGGTGGACCGCTCACCCGGCGGCCCACTGACTGCGCGTACGCACAACTTCGCGAAGGCCGCCCGAGGGGCGGCCTTCGGCGTTTCCGGGGTCGTTCCTCACCGACATCGATCGACATCGACGGAAGAGGAACCATGGACCTGGCACAGCTCCTGCACGACGACCGCCCCTTCGCCCTGCTCCGCCGCCGTACCCCGGGTCGCGATCACGGGCTCGTCGAAGTCCTGATCGGCCCGGTGACGACGCACGACCGTCTCGCCGGCCTCCCCGACGAGGGTCTGGCCCTGATTCCCTTCCGGCAGATCCGCGAGCGCGGCTTCGACGTGTGCGACGACGGGACACCGCTGACGGCGCTGACACCCGAGGAGACGTACGAGATCCCGCTCGCCGAGGCCCTCGCCCAGCTTCCGGCGCACCACGTGCGGGTCGAGGGCGGCGGCTTCGACGTCGACGACGAGGAGTACGCGGAGATCGTCGGACGGGTGCTGCGGGAGGAGATCGGGCGGGGCGAGGGCGCGAACTTCGTGATCCGGCGGACGTACGAGGGTGAGATCCCGGGATTCGGACGCGCCGACGCGCTGGCCCTGTTCCGGCGGCTCCTGGTGGGCGAGCGGGGTGCGTACTGGACGTTCGTCGTGCACACCGGAAACGGGACGGGTGGGCGGACGCTGGTCGGCGCCAGTCCCGAGGTGCATGTGCGGATGTCCGGCGGCACGGTCGTCATGAACCCGATCAGCGGGACGTACCGCTATCCCGCCGAAGGGCCGACGCCCGAGCATCTGCTCGGCTTCCTCGCCGACGGCAAGGAGATCGAGGAGCTGTCGATGGTCGTGGACGAGGAGCTCAAGATGATGTGCACGGTCGGCGACATGGGCGGGGTCGTCGTCGGGCCGCGGCTGAAGGAGATGGCGCACCTCGCGCACACCGAGTACGAGCTGCGCGGCCGGTCGTCGCTGGATGTGCGGGAGGTGCTCAAGGAGACCATGTTCGCCGCGACCGTCACCGGCTCGCCGGTGCAGAACGCCTGCCGGGTCATCGAGCGGCACGAGGTCGGCGGCCGCGGGTACTACGCCGGTGCGCTGGCGCTCCTCGGGAGGGAGCCGGGCGGGGCCCAGACCCTCGACTCCCCCATTCTCATCCGCACCGCCGACCTCGACGCGGACGGCCGGCTGCGGGTGCCGGTCGGCGCCACCCTGGTACGCGGCTCGGATCCGGTGGGCGAGGTCGCGGAGACGCACGCCAAGGCGGCGGGGGTGCTGGCGGCGCTGGGGATCCGTGAGCAGCGACCGCGCGGGGAGAGCGTACGGCCCCGGCTGGCCGACGACCCGCGGGTGCGGGCCGCGCTGGACGGGCGCCGGGCCTCGCTGGCCCCCTTCTGGCTGCGGATGCAGGAGCGGTCGGACGACCTTCAGGGCCACGCCCTGGTCGTCGACGGGGAGGACACCTTCACGGCGATGCTCGCCCATGTCCTGCGGTCGAGCGGCCTGGAGGTGACCGTCCGGCGGTACGACGAGCCCGGGCTGCGGGAGGCGGTGCTCGCGCACGAGGGGCCGGTCGTCCTCGGCCCGGGGCCGGGTGATCCCGGCGATGTGACCGACCCCAAGATGCGGTTCCTGCGCGCCCTGACCGCCGAGGTGATCCGGGAGCACCGGCACGGCGTCCTCGGTGTCTGCCTCGGGCATGAGCTGATCGCGGTGGAGCTGGGCCTGGAGATCGTGCGGAAGGAGGTGCCCTACCAGGGGGCGCAGATGGAGATCGACCTGTTCGGGCGGACGGAGACCGTCGGCTTCTACAACAGCTTCGTGGCGCACTGCGACGCGGAGAAGGCCGCGGAGCTGGCCGCGCACGGCATCGAGGTCAGCCGCAGCGCGAGCGGCGAGGTGCACGCGCTGCGCGGGCGGCGTCGTGCCGGAGGCACGCCCAGGAATGCAGTCACCGGTGTCCAGTTCCACCCGGAGTCGGTACTCACCCTCGACGGCACCGCGGTCGTACGGGAGCTGGTCGGTCAGCTGCGCGGCACCAGCACGTTCTCGGAGCGGCGGCCGGCCTTGTAGTCCAGGACGTTCTTCACCGTGGCGTCGATGATCTGACCGACGGCGTCCTCGGTGTAGTAGGCCTGGTGGGAGGTGATCAGGACGTCCGGGAACGTGACGAGGCGGGCCAGGGTGTCGTCCTCGACGGCCTCCCGGGACTTGTCGAGGTAGAACAAACCCGCCTCCGCCTCGTAGACGTCCGGTCCGACGCCCGTGAAGCGGCCCTCGCGCAGTTCGGTGACGAGGGCCGCGGTGTCGACGAGGCCGCTTCACCAGGATCACCCTGCCGGGCCATGGGCCGAGTACGCCGAACATACGGCCCATGGCCCGGTTTCCGGATCAGCCGAAGAAGACCCCGACCTCCTCGTAGAGCGCGGGATCCACCGTCTTCAGCTTGGCCGTCGCCTCCGCGATCGGAACGCGGACGATGTCCGTGCCGCGCAGCGCGACCATCTTGCCGAAGTCGCCGTCCCGGACGGCCTCGATGGCGTGCAGCCCGAAACGGGTGGCGAGCCAGCGGTCGAAGGCGCTGGGGGTACCGCCGCGCTGGATGTGCCCGAGAACGGTGGTACGGGCCTCCTTGCCCGTGCGCCTCTCGATCTCCTTCGCCAGCCACTCGCCGACGCCGGACAGCCGCACGTGTCCGAAGGAGTCGAGTGACTGGTCCTTGAGCACCATGTCCCCGTCCTTCGGCATGGCTCCCTCCGCGACGACCACGATCGGCGCGTACGACGCCTTGAAGCGGGAGGTCACCCAGGCGCA
Source organism: Streptomyces sp. NPDC040410 (assembly GCF_055595715.1). Lineage (NCBI taxonomy): Bacteria > Bacillati > Actinomycetota > Actinomycetes > Kitasatosporales > Streptomycetaceae > Streptomyces > Streptomyces sp. NPDC040410. The sequence goes on from NZ_JBVIVK010000008.1 coordinate 162,384, forward strand.
CACCTGGTCCACGTCGAAGCGCTGCTCGGGGATGAGGATGACGTTGGCGCCGCCGGCCAGGCCGGAGTGGATGGCGATCCAGCCGGCGTGGCGGCCCATCACCTCGCAGACCAGGACGCGCATGTGCGACTCGGCGGTGGTGTGCAGCCGGTCGATCGCCTCCGTCGCGATGCCGACCGCGGTGTCGAAACCGAAGGTGTAGTCGGTGGCGGACAGGTCGTTGTCGATGGTCTTCGGCACGCCGACGCACGGCATGCCGTACTCGTCGGACAGGCTCGCGGCGACACCCAGAGTGTCCTCGCCGCCGATCGTGATGAGCGCTTCGACCTCCAGCTTGGCGAGGTTCTCCTTGATACGGCGGATGCCGTTGTCCTGCTTGAGAGGATTCGTGCGCGAGGATCCGAGGATGGTGCCGCCGCGGGGCAGGATGCCGCGCACGGCGGGGATGTCGAGGCGGACGGTGTCCCCTTCGAGGGGCCCTCGCCAGCCGTCCCGGAAGCCGACGAAGTCGTAGCCGTACTCCTGCACGCCCTTGCGGACGATGCCCCGGATGACGGCGTTGAGCCCGGGGCAGTCGCCGCCTCCGGTCAGTACTCCGACCCGCATGGAAATGTCCCTTCGCCGCGGTTGCCTGGTGAGGGTCACGCTAGTAGTGGTCCAGGTCACACGGGGATGGGCGGGAACGGCAATTCCGGTGAATCGTCCGGTGGTTGGTTTACTCGTCGTCAAGCCCGCGCTCGATCGCGTACCGCACCAGCTCCACGCGGTTGTGCAGTTGCAGCTTCCCGAGAGTGTTCTGAACGTGGTTCTGGACCGTGCGGTGGGAGATGACCAGGCGTTCGGCGATCTGCTTGTAGCTCAGGCCCTTGGCGACCAGCCGCAGCACCTCGGTCTCGCGGTCCGTGAGCTGCGGGGCCCCCGGCTGGTCGGTGTCCGCGGCGGGCGCGGGCTCGGAGGCGAGACGGCGGTACTCGCCGAGGACCAGGCCCGCGAGCCCGGGAGTGAAGACGGGGTCCCCGACCGCCGTGCGGCGCACCGCGTCGAGCAGTTCGCCGGTCGAGGCCGACTTGAGCAGATAGCCGGTGGCGCCCGACTTCACGGCCTCCAGTACGTCGGCGTGCTCACCGCTCGCCGACAGCACCAGCACGCGCAGCGCCGGGTTGGCGCCGACGAGCTCCTTGCAGACCTGGACGCCGGGCTTGGCGGGCAGGTTGAGGTCGAGCACGAGGACGTCGGGTGCGGCGGCCTTGGCGCGGCGCACGGCCTGGTCGCCGTCACCGGCGGTGGCGACCACGTCGAAGCCCGACTCGGCCAGGTCTCGGGCGACGGCGTCGCGCCACATAGGGTGGTCGTCGACCACCATGACCTTGATCGGGTCCTGCCGGCCCTCGGTGTCCGTCATCGCTGCTCCGCCTTCCCCCGTGAAACCTCTGTGTCCTTCGGTACTTTCAGCTCGACCTCCGTGCCCTGGCCCGGCACCGAGATCAGCTCGGCGCTGCCGCCGAGTTCGCGCAGCCGGCCCCGGATCGACAGGGCCACACCGAGCCGCCCCTCGCCCTCTGCCTGCGCGAGCCGCCCCTCGGGGATGCCGGGGCCGTCGTCCCGTACGGTCACGATCACGGAGTCCGGCTCGTCCTCGACCAGGATCCACGCGCGCGCGTGCTGCCCGGCATGCCTGCGGACGTTGTCCAGGGCGGCCCCGACGGCCGCGGCCAGTTCCCTCGCGGCGGCCGGCGGCAGCGGCACGGGAGCACCGGGCTCGGCGAGGCTGACCTTCGCGGCGGCGTACGGGGCGAGCAGGGCGCGCAGATCGACCGGCCCGTCGTCGTCCGGTTCCTCGACGGTCCGTACGACGGCTCCCTCGGCCGCGTCCTCCGACGCCCGGGACACGGGCACGAGACCGCCGGAGACCAGCGTGCGCAGCGCCACCTCCTGTTCGCCGGCCATCCGGCCCAGCTCGGCCGCCTCGCCGCCGATGACGGCGCCGCGCCGCTGCACCATCGCCAGCACCTGCAGGACGCTGTCGTGGATGTCCCGGGCGAGCCGCTCCCGTTCACGGGTGGCGGCCTCGATCTCCAGGGCGCGGGCGAGGGTGCGCTCGGAGGCGCGGGCGACCTCGACGACGTACCCGATGGCGATGGAGGCGACCCAGACGAGGATCACGTTGTGGACGGTGTCGCGGGCCGGGGTGCCCCGCTCGACCAGGTTGGCGACGGCGACGAGCGTGGAGGCGAGGGCCGCCCAGCGCCAGCCGCCCTTGATGGCGAAGGCCAGGACCGCGCCCGCGGTCCAGATCGACGGCAGGGTCGGACCGCCCTCCTGGATCCGCTCGTGCGCGTCGGCGACCGGCGTGAGCATGATCCCGCTGAGGGCGATGGTCAGGTCGGCGGCGAGGAAGGGCCTGGTGCAGTTCGCCGCGTTCGCGACCCTGGGCAGGGTGGCCAGGGTCCAGACGAACAGGACGCAGTAGTACGTGACGGCGACCCAGGGGCGGGCGAACTCGTCGTAGGCGGTGGCGAAGAGGCCGACCGCGTACAGCATCGTGAGCACCCGGTATCCGCTGAGCGCACGCCACAGCGGCAGCTCGACAGACATGCGCATGACGCGCTCACGCTTCGCCACTACCCCACCCCTCTTTTGGGCCGTTCGCCTCCGGCGCGCTCCAGCCGGTACGGCTCACTCCCCCGGACCCGCACCTACTGTGCGCTGTCCTTCCCCGCCTGTTCGTTCTGCGCCTGTTCCTTCTGCGCCTGCGCGAGTGCGGCCTTCGCCGCCCTCTGCTCCGCCTTCTCCGCTTCCTTCTCGGCCTTCGCCGCCTCCGCGATCTGCCGCTTGGCGGCGGCCGCGTACATGTCGACGTACTCCTGGCCGGAAAGCCTCATGATTTCGTACATGACCTCGTCGGTCACCGCCCGGAGCACGAACCGGTCGTGCTCCATGCCCTGGTAGCGGCTGAAGTCCAGCGGCCTGCCTATGCGGATGCCGGGTCTCATCAGCTTCGGCACGACCTTGCCGGGTGGCTGGATCTTCTCCGTGTCGATCATGGCGACCGGGATGACGGGCGCTCCGGTGGCCAGCGCCACGCGCGCGAGGCCACCCGGTTTGCCGCGGTAGAGCCGGCCGTCGGGCGAGCGCGTGCCTTCCGGGTAGATCCCGAACAGCTCACCGCGCTCCAGGACCCCGATGCCGCTCCTGACCGCGGCCTCGCCCGCGCCGCGCGCGCCGGAGCGGTCCACCGGGAGCTGGCCGACCCCCTTGAAGAAGGCGGCCGTCAGCCGGCCCTTCACGCCGGGCGTGGTGAAGTACTCGGCCTTCGCGATGAACGTCACCTTGCGGTTGAGGACCGCGGGCAGGAAGAACGAGTCCGAGAAGGAGAGGTGGTTGCTCGCCAGGATCGCGGGGCCCTCGGCCGGTACGTTCTCGAGGCCTTCCACCCAGGGCCTGAAGGCGAGCTTCAGCGGGCCCCCGATGGATACCTTCATCGCGCCGTACAACAACCGAGTGCCTCCTGTGTCTGTAGATCAGACCTTAACCCGGCTCTCTCCCAAAGGCCCCGACGACCCTGGTCGGTGTCAGTGCGGTCGCGTACGGTGAACCACACCTGGACTTGTTCACGCCCCTCTGATGGACAGGAGACCCGAAGGTGCCGGTCCTCCCCGGAGCCGAGCCGTTCCGCCACGAGGGCGGGGAGGCAGGTGTCCTCCTCTGCCACGGCTTCACCGGCTCTCCCCAGTCGCTGCGTCCCTGGGCGGAGTACCTCGCCGAGCGCGGCCTGTCCGTCTCGCTGCCGCTGCTGCCCGGGCACGGCACGCGCTGGGAGGACATGCAGCTCACCGGCTGGCAGGACTGGTACGCGGAGGTGGACCGCGAGCTGTACCACATGGGCGAACGCTGCGAGCGGGTGTTCGTGGCCGGCCTGTCGATGGGCGCCGGGCTCGCGCTGCGGCTCGCGGCCAAGCACGGGGACGCGGTCAGCGGGATCATCGCCGTCAACCCGGGCAACAAGGTGCACGGCCTGGCCGCGCACGCCCTTCCGGTCGTCCGTCACTTCGTCCGGACGACGAAGGGCATCGTGAGCGACATCGCGAAGGAGGGCGTCGTCGAGCTCGGGTACGACAGGGTGCCGCTGCACGCGGCGCACTCACTGCGCGTCTTCTTCCGGCTGGTGGACGGCGAGCTGCCGCAGGTCACCCAGCCGTTGCTGCTCCTGCACAGCCCGCAGGACCACGTGGTGCCGGCGGCCGACTCCGCGCGGGTCCTCGGCCGGGTCTCCTCGACGGACGTGACGGAGATCCTGCTGGAACAGAGCTACCACGTCGCGACGTTGGACCATGACGCGGAGCGGATCTTCGGGGAGAGCTTCGCGTTCATCGACCGGCTCGCACCCGGTGCCGGCAAGGAGGCGTCCGGCGCGGGTCGGCCGCGCAGGCAGGAAGGGACGGCCGAAGGTGGCTGAGCACGACTCCGACCGCGAGGACCGCGAGCCGGACGAGAAGGGCGCCCCCTTCGACGAGGCGGCCGTCTGGGCGGCGATCGTCGAAGGGTACGGCGAGGAGCCGCCGGACCCGCCGGGCGCCAAGCCCTTCAAGTCGGTCGAGGACCTGGCGCTGCCGGAGCCGGAGCCCGATGACGGGAAGCCGGGGGAGGAGAAGCCGAGGGAGGAGAAGCCGACGGGTCCGCTGGGCAGCTCCGTCTCCTTCGCGCCCGGCATCGGCCCGCGTGACTACAGCACACCCGCGCCTGCCGAGGAGGACTTCGACGAGGACGACGAGGGCCACTTCGTACCACCGGAGCCGCCGCCGCTGCCGGCCGCCGACGTGACCGCGAAGTTCGCCTGGCTCGCCGTGATCGGCGGTCCGGTGCTGCTGCTTCTCGCGGTCGTACTCGGCTGGGACATGACCTGGTGGCTGACCACGCTCGGCATCGGCGGCTTCCTGGGCGGCTTCGCCACGCTGGTGATGCGGATGAACCCCGGCGACGAGGAGGACGACGATCCGGGGCGGGGAGCCGTCGTCTAGGCCTGTCGTGACATTCCCGTCGTCCGCCGCGGCAGGCGGGAATCTGACGACCGGGCCCGGGCGCGGGAACGTCGAGAGCGCCGGAACGTCTAGAGCGCGGGAACTCTCAGGGCGGCCAGCACCGGAAGGTGGTCCGTGGCCGCCCTCATGTCTGCTTCCGTCACGCCAGGATGGCCCAGCGGTACCCCGCAGCCGAGGACCTCGACGCCCTTCGTGGCGAAGATCGCGTCGATGCGCTGGTGGGGATCGGCGGGCGTCGAGGTGTACTCGCCGCCCCACGGAGCGGTCGCCCGGCAGTCCTGAAGGCCGGCGGCCAGGCTCCTGAACGTACGGCCGCCTGGGCCCTCGTTGATGTCGCCGCCCGCGACCGCGTGCTCCGCGCCCATCCCGGCGAGCCGGTCCAGGAGCATGCCGCCCTGCTCGTACCGCTCGTCCTTCTGGAGGCTCAGATGGCAGCTGAGCACACCGAGCCGGGCGCCGCCGAAGCGGACGACCGCGGTGGCGAAGCCGCGTCGGTGCAGGCCGGGGGTGAGAGGCAGCAGGACGTCCTCCGTGCGCTCGACGGTCGCCCGCAGGGAGCACAGGATCGCCGGCCCCGCTGCGGTGGCTCCGCCGGAGAGGATCACCTGACCGGTTGCGGCCGCGAGGCGGGCCAGCTTCTTGCGCCAGCGGAAGAAGCGGGGGGCTTCCTGGATCAGGACCAGGTCGGGGGCGCAGGCGGTGATCACTCGGGCGAGGGCGGCGGTGTCGTCGCGCATCGAGCGGATGTTGTAGCCGAGGACGCGGATGACCGCGGAACCGTCGGGCTCGGTGCGGGAGTTGGGGAGCGTGGACGTCACCATGCCGTCACGATACGTGGTCGGCCGCGGTTCGTCGTGACTGGTCACGCCCACGCGGCGGAGCCGCATACCCACACAGCCCCGCGCCCCTGGAGGGGCGCGAAGGCACCGCATCTCGCAAAGTGACCCTTACATGATCGGGTCGGGCTCCCTGGCCAGGTCCGCCGCGCCCACCAGGCCCGCCTTGTTGCCGAGCTGGGCCGCGATCACGTCGGCGACCGGGCGCCAGTTGCCGCCGACCAGCCAGCGCTTGTAGGAGTTGCGGATCGGGTCGAGGACCAGCTCGCCCTCGTCCGAGAGGCCGCCGCCGACGATGAAGGCGGACGGGTCGAAGAGGGAGGCCAGGTCGGCGAGGCCGGCGCCGGCCCAGCGGGCCAGCTCGCGGTAGGAGTCGACGGCGACCGGGTCGCCCTGGCGGGCGGCCATGGAGATGTGCTTGCCCTCGATGCCGTCGGGGGTGCCGTCACCCAGACCGAGCAGGATCTCCGCGTTCTCGGGGGTGGCCTTGGCGCGCTGCTTGGCGTATCTGACGAGGGCCCGGCCGGACGCGTACTGCTCCCAGCAGCCCTGCGAGCCGCAGCCGCACAGCAGGCCGTCCGGGACCATCCGGATGTGGCCGAACTCGGCCGCCACGCCGAAGTGGCCCCGGCGCAGCTTGTTGCCGATGATGATGCCGCCGCCGAGGCCGGTGCCGAGGGTGATGCAGATGACGTTGCGGTGGCCCTTGCCGCCGCCGAACTTGTACTCGCCCCACGCGGCCGCGTTGGCATCGTTCTCGACGACGACGGGGAGGCCCACGCGGGCCTCGACCTTCTCCTTCAGAGGCTCGTTGCGCCAGTCGATGTTCGGCGCGAAGTAGACCGTCGAGCGCTGGCGGTTGACGTAACCGGCCGCACCGATGCCCACACCGACGATCTCGTGGCCGGCATGAGCACCCTCCACCGCGGAGGCGATGGCGTCCACGATGCCGTCGGGCGTGCCCGGGGTCGGCACCTTGTAGGTCGAGAGGATGTTGCCTTCCTCATCGACCACGCCGGCCGCGATCTTCGTGCCGCCGATGTCGACGCCGATGGTGAGTCCCATGAATCCCTCAGTTTCGGTCGAGCCCCGCTACGGCCAACCGTACCCGAGGCCCTGCCATGGGATTCCCGCCGTCCGATCAGCGGACGGGCCCGGCGGCGTCAGGAAGATCCCGGCGCCGTCAGTCCAGGTCGATGCGTTCCCCGGGACCGGCGTCGTCGCCCCCGTCGTCCCGGTCGTCCAGGTCGCGCGGGTCCTTCTCCCTGGTCGTCCAGCGCCGTTCCTGGGCCTGGACCGCGGAGCGGTAGGCGGCGAGGAGTTCGTTGCCGGCCGCCGCGAGGTGCTCGAAAACGTCCGGATTGCGTTCGATGACGGGCTCGACGGCGGCCCTGGCCTGCTGGACGGCCTGCTTCACCGCCTGCTGGGCGGCCGGTCCGGCGACCGCGCCGAGCAGCGGGGACTGGATCGAGGACAGCTTGTCGGTGACGGCGTCGACGAGCTTGCGCAGTTCCTCGGCGGCCGAGCCGGCGGGCGGGCCGTACTCGGCACGGCGGCGGGCCTTCTCCGCCGCGAGGTCCTCGGCACACGCCGTGGCCCAGGCGTCGGCGTCGGTCGCCCGTACCTCGTCGGCCGCCTCGTCCTCGGTGCCGTCGGACGGGGGGAGCTCTTCGCTCATGACGGACTCCTGACTACGGTTCGTCTCTACGACGTTACCCGAACGGGCGTACGCAGTTCACCGGGTCTGAGGCCACAGGTCCGGGTCCGGCGCGAAGCGGACGCGCAGCTCGCCCTCCCGCAGTCCGGCCCCGTCCACGGTGCAGCGGCGCAGGGCGGACGGCAGCGGCACGATCCGGCGGAACTGCCCTGCCGTGACGACGAGTTCGTCGCCGCGCCGGACGAGGTCCAGCTCGTCCCGTATCGCACCGGGCAGCGGGACGTGCCAGACGAGCACGCCGTCCTCGGCGAGCCGGTCGCTGACGGGCCACTCGATGGTGGAGGTTGTGCCGTTGACACCGGGCACGGAGAGTGCGGCGAGGTCGTCGGTGCCGCGCGGGTCCCGGCCGAGATGGGGGACTGCCCGGACGTCGTACGACTCCTGCCACTCGTCCAGGGCCTTGCGCTGCTGGGCGACGGGGCCGGCGAGCCAGCTGTCCGCGGCGGGCTCCGGCAGGACACGGTTCGCGACCAGTACGTCGGGCCGCAGGCCGCGCAGGGCGAGGGCGAGGCCGGCGGTGCGGACGGCGTCGGTGCCGGCCGGGCCGGGTTCGGCGACCAGCCGTACGACGGTGTCGTGGTCGGCGAGGACGGCCTGCACGGCTGCGAGCTCCACGTCCCAGCGGGCGGCCGTCTCGTACAGCCACTCCGCGGGCATGGGGACGCCGGCGAGCCGGCCGAGGACGGGGCGCAGGGCGCGGGCCGCCTGGCGCTCGGGCGGGAGCAGGCGGCGCAGGTAGCGGCGCAGTTCCTCGGGCAGGGCGAGCAGGGCGAGGGCCTGCGGGGTGGGCGGGAGGTCGACGACCAGGAGGTCGTGGCTTTCCGCGAGGGCCGCGTCGCGCAGGGCGCGCAGGAGGGCGAGCTCCTCGGCGCCGGGGAGGGGGGTGAGTTCCTCCGGGTCGAGGCGGGAGGCGCCGAGGAGGTCGAAGGCGGATGCCGCGCGGGCCTGGAACGCCGTGAGGTCCTCGCGGAACCGCCCGACCGCGTCCGGGCGCCAGGCCGTGAGGCGGGGCGCGACCTCCTGCGGGACCGGCCCGGTCGCCGTACCCAGGGCCGCGCCGAGGGTGTCCGTGCGGTCGGCGCTCAGGACGAGCGTGCGGGTGCCCTCGCGGGCGGCGGAGAGCGCGGCGGCGGCCGCGGTGGTCGTACGGCCGCTGCCGCCCGGGCCCGTGATCAGGATGGTGCGCATGAGGGTGAACGGTACCTGGGCGGCGCCCAGGCGGTTTTCGCCCCCGCCGCCCCTGCCCGTCCCGTTCCTGGGGGCTCCGCCGCCACACCCCGTGTCGCGCTGGCGCGCTCGTCCTCAAACGCCGACGGGCTGGGAGAAAACGCCCGACGGGCTAGGAGCCCGACTCCACCCGCTTCTTCAGCCCCGCCAGCGCACGGTCGATGATGACCTTCTCCGCCTTGCGCTTGATCATCCCCAGCATCGGGATCTTGACGTCCACCGTCAGCTGGTACGTCACCTCGGTCGCCCCGGCGCCGGCCGGCTTGAGGATGTACGAGCCGTCCAGGGAGCGCAGCATCTGGGACTTGACCAGGGTCCAGGAGACCTCGTGGTCGCCGGTCCAGGTGTAGCCCAGGGTCTGGTCGTCCTTGATGGCGCCGGCGTCCATGACGAGGCGGACCTGCTCGGCGCGGCCCTGCTCGTCGGTCTTGAGGACCTCGGCCTCCTTCACCTCGCCGGTCCAGTCCGGATAGCGGGCGAAGTCGGCGATCACCGCCATGACGTCGGCCGGTGCCGCCTCGATCGTGATGCTCGAGCTGGTGTGTTCCGCCATCGCCGTGGCTCCTCCAGATACGGGCCGGTACTGAGGTCGTCGTGCGCACGTGTGTGCAGCGTGAAGGCTACCGCGCACGCTGGCGCCCGACTCCACCCCCACCTGGGGTCTCTCACCATTCCAGCGCCCACGGCTGCCCGGACCCGGCGAAGTGCCCGACGTTGACGCACTCGGTCGCCCCGATCCGCATGCGCCGTACCAGCGGCTGGTGGACGTGGCCGAACAGCGCGTACCGGGGCCGGGTGCGGCGGATCGCGTCCAGCAGGGCACGGCTGCCGCGTTCGAAGCGGCGGGCGACCGTGTCGTAGACCAGTTCGGGCACCTCCGGCGGGATGTGCGTGCACAGCACGTCCACGTCCCCCACCGCCTCGATCTTCGCGGCGTACTCCTCGTCGCTGATCTCGTACGGGGTGCGCATGGGGGTCCGCAGGCCGCCGCCGACGAAGCCGAAGACCCACCCGCCGATCTCCACGCGCTCCCCGTCGAGCACCGTGGTGCCGGGCCGGGCGTACTCCCGCCACAGTGGCGGCATGTCGACATTGCCGTAGGTCGCGTACGTCGGCGCCGGGAACGCGGCGAACAGCTCGGCGTACTGCCGCCGTACCGCCTTCTCGACCGCGGCCGCCCGGTCGGTGCCGATGCCCGCCCACAGCCGGGCCCCGAACTCGCGCGCCTCCTCGAAGCGGCGGGCGGTGCGCAGCTCGACGATGCGGTCGGCGTTCTCGACGCCGAACAGGTCGGGGAAGATGCCGCGCGAGTGGTCGGCGTAGTCCAGGAAGAGAACGAGGTCACCCAGGCAGATCAGGCCGTCGGCGCCCTCGCCGGCGCGGGCCAGGTCGCGAACGTTGCCGTGCACGTCGCTGACCACGTGAAGACGCGTCCTGCGGTTACCGCCTGGTGTGGATGCCATGGCGATCAAGGGTAAGCGTGTGGGGCATGTGTGAACAGTGGCGGCAGGACCCGAGGTTACTGGTCAGTCAGTTAGCGCGTGGACTACTGTCGGCGAAGGAAGACCCGTCTGTGTGACGCAGCGAACATCTCGCCGAGCCCCCTGTCGAAAAAGCCATACCGGCGGGTAACGTCCGGGCAGTCCAGTCGTACTCAGGATTTCAACATGTGAATCCCTGAGTACCTGCCCGAGCCGTGGACCGCACCGTCGCAGCACACAACGTCGTGGCGCCGGCGCCCTATGAGGAGCAGCAGTCTTGCGCGAGTTCAGCCTTCCGGCTTTGTACGAGGTCCCTTCGGACGGCAATCTCACCGACATCGTCCGCAGAAACGCCGCGCAGCACCCCGATGTCGCCGTCATCGCCCGCAAGGTCGGCGGTGCCTGGCACGACGTGAGCGCCACCGCGTTCCTCGCGGAGGTGCACGCCGCCGCCAAGGGGCTCATCGCCTCGGGTGTCCAGCCGGGCGACCGGGTCGGCCTGATGTCCCGTACCCGCTACGAGTGGACCCTGCTCGACTTCGCGATCTGGTGCGCGGGCGCGATCACGGTTCCGGTGTACGAGACCAGCTCGCCGGAGCAGGTCCAGTGGATCCTCTCCGACTCGGGTGCCACCGCCTGCGTCGTGGAGCTGGACGGCCACGCGGCCGCCGTCGACGCGGTGCGCGACCGGCTGCCCGCCCTCAAGCACGTCTGGCAGATCGAGGCCGGCGGGGTCGAGGAGCTGGACCGGCTCGGCAAGGACATCAGCGACGCGACGGTCGAGGAACGCAGCTCGATCGCCAAGGCGGACGACCCGGCGACCATCGTCTACACCTCCGGCACCACCGGCCGGCCCAAGGGCTGTGTGCTGACCCATCGCAGCTTCTTCGCCGAGTGCGGCAACATCGTGGAGCGCCTGCGGCCGCTGTTCCGCACCGGCGAGTGCTCCGTCCTGCTCTTCCTGCCGCTCGCGCACGTCTTCGGCCGGCTCGTGCAGATCGCGCCGATGATGGCGCCGATCAAGCTGGGCAACGTCCCGGACATCAAGAACCTCACCGACGAGCTGGCCGCGTACCGGCCGACGCTGATCCTGGGTGTGCCGCGCGTCTTCGAGAAGGTCTACAACTCGGCGCGCGCCAAGGCGCAGGCGGACGGCAAGGGCAAGATCTTCGACAAGGCGGCCGACACGGCGATCGCCTACAGCAAGGCCCTGGACACGCCCTCGGGGCCGTCCCTCGGACTGAAGATCAAGCACAAGGCGTTCGACAAGCTCGTCTACAGCAAGCTGCGCGCGGTTCTCGGCGGCAAGGGCGAGTACGCCATCTCCGGCGGCGCCCCGCTCGGCGAGCGCCTCGGCCACTTCTTCCGCGGTATCGGCTTCACGGTGCTGGAGGGCTACGGCCTGACCGAGTCCTGTGCCGCCACCGCCTTCAACCCCTGGGACCGTCAGAAGATCGGCACGGTCGGCCAGCCGCTGCCCGGCTCGGTGGTGCGGATCGCGGACGACGGCGAGGTGCTGCTGCACGGGGAGCACCTGTTCAAGGGGTACTGGAACAACGAGGCGGCGACCGCGGAGGCGCTGGCCGACGGCTGGTTCCACACCGGTGACATCGGCACCCTCGACGAGGACGGCTACCTCAGGATCACCGGCCGCAAGAAGGAGATCATCGTCACCGCGGGCGGCAAGAACGTCGCCCCGGCCGTGATCGAGGACCGCATCCGCGCGCACGCGCTGGTCGGGGAGTGCATGGTGGTGGGCGACGGGCGGCCGTTCGTGGGCGCGCTGATCACCATCGACGAGGAGTTCCTGGGCCGCTGGGCCGCCGACCACGGCAAGCCGGCGGGCTCCACCGCGGCGTCGCTGCACGCGGACCCCGACCTGCTGGCCGCGGTCCAGTCGGCGGTCGACGACGGCAACGCCGCGGTGTCGAAGGCGGAGTCGGTGCGGAAGTTCCGCATTCTGTCCTCCCAGTTCACGGAGGAGTCGGGCCACCTGACGCCGTCCCTGAAGCTCAAGCGCAACGTGGTGGCGAAGGACTACGCGGACGAGATCGAGGCGCTCTACCGGAAGTAGTACAGAAGTAGTACGCCCCTTCTTCAGGCCGTACGACGGTTCATGGCGCGGTGTCCTCGACGAGGACCCGCGCCATCGTCCGTTCGGCGAGGGCCGTGATCGTCACGAACGGGTTCACCCCGATCGAGCCGGGCACGAGCGAGCCGTCGGTGACGTACAGCTTCGAGTACCCCTTGACCCGGCCGAAGTCGTCCGTCGCCTTCCCCAGCACGCAGCCGCCCAGCGGGTGGTACGTGAAGTCGTCGGCGAAGGCCCTGCAGCGTGTTCCACAGGCGGCCCATCTCCAGGACGAGGGTGCGGATGCCTGCCCGGCCGAGGCCGAGGGCGGCGACGGCACCGCCGTAGCCCGAGCCGACCACGATCGCGGGCGCGTTGTCGGCGGCGGCCGGTTCGACGGCGGAGGCGGACACTGTGAGCGCTACAGGAGTTCCTTCAGGCGTTCCGCGAGCAGGTCCCAGCGCCACTTCTCCTCGACCCAGGCCCGGCCCCGCTCCCCCATCCGCCGGCGCAGTTCGGCGTCCCCGAGGAGCGTGACGATCCGGTCGGCGGCCTCCTCGGCCGAGCCGCCCCGGACGACCCAGCCCGTCTCGCCGTCGAGCACCGCGTCGGGGGCCCCGCCCGAGTCACCGGCGAGCACGGGCAGCCCGGTCGCCGAGGCCTCCAGGTACACGATTCCCAGGCCCTCGACATCGAGCCCGCCCCGCCGGGTCCGGCACGGCATCGCGAACACGTCACCGGCGCCGTAGTGCGCGGGCAGTTCCGCCCAGGGCACCGCCCCGGTGAAGCGCACCGAGCCGGCGACACCGGTCTCCTGCGCGAGCCTGCGCAGTTCCTTCTCGTACGGCCCGCCGCCGACGATCAGCAGGACCGCATCCGGCTCGGCGGCCAGGATCCGGGGCATGGCCTGGATCAGCGTGTCCTGCCCCTTGCGCTGCACCAGCCGCGAGACGCAGACGACCACCGGCCGGTCGGTCAGCCCGAGCCGCGCCCGGATCTCGTCGCCCCCCGACCCGGGGTGGAAGGTCTTCTCGTCGACGCCGGGCGGCAGCTGCGCCATCCGGGCGGCCGCGTCGCGGGTCAGCGCGGCGGCGATCCGCGAGCGCGTGTACTCCCCGAGATAGGTGATCGTGTCCGTGGACTCGCCGATCCGGCGCAGCAGTTGACGCGCGGCGGGCAGCTGCGCCCAGCCGGCCTCGTGACCGTGGGTCGTGGCCACCAGCCGCTCGGCACCCGCCCTGCGCAGCGCAGGCGCCATCAGTCCGAGCGGCGCCGCCGCCCCGAACCACACCGACGTGCACCCGTGCTCGCGCAGCAGCCCGACGGCCCGCCGGGTGGCCCCGGGCGTCGGCAGCAGCATCGTCGTACGGTCGCGTACGACGGTGAAGGGCTGCTCGGCGTCGAAGGCGGCGGTCGCCTCGGTCCCCTCCCGGCCGCGCTTCCAGGTCGAGGCGTAGACGACGAGCCGCTCGGGGTCGAGCCGCAGCGCCATGTTGTGCAGGAACGCCTGGATCCCGCCCGGCCGGGGCGGGAAGTCGTTGGTGACGACGAGGGTCTTGTGCATCGCCGCCGACCCTACCGAACCGGCTGCTCACAGCGGCCCCCGGCCATGTTTATGGCACGCTCACAGCAGGGCGCGACATCATGTTCTCCTCAGCGGGGAATGCGGGACGGGCAGGGGATCACGTGAGGACGACGGGCGCGAGGCGGTCACTGGTGTGGCTGCTGGGGACCTGGGGCGTGACCAGGCTGTTGCTGCTGGTGTTCGTCTTCAGGGTGTACGTCTTCCCAGGACCGGACGTCACCAGCGACGTCTCCGTCATCTACCAGGGCTGGTACGAGGTGCTGCGCACCGGCACCTTCCCGCTCGACGACGTGACCTGGCAGTACCCGCCCGCCGCGGCGCTCGCGATCCTCTCCCCGGGGCTGCTGCCGTTCCTGGACTACGCGCAGGCGTTCTTCGTCCTCGCCTTCGTCGCCGATCTCGCCGTCCTCGCCCTGCTGCTGTACGCGGGCCTGCGCCCCGGCAAGACGCCGCGCGGCGCCTGGGTGTGGGTGGTGGGCGTACCGCTGCTCGGCCCGACCGTCTACGCCCGTTACGACGTGATGGTCACCGCGGTGGCGGTCGCCGCGCTCCTTGCGGCCGCCCGGCATCCGCGCGTGGCGGGCGCGCTGGCGGGGTTCGGGGCGATGCTGAAGGTGTGGCCGGTGCTGCTGCTCGTGGCCGCGCGCGGGCGGGGCACCTGGGCCTCGGCGGGAGCCACCGTCGTCGCGCTGGCGGCGCTGTTCTGGGTCGCCATGCCCGGAGCCTTCGCCTTCCTGACCTTCCAGCGCGACCGGGGCACCGAGGTGGAGTCGCTGGGCTCCCTGGCCCTCCACGTGGCCCGGCACTACGGCTGGGACGGCAGGGTGTCGCTCAACTACGGCTCGGTGGAGTTCCTCGGCCCGTATGTGACGGTCGTGAGCACGGCAGCCCTGTTCCTGACCGGCATCGCCTTCGGCTGGATGCTGCTGTGGCGGCTGACGGCCACCCGCTTCCAGACGCACACGCCCGCCGACGCCGCGTTCGTGGCGGTACTGATGTTCACGACCACCAGCCGGGTGATCAGCCCGCAGTACATGGTGTGGCTGGTCGGGCTGGCCGCCGTCTGCATGTGCTTCCGCGGGAGCCGGATGGGGCTGCCCGCCGTCCTGGTCCTGGCGGCGAGCCTCGTGACGGTGCTGGAATTCCCCATCTGGTTCGCGGACGTCGTGCAGAGCACCCCGCGCGGCATCGCCCTGCTGTTCGTGCGCAACGGCCTGCTCGTGCTCGCCACGGTCCTCGGGGCCCGCGCACTGTGGCGCTCGACCGTGCCCCGGCGGGAGCCGGCCCCCGTGCCGGCTCAGGCGGCCCGCACCGACGAGACCTCCGTCTCCTCCTGATCCCGGCCGGCCCGCCGGAACAGCATCGGCACCATCGCGCACTGCACCGCCATGACCCGCGGGCGCCGGGCACAGGCCCGGCAGCCCGAGGCCGGTGAGGTGACGCCGGCAAGCTCGACCAGCACACCGGGCCGGGCGCGAGCGCGGCCCCGCGCCGGATCCTCTCCCCGACCGAGCACCGGCCGCGAGGACCGGCGGAACGGCTGCGACACCCCATGCAGACGGGGATCACGGATACCAGGTGCGCTTCAACACCGTCCCGGCCTTCCTGCG
Source organism: Streptomyces sp. NPDC040410 (assembly GCF_055595715.1). NCBI lineage: Bacteria > Bacillati > Actinomycetota > Actinomycetes > Kitasatosporales > Streptomycetaceae > Streptomyces > Streptomyces sp. NPDC040410. The sequence continues at coordinate 177,950 of NZ_JBVIVK010000008.1, forward strand.
CCGGCTGCCGGACCGGCACAGGCAGACGGCGGTGCTGCGCCGCCGTCTGACCTGCGGACGCCCGCGGGCCTTCCACAAGGACGGAGAGCCCGTGCAGGCGGGGTGGGCGGAGGACCTGTTCCGGCAGGGCTCGCTGCGGGTCGCCGGGGCGGCCGGAGAGGCCGAGCCCGCCTGGCTGACGGAGGCCGTGGAGTTGCCGGTCAGCCCATCCGGGCCCGCAGATAGTCCCGCCACCGAGCGGTGAACTCCTCCGGCGTCGTGCCGAGCACCTGCTTCATCGCGTCCTCGACCGCCCCGGCCCGCTTCTCGTGCGCGCCCACGGCCCGGTAGAACTCGACGAGGCGCACCTCGCCCCACTGTTCCGCGATGAGCCGGCAGGCCATCCAGCCGCCCTCGTAGGCCTGTGCCAGCTTGTTCGCGTCCCCCGTGAAGCCGAAGTCCTTGTCGGTCGGCAGCGCGGCCGGCACCTGTCCGTCGGTCACGGCCCGCCACAGCTCGGGCGCGGCCTGGGCCGGTGTGCGCCCGGTGCCGCGGTATCCGACCCAGTCGGCGAACCCCTCCGACAGCCACAGCGGGGTGGCGGCGCTCGTGTCGGCGCGGGTGGCGACATGGGTGGCCTCGTGGGTGAGCACGACCTGCTTGCCGACGTCGCCGAGGACGCCGTACGCGTCGGGGTTGACGATGATCCGGTCCGCGGGCGCCTGCGCCGGGGCGCCCGTCTCGCCGGTGGTGACGGCCGCGATCCCACGGTACGAGGAGGCGGGCGAACCCAGCAGCCCCGCCATCCCCTCCAGAGAGTTCGGTACGAGCACCACCACGTGGCGGCTCCAGTGCGCAGGCCACGCCCGGGCCACGGCCGGCACCGCACGGTCCGCCAGATCCGCGTACCGGTGCAGGGCCTCGCCGGAGTGCCCGACTCCCAGCACGAGGCTGTGCTCACCCCGTACGACGGTCACCTCGCCCTGGTCCCAGAGCTGTTGGGCGGTCTTCTCGGCGGGCCGCTCGGCGTCGACGTACCAGCGCCCGTCCCCGTCCCGGCTCAGGTCGAGGGTGCGGCCGACGGCGACGGGGGCCTGGTCGTACCCCTGGACGCGGTAGTTCAGTTCGGCGTCGGCAGTGGCCGTGGAGCCGGTGCGGTGCAGGGCGGTGACGCGGTAGGACCAGGACGCGAGCGGCACGGCGCTGAGATTCGCGAACCAGCTCAGCGCGCCCGTCCTGAGGAAGGCCGCCCGGTCGCGGTCGAGGACCGCGGTCGCCCGCCGGTCCAGGACCCGCTGTACGTCAGCCTTCGCGCTGTCGGCCGCGGGCCGCCCCCCGCAGGCCACCAGGGAGACGAACAGCAGACAGAGCGTCGCCACGACTCCGGATCTCGACGCCCGCCTTCGACCAGCCACTTCCAGATCGTACGGCGGCCGGGGCGCCAGGTCAGACCCTCGTGACCGACGCGACCGGCATCATGCCGACCGGGTCGTAGCGCACGGGCGCCCCGGGATAGGGCGCGTGGATCACCTGGCCGTTGCCCATGTACATCGCGACATGGCTGGCGTCCGACCGGTAGGTGACCAGGTCACCGGGCCGGGCCTGGGCGAGCGGGACCTGCCGGCCGGCGTACCGCTGGGCCTGCGAGGTGCGCGGCAGGGAGACGCCGGCCTGGGCGTAGGACCACTGCATCAGGCCCGAACAGTCGAAGCCGGAGGGCCCGGTCGCACCCCACACGTAGGGCTTGCCGAGCGCGGAGCGGGCGGCGGCGACGGCGGCGGCCGCGCGGGCGGAGGACGGGGCGCCGCCGCCGGGGTCGGGCAGGTCCACGCGGCCGGACCGGGAGACCCGGTCGAAGGCGGCGCGCTCCGCGGACGGCAGGGAATTGAGCAGCGCGCGGGCCTTGGCGAGCTTCTTCTCCACGGTGCGCTTGTGGGAGGAGACGGCCTCGCGGCTCTTCTCCAGCTCGGCGAGCTTGCCGGCCGCCTCCGCGCGCTCCTGGGTGAGTTGGCGCATGGCTTCCTGGAGGTCCTTGAGCTCGCCGGCCTGGTGGGCGGTGATCCGGTCGAGCGCGGCGGCCTTGTCGAGGTAGTCGCCCGGATCGTCGGAGAACAGCAGCGCGAGGGTGGGGTCGAGGCCGCCGGATCGGTACTGGGCGCCGGCGAGCGAACCGAGCGCCGCCCGCATGGAGTTGACGCGCTCCTGCTGCCGGGCGATGTGGTCCTGCGCGTCGCTCACCTGCCTGCGCAGTGAATCGGCGCGCTCGCCGGCCTCGTTGTACGCCTCGGTTGCCCGCTCGGCCTGCTCGTAGAGGCGGTCCACCTCGGCACGGGTGTCGTCGTGCGGCGCGGCCGCCGCCGGCACGGCACCGAGAGCCACGGCTGCGGCGGACAGAGCGCACAGGGCGGCGCCGGCGCCCCGGTCGAACCCGGACGGTACAACGCGGCGATGGAACCCCACGGGAAGCCGCACTCCTTCCGCTGGCGGACACGGACTGCTCCCTCGCGCCGCCGGGCAGGCGGGAATGCGACGCCAGGACCCGGGTCCCGGTGTTGAGGGAAGCGCGGCAGACAGTAGCCCCGTGAACGGGCGGTGACCAACGACCCCGGCGGGTACGTCAACGCGGCGCCCCGCCTCTGACGCAGGTCATCGGCGGGGCGTGGGGTCAGCGCGGGTTGCGGCAATTCGCCCGTTCGGGCGGTACGCGCCGGTGAGCGAAGAAGGATGCGGGGTCAGATCCGGACGCCGAACTGGAACGGCATGTTGTCGATCGACTCGTAGCGGACGACCGTGCCGGTGCGCGGAGCGTGCAGGACCTGGCCGTTGCCCGCGTAGAAGCCGACGTGGTGCTGGTCGCCGTAGAAGATGACGAGGTCGCCGACCTTCAGGTCGCTCTGGGAGTAGATGCGCGTACCGGCGTTGGCCTGCTCCTGCGAAGTGCGCGGGATGGTGACGCCGGCCTGCGCGTAGGCCCACGACGTGAGGCCGGAGCAGTCGAAGGAGGACGGGCCGGAGGCGCCGTAGACGTAGGGCGAGCCGATCTTGCTCTGGGCGGCCTGGAAGGCGGCCATGGCACGGCCGGAGGCCGAACCGTCGTCGCCGAGGTCGACCCGCTCGCTCGCGGAACGGCTGGCGCGGGCTTCCTCGGCGGCGAGCGCCGCCTTCTCGGCGGCCGTCAGGCTGTTGAGCAGCTTCTGCGCCTCGGCGAGCTTGCCCTGGACTTCCTTCTTCTTCCTGCCCAGCTCGGCGCGGGTGGAGGCGAGGTCCTTGAGTTTCGCGGAGGCCTCGGAGCGCTGCTGGGCGAGCTCGCGCTGCTTGTCCTGGATCTTCTTCAGGGCCTCGACCTGCTGGCTGCTCAACTGGTCGAGGGTGGAGGCCTTGTCGAGGTAGTCGTCCGGGTCGGCGGAGAGGAAGAGCTGGAGGGATGAGTCGATGGAGCCGGTGCGGTACTGCGCGGCGGCCGCCAGGCCTATGCCGTCGCGCAGCTCGTTGAGCTCTTCCTGGCCGCGGGCGACGTTGTCCTGGATGGTGGAGATCTCCTTCTGGAGCTTCTCCTGCTTCTCCTTGGCCCCGTTGAACTTCTCGGTGGCCTGCTCCGCCTCTTCGTAGAGCTTGTCGACCTTGGCCTTGACCTCGTCCTTGCTCGGCTTCTCGCTCGGCGCGGCGCTGGCGGCGTTGGCGCTGAGGGCCACGGCAGCGGCGGCGGCGGTGGTGAGCACGGTCACGCGGGTGCGGCTCGGCTGCTTGGGTCGACGGTGGGACGCCACGAAGGCGAGCTCCTTCTTCCTCCAGCCGCCTACCGACACGCCGGCGGGCGGGGCCCCTCCACCGTCACTCCCAATGAGCGATCACCCGAGCGGAGGTTCGAGGCCAGACCCTAGTGACCATCCTGTGATCAGGTCAAAACCTCGCGTGAAAAATGTTTGTGACGCACTGCATTCTTTGCAATCAACTCACGTGCAGTGATGTGCGGCTGACACTACGTTGCGTGAAGGTTTCGCCAATTCGGGCATTCAGTCTGTACGTTGCGCTTGGGACGTACGGGACTCAAGGGATCAACGGCACAGTTGGCTAGGCGCGCGAAAAACGCTTGAGAAGCACCGCCGAGGCGACCGGGCGCGCCCCGGCGCGGGCGACGCCGTCGGCGACCTCCCGGTCGGTCGAGGCGACGATGACCGGACGGCCGGGCGGCTCCGCGCGCACGAGCTGGCGGATCAACTCGTCAGCCGTGACGCCGGGCTTGGAGAACAGCACCCGGACCCCGCGCGGCGGCGCCAGCAGCACCGGCGCCGCCAGCTCCGCTCCGTCGAAGACACACGTCACCTCGGCCCCGGTCTGCGCGGCGAGCTGCGAGAGCTGCCCGAGCAGCCGCAGCCGCTGCTTCTCCAACGGCATCTGCGGATAACCGGTCTTGGTGACGTTGTAGCCGTCGACGACCAGATGCGCCTGCGGAAGGGCGAGCAACTGGTCCAGGATCGCCGGGTCATTCTCGGACAAAGCGCGCGCCGCGATGTCCTTCGGTGTCATTCGTCCCGGTTCGACCGCGTCGACGGTCTCCGCCGGCCGTACGGACACGGGAGGCAAGGCCAGCTCCCGCCGCAGCCCCTGGGCCGCGTCGAGCACGGTGTCGAGCAGCAGCCGTACCCGCATGTCCTCGACGCTGCGACCCTCGCGCGCCGCCTTGCGAGTGGCCTCCAGGGCGGCCTCCGCCTCGCCGAGCCGCGCCTTCAGCCGCCGCGTCTCGCTCTCGGCGGCGGACACCTGGGCCTGCCCTTCGGCGCGTGCGGCCTCGATCTCGCCCTGGACCTTGCGCAGGGCGGCCTCACCGCGCTTGACGTCACTGAGGGCCGCCCGCAGCTTGCGGTGGAGCGAGTCGGCCTCCTTCTTCGCCGTCTCCAGCTCGGCGCGCAGCCGCTCGGTGTCGACCCTCGTCTGCTCACGGGCCTCGGCGAGTTCCTCGCGCAGCCGCTCCAGTTCGGCCCGGCTCTCCTCGTCGGCCCGTTCGGCGTCCGCCCGCTGGGCCTCCTCACCCGCCGCGGTCACGAGCTTCACCCAGCCCGTGGGCCGCAGTACGTAGGCCGCGGCCGCCACATCGAGCGGATCCGCGGCCGGCGGCGGGGAACCGGAGTCGAGCACACCGGCCAGCTCCGGCTGTGCCTCTCTGAACTTCTCCCCGATGCGCTGCCGGAACAGCGGATCGGTCTCCAGGGCGGCCGCCATCGCGTTGCCCGCGAACTTGGCCCGGCGGTTCGGCGCGAAGCGGGCGTACTGCCGCAGCTGTGCGGGCAGTTCGCCGACGGTCAGCCCGCCGAAACCGTCCGAGACGATCTGTACGACCCGGCGGCGCACGCCGTCGGGCAGCGGACGGTCGAGCACCTCAGCGGCGCCGTCGCCCGGCCCCCCGCCTGCGGTCTCCACCATCCGTCACCCCAATGCCTGTGCGGGGCCCGCTCCCGTCAGGAGCCGGCGCCCGGCCTGTCCACGAGTTCCACCTGGTCCACCGCGTTGCACCAGCGGCAGCGCACCGACTCGATGGTCTCACTGACCACCTCGCGCTCTTCGACCTTCGGCTCACCGGCCAGGTCGAGGTGGACGTACTCGACGACCTTCGACGAGCGCGTCACGTCGAAGCGGGTGAGGTTGCCGCAGAGCGTGCAGCGCCACCGCGTGGTAGCGGTCGGCAGGGGAACCGTCATCGTGACTGTGCTCTTTCCTTCTAGGCCTTCTATTGTCCGCGACGCGCCGGGCACCCCGGTGCGTGTGGCTCGTAACCCTACGGCCTGGCGGGGACTCGCCGCCCGCCCGTCCACGGCGGCGAGGCGGTCTGAGCGGTTCGGTCCGCTTACGTCACGCTCCGGTACGTCATGCTCTGTGTTCATGATCAGCAACTGGAACGCACCCCTTTGCGAGGCTCGCAGGGTGCTGGGGATGGTCCGGCGGCCGGCCGCGCCGGTGACGTACGGACTGATCGCCGCGTGCTGCCTGATCTTCGTAGCCGGTCCGGCGGCGGGCCTGAATCCGGCCTACGGCTCCGGTGACGAGCTGCTCGCCGCGCAGCGGGCCCATTTCCACCGCTGGGGCGTGGTCCCGGCCGAGCTGTTCGAGGGCTCGGCCCGGGCCGCCCTCACCCCCGCGACGGCCCTGTTCGTCCACGGCAGCTGGGTGCACCTGCTCGGCAACATGCTCTTCCTCTACGTCTTCGGCGGGCTGACCGAGGAACGCATGGGCCGCGTCCAGTTCACCCTGTTCTACGTCGGCTGCGGCTATCTCGCCCTGCTGGGCTACGCGGCCGCCAACTCGGACTCGGCACAGTCCCTCGTCGGCGCCTCCGGGGCGATCTCAGCGGTCCTCGGCGCGTGTCTGTACCTGTTCCCCGGGGCACGGGTGACCAGTCTTCTGCCGTTCCTGTTCTTCCTGCCGCTGCGCTTTCCCGCGTGGGTCGTGCTGCCCTTCTGGGCGGCCCTGCAGTGGCTGGCGGCGGGGCGGGCGGCACAGGGGCCGGGGGTGGCGTATCTGGCCCACCTGGTGGGGTTCTCGGCAGGGTTCCTCTTCGCCTGGGGCCGCTTCGGCCGTACCACTAGAGTGAAGTCCGCCCCAGCTCCGGCTCCCGAGGGAGAGAATCAGCCGTGATCACCGCGATCGTCCTCATCAAGACCAGCGTGGACCGGATTCCCGAGATCGCGGAGCGGATCGCTTCGCTGGACAGCGTGAGCGAGGTCTTCTCCGTCACGGGAACGTACGACCTGATCGCCATGGTGCGGGTGAAGCAGCACGAGGATCTGGCGGAGGTCATTCCCGGACGCATCAGCAAGATCCCGGGCGTGGAGGCGACGGATACGCACGTCGCCTTTCGGACGTATTCGCAGCACGACCTCGAGGCGGCGTTCGCGATCGGGTTGGACTCCTGAGGTCTGCGCCCACGCGTCCGCGGGCGCCGGTCGATCAGACGGCCGGGACGCAGCGGCCGTCCTCCGTCCTGTACTGCCACTTCGCGCCCTCGCCGACCAGTTCCTTAACCGCGTTCACGAAGCGCTCCACGTGCTCGTCCGGCGTGCCCGCGCCGAAGCTCACACGGATCGCGTTGAGGGACTTCTCGCCGGGGGCCGCGTCGGGGGCGCCGCACTCGCCCTGGCTCTGGGCGTCGCCGCCGAGCAGGGTGCGGACCAGGGGGTGGGCGCAGAACAGGCCGTCCCTCACTCCGATGCCGTACTCGGCGGAGAGGGCGGCGGCGAAGTGCGAGCTGTTCCAGCCCTCGACGACGAAGGAGATCACGCCGACGCGGGCGGCGTCGTCGCCGAAGAGGGAGAGGATCCTGACCTCGGGGACCTCGGCGAGGCCCTCGCGGACCTCGGCGATCAGGTGCTGCTCACGGGCGACCAGGGTGTCGAAGCCCGCCTCGGTGAGGGCCTTGCAGGCGGAGGCGATGGCGTAGGCGCCGATCACGTTGGGCGAGCCGGCCTCGTGGCGGGCGGCGGTGTCGTGCCACTCGACGTCCACTCCCCCGTCCTCGCGCCGGGTGACCCTGCGGCTGGCGCCGCCGCCCGCGAGGTACGGCTCGGCCGCCCGCAGCCAGTCGGCGCGCCCGGCCAGGACGCCGGAGCCGAAGGGGGCGTACAGCTTGTGGCCGGAGAAGGCGACCCAGTCGACGTCGAGGTCCCGGACGGACACCGGGTGATGCGGGGCCAGCTGGGCGGCGTCCAGGACGATACGGGCACCGTGGGCGTGCGCGGCGGCCGCGAGTTCCCGTACGGGCCACAGCTCGCCGGTGACGTTCGAGGCGCCCGTGACGCAGACCAGGGCCGGGCCGTGGGGGTCGCGGTCGGCGAGGGCGCGCTCCAGGGTCTCGACGGCCCGGGCCGGGGTGCGCGGGGCGTCGAGGTAGGTGACCCGGGCGTCCTTCCAGGGCAGCAGCGAGGCGTGGTGCTCGGTCTCGAAGACGAAGACCTGGCAGCCCGCGGGGAGCGCGGCGGCGAGCAGGTTGAGGGAGTCGGTGGTGGACCGGGTGAAGACCAGCTGGTCGTCGGCGCGGCAGTCGAGGAACTCGGCGACCGTGGTGCGGGCGTTCTCGAAGAGGTCGGTGGACAGCTGTGAGAGATAGCCGGCGCCGCGGTGGACGCTGCCGTAGTACGGGGCGTACGCGGCCACGTCGTCCCAGACCCGCTGGAGGGCGGGCGCGCTGGCCGCGTAGTCGAGCGCGGCGTAGGTGACTTCGCCGCCCGTGACGAGCGGGACGGTGACATCCCGGCCCAGAACGGGCAGCGGGGCGCAAAGGGTCTGGGCGGCGGCAGCGGTGGCGAGGGACATGGCTGAACTCCCGTGGAAGGCAGGCGGAATCACCACGCGAGCACGCACGGCTCAAGCGTGGGAGAAGGTGAAAGGGGTGTTGCGGAGGCGGGGCTCTGCGGCCCTAGCGCATTCGCTTGCTCACGGAAGGCTCCCTCGACGACCAGGACCCCTGGTTCTTCGCGAGGGGTCCGCGCTTGCCGTAGACCTCGCTGCCTACGGCCTGGTCTTCACCCGGGGCACCCCGCCACGGACGGAGGGTTGCCGGACAGTCGGCCGGGGCCTCATGACTGTCACTCATGACCTGGTACAGCATCTTGCCACAAGATCTTCGGCGCGCAAGGCGCAGTCCGGATCCTGGACTGCGCCTCGCGTCACACCGTGGGGGGTCAGGCGTTGCTCACGGCCACCCAGCGCTCCAGTGTCCTCTTGGCCGCTCCGGAGTCGACCGACTCGGCGGCCTTCTCCATGCCGGCCCGGATCTGGTCCGCGAGCGTCCCGTCCCCCGGCTCCAGCGCCACCAGCGCCGCCGCGGAGTTGAGCAGTACCGCGTCCCGTACCGGCCCGGTCTCGCCGTTCAGCAGGCGCCGGGCGACATCCGCGTTGAACGACGCGTCGGCGCCCCGCAGCGCCTCCAGCGGCACCAGTTCGAGGCCGACGTCCCGCGGGTCGAAGGTCTCCTCGGTGACCTTGCCGTCCCGGACGATCCACACCCGGGAGGTGGACGTGGTCGTCAGCTCGTCGAGGCCGTCGTCGCCCCGGAACACCAGGGACGAGTTGCCGCGCTCGGCGAAGACGCCCGCCATGATCGGCGCCATACGGAGGTCCGCGACACCGACCGCCTGTGCCTTCACCTTGGCCGGGTTGGCCAGCGGGCCGAGGAAGTTGAACACGGTCTGGATGCCCAACTGCCTGCGCGCCGCCGCGACATGACGCAGCGCCGGATGGAACTTCACCGCGAAGCAGAAGGTGATGCCGGCCTCGTCGGCGACCTCGGCGACCCGCTTCGGCGTCAGCTCCAGGTTGACCCCGAGCCTCTCCAGCACATCGGAGGCGCCGGACGCCGAGGACGCGGCCCGGTTGCCGTGCTTGACGACCTTCGCTCCCGTGCCGGCGATGACGATCGACGACATCGTGGAGATGTTCACGGTCTTCGCGCCGTCGCCGCCCGTGCCGGCGATGTCGACGGTGGCGCCCGGCACCTCGATCACGTTCGCGTGCTGGTACAGGGCGTCCACGAGTCCGGTGATCTCCTGCACCGTCTCGCCCTTGGCGCGCAGCGCCACCGTGAACCCGGCGATCTGGGCGTCCGTCGCCTCGCCGCGCATGATCTGGTCCATCGCCCAGAACGCGGCGCCGGCGCTCTGGTCACGGCCGTACAGCAGGGCGTTCAGCACCTCGGGCCAGGAACGGCCCGCCGCGGTGTCGCCTCCAGCGGGGGTCACAGCGCTCATAAGCCGCTCCTGAATCATGTGTCCCGGACTACGGGACGCGAGTCTCAACAGGTCCACCCTATCCACCGTCGGGGCACGGTGAAGGGCCCCGTCCGAACACCGGACGGGGCCCTTCGACCGTGACGTGGCGTGCGCAGCGATCAGTGGTGGCCGTGGCCGCTCGTGATCTCCTTGTACTCCTCGACGGTGGGCTTCGGGATCTGGGACTCCTCACCGAAGTACGCCTCGCTGAGCTTGGCGCGCAGCTTCTCGGAGCCCTTCACCTTGCGCTCGACGCCGTTCTCGTCGACCGTCGGGCCGATCTCGACCGGCTTGTACTGCTCGTGGGCCGTGAGCGTGTGCAGCGCGTCCTGGCTGAGCGGCTCGTGCACCTCGATGAACTCACCGTGCGGCAGGCGCTTGATGATGCCCGACTCGCGGCCGTGCAGCACCTTGTCCTTGTCGCGGCGCTGGAGGCCGAGGCAGATGCGCTTGGTGACGAGGAACGCGATGACCGGGCCGACGAAGAACGCGATCCGGACGAACCAGGTGATGGCGTTGATGGAGAGGTGGAAGTGGGTGGCCCAGAGGTCGTTTCCACCACCGATCAGCAGCACCATGTACCAGGTGATCCACGCGACGCCGAAGGCCGTACGCGTCGGCGCGTTGCGCGGGCGGTCCAGGATGTGGTGCTCGCGCCTGTCGCCGGTGACCCAGGCCTCGATGAACGGGTAGACCGCGATCGTGACCAGGACCAGCGGGAAGATGATCAGTGGGATGAACACGCCCAGGACGAGCGTGTGGCCCCAGAAGTTGATCTCCCAGCCGGGCATCACACGGATCAGGCCCTCGGAGAAGCCCATGTACCAGTCGGGCTGGGCGCCGGTGGACACCTGGTCCGGACGGTAGGGGCCCATGGCCCAGATCGGGTTGATCTGGGCGATGGCCGCGACGGCCGCGATGACACCGAAGACCAGGAAGAAGAAGCCTCCGGCCTTGGCCATGTAGACCGGCAGCAGCGGCATGCCGACGACGTTGTTGTTGGTCTTTCCGGGCCCCGCGTACTGCGTGTGCTTGTGGTAGAAGACCAGGATCAGGTGCGCCACCACGAGGCCGAGCATGATGCCCGGCAGCAGCAGGATGTGGACCGAGTAGAAGCGGGCCACGAAGTCGCCGCCCGGGAACTCTCCGCCGAAGAGGAAGAACGCGAGGTACGTGCCGACGATCGGCACGGACAGGATCGCGCCCTCCATGAAGCGGACACCCGTGCCGGAGAGCAGGTCGTCCGGGAGCGAGTAGCCGGTGAAGCCGGTGAACATGCCCAGGACGAACAGCAGGAAGCCGAACAGCCAGTTGACCTCACGCGGCTTGCGGAACGCGCCGGTGAAGAACACGCGCATCATGTGCACGAACATGCCGGCGAGGAAGACCAGCGCCGCCCAGTGGTGGATCTGCCGGATCAGCAGACCACCGCGCACGTCGAAGGAGATGTGCATGGTCGAGTTGAACGCCTCGGACATCAGCTGCCCCTGCAGCGGGACGTAGCTGCCGTGGTACTCCACCTCGTTCATCGACGGGTGGAAGAACAGCGTCAGGTACACACCCGTGAGGATGATGATGATGAAGCTGTAGAGGCAGACCTCACCCAACATGAACGACCAGTGGTCGGGGAAGATCTTGCGCATGTTGGCCTTGGCCAGGGAGTAGATCCCGAGCCGGCCGTCCGCCCAGTCGGCGACGCGCTCGCCGGCCGGTGCTTTGCCGCGCCGGGCCTCGTTGTTCTCGTTGCTGCTCATCCGCGCTCCCAGAAGGCAGGACCGACGGGCTCTTCGAAGTCGCCGAGCGCCTCGAGGTAGCCCTCGTCGTTCACGCCGATGCGCAGCTGCGGCAGGGCGTGACCGGCGGGACCGAAGATCACCCGGGCACCGTCGGAGAGGTCGAAGGTGGACTGGTGGCAGGGGCACAGCACGTGGTGCGTCTGCTGCTCGTACAGGGAGATCGGGCAACCCACGTGGGTGCAGATCTTCGAGTACGCCACGATGCCCTCGTGCGACCACTCGAGCTCGCGCTTGTCCTTGATGTCGTCCGGCTGGATCCGGACGATCATCAGGGCCGCCTTGGCGATCTCGGTCTGGAACTCCTCGCTGTGCTCCTCCAGGCCCTCGGGCTTGGCGAAGGTGAGCGAGCCCACCGCGACGTCCGAGGGACGCAGCGGCTCGTTCGTGTTCATGTTGACGAGCAGCTTGCCCTTGGACCACAAGGTGTGGCGGAGCTTGGTGCCGGGCAGCGGGCCCAGGTCGCGCAGCAGGATGACGCCGGAGAGCGGGAACAGGGCCAGCGCGCCGAGCATCGTGTTGCGGATCAGCTTGCGGCGGCCGAGCGCGGACTCCTTGGCACCTTCCTTGAAGTCGGCCATGACCTTGGCCTTGACCTCGGGGGGCGCCTCGATCGGGTGACGCTCGTCGGCGACCTCCACGTCGGACATCAGGGTGCGGGCCCAGTGGACCGCGCCCGCGCCGATCGTGAAGAGCGCCACGCCGAGGGTCATGCCCAGCGCGAAGTTCATCGCGCTGATGTGCCCGATCGGGAAGACGTAGATCGACTCGTCGGCCGGGATCGCCACGTACGAGGCGATGAAGCCGACGGTCGCCAGCATCGACACCGTGAACAGGAGGGCGACCGTACGCTCGGACCGCTTGGCGGCCCGCTCGTCGACGTCCTGGATCCGGTGCTCGTGGGGCGGCAGGCCCGGGTCGGCGAACGGGTTCTTCTCGTCCGCGACGCTCACCGCGCCGTGCGTGTCCTGCTCAGCGGGCAGGTTCTCTTCTGGAATGTCTTGGCTACTCATGACTTCTTGGCCTTTGCGGTCCGAGCGGCGACCCAGACGGCGACCGCGATCAGCGCGCCGAGTCCGAAGACCCAACCGAACAGGCCCTCGCTGACCGGACCGAGTCCGCCCAGGTCGAGGCCGCCGGGGCTCTCGGTGTCGTCGCCGTTGACCGCGTTCAGGTACGCGATGATGTCCTTCTTGTTCTGCTCCGACAGTGTGGTGTCGGGGAAGGAAGGCATGTTCTGCGGGCCGGTCTGCATGGCCTCGTAGATGTGCTTCGGGTCGACGCCTTCGAGGCTCGGTGCGAACTTGCCGTGCGTCAGCGCGCCGCCCTCGCCTGTGAAGTTGTGGCACTCCGCGCAGTTGGTGCGGAACAGCTCGCCGCCCTTGGCGATGTCGGCACCCTCGGGGCCGTACTCCGCCTCGGTCGGAACGGACGGACCGGCACCCAGCGAGGCGATGTAAGCCGCCAGCTGGTCGATCTCGGCCTGCGAGTAGATGTTCTTCTTCTTCGGCACCTGCGCGCCGGGCTGCTGGGCCGGCATACGGCCGGTGCCGACCTGGAAGTCTACGGCCGCGGCGCCCACGCCCACCAGGCTGGGACCGTCGGTGCTGCCCTGACCGTCGGTGCCGTGGCAGGTGGCGCAGCCGACCGAGTAGAGCTTCTTGCCCTCCTCGATGGTCAGGGACTGGGCGGCTTCATCGGCCTGCGCCTTGCTCGCGGGTGCGAACGCGGCGTACAGCCCCCCGGTGCATGCCAGCGCGAGGAGTAGGACGACGAGCGCCGCCAACGGGTGGCGTCGTCGTGCGGAGAGCTTTTTCACGGATTACCCCGGTGTCAGGATCTTCTGCGTCGATGCTTCTGGATGTGCGGGAGCGGGCCCGGCTACTTGATCATGTAGATCGTGGCGAAGAGGCCGATCCAGACGACATCGACGAAGTGCCAGTAGTAGGACACGACGATCGCGGCGGTCGCCTGCTCGTGGGTGAACCTCTTGGCCGCGTACGTGCGACCGAGGACCAGCAGGAAGGCGATGAGGCCGCCCGTCACGTGCAGGCCGTGGAAGCCGGTGGTCAGGTAGAACACCGAGCCGTACGGGTCGGAGGACAGGGAGAGGCCGTCCTTCTTGACCAGCTCGGTGTACTCGAAGACCTGACCGCCGATGAAGATCGCGCCCATGACGAAGGTGACGATGAACCAGCCCCGGAGCTTCTTCACGTCACCGCGCTCGGCGGCGAAGACGCCGAGCTGGCAGGTCAGGGAGGAGAGCACCAGGATCGTGGTGTTCGTCGCCGAGAACGGGAAGTTCAGGCTCTCGGCCATTTCCTTCCAGTGCTCCGGCCCGGTCACCGATCGCAGGGTGAAGTACATCGCGAAGAGGGCCGCGAAGAACATCAGCTCGGAACTCAGCCAGATGATGGTTCCGACGCTGGTGAGGTTCGGCCGGTTGACCGACGGGTGCGCGTGCCCGGTATCTACTGTCGTTGCTGTCGCCACGACCGACATTATGTCGGTCGCTTATCCCGCCCTCACCCCGGGGGGTGCCGTTCGGCGGGTTCATACCGTGTGTAGTGCCCGGATGGCCCAGGGAAGCGGTGTTCCCACAGGTGTTGACCAGGTGCTGGAAGGAGTAGCATCCGCCGCATCGGTTCTGTCCGTACGACGCTGACGTCCCGGAGGAAGCATGCAGCCGACCGCCACGGTGCTGGTCTACAGCGACGACTCCAACACCCGCGAGCAGGTGCGGCTGGCGACCGGGCGCAGGCCCGCTCCCGACGCCCCCGTGGTGGAGTTCGTGGAGTGTGCGACCCCGGGAGCGGTGCTGCGCGAGCTGGACAAGGGGGGCATCGATGTCGCCGTCCTGGACGGCGAGGCGGTGCCTATGGGTGGCATGGGCATGTGCCGGCAGATCAAGGACGAGGTGTTCGACTGCCCCCCGGTCCTGCTGCTCATCGGGCGGCCGCAGGATGCGTGGCTGGCCACGTGGAGCCGGGCGGATGCGGCGGTGACGTTGCCGGTGGATCCGGTGGAGTTCGCGTCGGCGCTGGCCTCTTTGCTGCGGAGGAAGAGGCTGCAGAGCGCCTAGGGCCGGGCCGTTCCCCCGCTCCTTGGCCGGCTATACGGCCGTCGGGCGGAGTCTTGCGGTGTCCTCCGGGCGAGGGCCGTCCGGGGTGACGGACACCAGGGCGCTGCCGTCGCGCCACTTCGTCCACTCGAGGTTCCAGTCGCCGAATCCGTTGCCGAACGGCTCCATGGTGTTGCCGGCCGAGTTGACGACCTGGACGACGTCGCCCTCACGGACGGTGTCGAAGAACCACTGGGCGTTGCCGGTGCTCATGCCGGTGCAGCCGTGGCTGACGTTGGCGTAGCCCTGGGAGCCCACCGACCAGGGCGCCGCGTGGACGTACTCGCCGCTCCAGGTGACGCGGGTGGCGTAGTAGACCGGCAGGTCGTAGGAGTCCGAGGAGCCCTCGGCGATACCGACCGTGCTGCTGCGCATACGTACGAAGGACTCCTTGCCCAGCACGACCTTGACGCCGTTGCGGGTGTCGAAGCCGGGCTTGCCCGTGGTGACGGGGATCTGCTTGATCTCCTCGTCGTTCTTGTAGACCGTCATGGAGTGCGAGGAGGCGTCCGTGACGGCGATGACGCGGTCGCCCGTGGTGAGCCTGAGGGACTTGGCCTTGCCACCCCAGAGGCGGTCGTTGATCCGTACGCCGTCCAGGTCGCTGCGCACCTCTATGGTGGCGTGGGCGGGCCAGTACTCCCTGGGGCGGTAGTGGAGCGTCTTGTCGTCCACCCAGTGCCAGGCACCCTGCACGGCGGGCGTGGAGTCGACCCTGAGGGCTCTTTCGACTATCGCGCGCTGTTCCTTGTCCTTGACGGGCCGGTTCAGTTCGGCCGTGACGGGCTGGCCGACGCCGTACTCGCCGGCCTTCGGCCCGAACTTCACGGTCAGGCGCTTCTTGGTCGTGGGCTTGCTGGTGTCGAAGGAGAGGACCTTGCGGCCGGGCGCGCCGTCCTCGTCCTCCGTGCTCACGCGGATCGTGTAGTGGGCGTTTGCGGCGAGCGGCGAGGTGCTGTGCCAGCGGCCGCCGTCGGCGGAGAGCTCTCCCGTGACGTACCGGCCGGTCGCGTCCACGGCCGTGACGTCCGTGATGCGCCCGTCCGAGTCTTCGGCGGTGATCTCCAGGGGCTTGTCCGGGTCGGCCTTCTTCCCGTCGTCTGAGGGACCGTTGAAGGCGATCTGGTCGGCGGCGTCGTAGGGCCGGGCGGAGAGGGGGTTGCCGTCCGAGCTGCAGGCGTTGACGCCCGCGCTGAGGGCGGTCACCAGCAGCGTGCAGCCGACGACGGTACGGGGACGGGGACGGCGGAGGCGGGGTGTCTGGCTCATGGCTTCACGCTAGGAAGCCACGTCAAGGGCGGCGCGCTGGGCGACACGAACGGGGGACGCTCATTGCGGCAAAAGCAGGAGCCCGGACACTCCTGACGGAGTGTCCGGGCTCCAGAGCGCTCAGGGCCTGCTACTGGGTGCGGTTCTCACCGCGGTAGTACTCGAAGACCCAGCCCCACAGGCCGACCATGATCAGCGGTGCCGAGAAGTACAGCAGCCACCAGCCGATCGCGATCGCCAGGAAGGCGAGCGCGCCACCGACGGCCAGCGAGAGCGGCTGCCAGCTGTGCGGGCTGAAGAACCCGACCTCGCCGGCGTCGTCCGCGACGTCCGCCTCCTTGTTGTCCTGGGCGCCAGCGTCGACCCGCCGGGCGGTGAAGCCCAGGTAGAAGCCGATCATGATGCACAGGCCGAAGGCCAGGAAGAGGGCCGTGGTACCGGCCGGCTCCTTCGACCACACGCCATAGACGACAGCCATGGCGAGGACGAAGACGCTCAGCCACATGAACATCTTGCCCTGGATCTTCACTTGCCGGCCTCCTTGCCGCCGTTGCCGACCAGAGCCTTGTCACCGTGAGGCGCGTTCTCGAGCTGGTCGATGGCCGCGATCTCGGGGTGGTGCAGGTCGAACGCCGGGGATTCGCTGCGGATCCGCGGCAGGGTGAGGAAGTTGTGCCGCGGCGGCGGGCAGGAGGTCGCCCACTCGAGCGAGCGGCCGTAGCCCCACGGGTCGTCGACGCCGACCGGCTTGCCGTACTTCGCCGTCTTCCACACGTTGTAGAGGAACGGCAGGATCGACAGGCCGAGCAGGAACGAGCTGATCGTCGAGATCGTGTTCAGGGCGGTGAAGCCGTCGGCCGCGAGGTAGTCCGCGTAACGACGCGGCATGCCCTCGGCACCCAGCCAGTGCTGGACCAGGAAGGTGCCGTGGAAGCCGATGAACAGCGTCCAGAAGGTGATCTTGCCGAGGCGCTCGTCGAGCATCTTGCCGGTGAACTTCGGCCACCAGAAGTGGAAGCCGGAGAACATCGCGAAGACGACGGTGCCGAAGACGACGTAGTGGAAGTGCGCCACCACGAAGTACGAGTCCGAGATGTGGAAGTCCATCGGCGGCGAGGCCAGGATGACACCGGTCAGACCACCGAACGTGAAGGTGATCAGGAAGCCGGTGGCCCAGAGCATCGGGGTCTCGAAACTCAGGGACCCCTTCCACATCGTTCCGATCCAGTTGAAGAACTTCACGCCCGTCGGCACGGCGATGAGGAACGTCATGAAGGAGAAGAACGGCAGCAGCACACCGCCGGTGACGTACATGTGGTGCGCCCACACCGTCACGGACAGACCCGCGATCGCGATGGTCGCCGCGACCAGACCCATGTAGCCGAACATCGGCTTGCGGGAGAACACCGGGATGACTTCGGAGATGATGCCGAAGAACGGCAGGGCGATGATGTACACCTCTGGATGGCCGAAGAACCAGAAGAGGTGTTGCCAGAGCAGGGCTCCGCCGTTGGCCGAGTCGAAGATGTGGGCGCCGAACTTGCGGTCCGCCTCCAGGGCGAACAGCGCGGCGGCCAGCACCGGGAAGGCCAGCAGGACCAGGACCGCGGTCAGCAGCACGTTCCACACGAAGATCGGCATGCGGAACATGGTCATGCCCGGGGCGCGCATGCAGATGATGGTGGTGATGAAGTTGACCGCGCCGAGGATGGTGCCGAAGCCGGAGAAGGCCAGACCCATGATCCACAGGTCCGCGCCGATGCCCGGCGAGCGGACCGCGTCCGAGAGCGGGCTGTAGGCGAACCAGCCGAAGTCGGCGGCGCCCTGCGGGGTCAGGAAGCCACCCACCGCGATCGTCGAGCCGAACAGGTACAGCCAGTAGGCGAACATGTTCAGCCGGGGGAAGGCCACGTCCGGCGCGCCGATCTGCAGCGGCATGATCCAGTTCGTGAAGCCGGCGAACAGCGGCGTCGCGAACATCAGCAGCATGATCGTGCCGTGCATCGTGAACGCCTGGTTGAACTGCTCGTTCGACATCAGCTGCAGGCCCGGCCGGGCCAGCTCGGCGCGCATGAACAGCGCCATCACGCCGCCGATCATGAAGAACACGAACGACGTGACGAGATACAGCGTTCCGATCGTCTTGTGGTCAGTGGTGGTGAGCCACTTGATCACAACGTTGCCGGGCTGCTTGCGCCTGACCGGCAGCTCGTCCGTGTAGTGGGACCCTGCTGCCGCGGCACCCTGGGGTTCGTTGAGGATGCTCACAGGTTGTTCGTCTCCCGGTTCTTCTCGTGGCTCGTCTGCGCGATGCCAGCGGGAATGTAACCGGTCTGCCCCTTCTTGGCGAGGTCCTTGAGGTGCTGCTCGTAGCGCTCCGGGGAGACGACCTTCACGTTGAACAGCATCCGGGAATGGTCGACGCCGCAGAGTTCGGCGCACTTGCCCAGGAAGGTGCCCTCCTGGTTGGGGGTCACCTGGAAGGCGTTGGTGTGGCCCGGGATGACGTCCTGCTTCATCAGGAACGGCACCACCCAGAAGGAGTGGATGACGTCACGCGAGGTGAGGACGAAGCGGACCGTCTTGCCCTTGGGGAGCCAGAGGGTCGGTCCGGGGTTGCCCGTCTGCGGGTTCCGCGTGGCGGGCGTGCCGACGTCGTAGACACCACCGGCGTTCGCCGGGAAGGCGTCCTTGAACCGGTCCGGAATGGCGTCCAGGTTCTCGTCGGTCTTGGCGTCACCGGTGGACCCGTCGACGTTCTCGATGTAGTTGAAGCCCCAGCTCCACTGGAAGCCGACGACGTTGATGGTGACGTCGGGCTTCTTGTCCAGGCTGAGCAGCTTCGACTCGTCGCGGGCGGTGAAGTAGAAGAGCACCGAGACGATGATGAGCGGGACCACCGTGTACAACGCCTCGATCGGCATGTTGTACCGGGTCTGCGGGGGAACTTCGACCTTGGTGCGGCTGCGCCGGTGGAACATGGCGCTCCACAGAATCAGGCCCCACACCAGCACGCCGACGGCGAGCGCCGCCGCCCAGGACCCCTGCCACAGGGAGAGGATCCGCGGAGCCTCTTCCGTGGTCGGGGTGGGCATACCAAGGCGGGGGAAGTCTTCCCAGTTGTACGAGCAACCGGTGGCTGTAGCCAGGACCAGGCCCGCAGTCATTGCCTGCAGCAGCTTCCGCCGCATCGGGCGCCGCGGCGAGCGGTCGGAGCCGTTGGGACTCACGTAGCGCCTTCCCGAGAGTCTCGCCCGCGCGGATTGGCTGCGGCCTGCCTTCTCGCTGGTCGGTCGCCGCCCTGCGTCGGGCAGGGGTTTGATGTTTATGCGGACCAAACCCTACTGGACGCTATTTGGGGTCGCGCGGGAGGGGTACTCAACGCGCCGTGGGTAGTTTCCGACCGGAGGTCGGGGCGCCTACCAGCTCCGGAGGCCCTGTTGTGCGGCGGCCGGGGGTTCGTCGGGGCTGATCGCGTCCACGCGGCGGAGCCGCAGATCAGGACGGGCCCGCGCCCCTGTGGAGCCACCGGAAGTTCTAACGTTGCCCTGTGTCCTACTTCGATGCCGCCTCCTCCGCTCCCCTCCATCCCGTTGCCCGTCAGGCCCTGCAGGCGTCCCTCGACGAGGGGTGGGCCGATCCCGCACGTCTTTACAGAGAAGGCCGCCGGGCACGGCTGTTGCTGGACGCGGCTCGGGAGTCGGCCGCCGAGGCGGTGGGGTGCCGGCCGGACGAGCTGGTGTTCACGTCCTCCGGGACGCGGGCGGTGCACTCCGGGATCGCGGGGGCACTGGCGGGGCGGCGCCGGGTCGGACGCCACCTGATCGTGTCAGCGGTCGAACACTCCTCGGTCCTCCATTCGGCCGAGGTGTTCGAGGCGGACGGCGGGACGGTCACCCAGGTCGCCGTGGACCGTGCGGGCGCGGTGACCGCGGAGTCGTACGGGGATGCCCTGCGCCCAGACACCGCCCTGGCCTGTCTCCAGTCGGCCAACCACGAGGTGGGCACGGAGCAGCCGGTGGCGGCCGTGGCGGAGGTGTGCCGGGCGGCCGGCGTGCCCCTGCTGGTGGACGCGGCGCAGTCGCTGGGCTGGGGGCGGGCCGAGGACGGCTGGTCACTGCTGACGGCGAGTGCGCACAAATGGGGCGGGCCGTCGGGTGTCGGGCTGCTCGTGGTGCGCAAAGGGGTGCGGTTCGCGGCTCAAGGGCCGGTGGACGAGCGGGAGTCGGGGCGGGCGGCCGGGTTCGAGAACATTCCGGCCGTCGTGGCCGCGGCGGCCTCCCTGCGCGCGGTGCGGGCGGAGGCGGCCCGGGAGGCGGTGCGGCTGCGGGAGCTGACGGAGCGGATCCGGGCGCGGGTGCCGCTGCTCGTGCCGGACGTGGAGGTGGTCGGCGATCCGGAGCGCAGGCTGCCGGGGATCGTCACGTTCTCCTGTCTTTATGTCGACGGAGAGACCCTGCTGCACGAGCTGGACCGCGCCGGTTTCTCCGTCTCGTCCGGATCGTCCTGCACGAGCAGCACGCTGACGCCCAGCCATGTACTGAGGGCGATGGGGGTGCTGAGCGAGGGGAACGTACGGGTGTCCCTGCCGCCCGGGACGCCGGAGGAAGAGGTCGAACGGTTCCTGGGCGTGCTGCCGGGGGCGGTCGCGGCGGTGCGCGAGAAGCTGGGGGCGCCGGCTCCCGAGACGGTCGTGCGGGACGACGCCCTCGTCGTCGACGCCCTCGGCAAGCGCTGCCCGATCCCCGTGATCGAGCTGGCGAAGGTCATCGGCGACGTGCCGGTAGGCGGCACGGTCCGCGTCCTGTCGGACGACGAGGCGGCGCGGCTGGACATTCCCGCATGGTGTGACATGCGGGACCAGGAGTACGTGGGCGAGGAGCCGGCGGGCCAGGGCTCGGCCTATGTGGTCCGCCGGCTCTCCTAGTGCCGCGTCAGCCAGGGTTTGCCCGTCAAGGAGCGGCGTCTGGTGCGTGCTCTCGGCGTGCCGGCCGGAAGTCCTCGTACTGGACGTACGTGGGCTTTCGGCCGGTGCGGCGAGAGGGCGTGCCGGGCGTCGCGACGGGGCGAACCTTGGCTGACGCGGCACTAGGCCCTGCCGGAAGGACGCCGGTCAGGCGAGGTGGGCCCGGACCTCGTCGGCGGCGTCATGGCCGTACGCCTTGGTGAAGCGGTCCATGAAGTGGGCGCGGCGCAGCTGGTACTCCTGGGTGCCGACCGTCTCGATGACCAGCGTGGCGAGCATGCAGCCGACCTGGGCGGCGCGCTCCGGCGAGATGCCCCAGGCGAGACCGGAGAGGAAGCCGGCGCGGAAGGCGTCGCCGACGCCGGTGGGGTCGGCCTTGCGCTCCTCCTCGGGGCAGCCGACCTCGATCGGGTCCTCGCCGAGGCACTCGATGCGCACGCCGCGGGAGCCGAGGGTGGTAACCCGCCGGCCGACCTTGGCGAGGATCTCCTCGTCCGTCCAGCCGGTCTTCGACTCGATGAGGCCCTTCTCGTACTCGTTGGAGAAGAGGTACGTCGCGCCCTCCAGCAGTATCCGGATCTCGTCGCCGTTCATCCGGGCGATCTGCTGGGAGAAGTCGGCGGCGAACGGGATGGACCGGATGCGGCACTCCTCGGTGTGCCGGAGCATCGCCTCCGGGTCGTCGGCGCCGATCAGCACCAGGTCGAGGCCGTCGACGCGGTCGGCGACGGTCTTCAGCTCGATCTGGCGGGCCTCGCTCATGGCACCGGTGTAGAAGGAGCCGATCTGGTTGTGGTCGGCGTCGGTGGTGCAGACGAAGCGGGCGGTGTGCAGCGTCTCCGAGATGCGGACGGACTCGGTGTCGACGCCGTGCCGGTCCAGCCAGGCGCGGTACTCGTCGAAGTCGAAGCCCGCGGCTCCGACGAGGATCGGCTTCGTGCCGAGCTGACCCATGCCGAAGGCGATGTTCGCGCCGACGCCTCCGCGGCGTACGTCGAGGTTGTCGACCAGGAAGGAGAGCGAGACCGTGTGCAGTTGGTCCGCGACCAGCTGGTCGGCGAAACGGCCGGGGAACGTCATGAGATGGTCGGTGGCGATGGAGCCGGTGACTGCGATGCGCACGCGTGGACTCTCCTGTGGGGAGACGGGTTGACAGTTCACGCTACCGGGTCGGAGTGGGGTCTGCGAGGAGCGGATACTGCCAAAACTACCCGATAGTAGTTCTGTATCAGCGGGCTTCGGCGTGCATACGGTTCCGGTATGACGAACCTCAAGGTCCATGCCCCCGCCCAGGCCGACCTGGAAGACGACCTGGCGTCGCTGCGCGGCGACTGCGCCCGGATGGTCCCGCACTGGGCGGTTCCCGACCGGATCGCCGCCCTTCCGGTCTCCCCGTCACTCATCCACGGCGTGACCGTGCCGCCGAAGTCGGCCCGGCTTCTCGACGCGATGTCGGACTACGGCGACTGAGGCAGCGCACTTTCAGGGAAAGGCGCTCTTCAGGGAACCGTGCGCTCCCCCGCTGCGTCCCATCGCTGTCCCCCGTAAAGGGGATGCGGGATACGACCCGCCAGCAGGCCGTTCTGGCAGGGCCGGGTCAGAATCACCGGGACAGTGCGCAGCCGAAGGAGCGATGCGGTGAATACCGAGCGACCCGACAACGACGACGCGGCCGAGGCCGGCGCCGCCGAAACCGCCGGTAACGCGCGGAACACCGAGAAGACCGGCGGTACGGCCCAGGAGGGCGCCGAGGACCGGAGCACCCCGGCACCGGCCCCGGAGAGCTCCGCGGAGGCCGCCGCGCCGGCCGAGGGCGCCGAGGAGGAGGCCCCGGAGCCGGAGGCTGCTCCGGAGCCGGAGGCCGAGGGCGCCGGCGAAGAGCCTCGGGAGCCGGAGGTTGCTGCCGAGGCGAACGCCGCCTCGCGGGAGCGGGACTCGCGGGACAAGGGTGGCCGCCGCTCTCCCCTCGTCGTCGCCTCCGTCGCGGCCGCGGTGCTTCTCGTCGGGGGCGGTGGGGCGTACTTCGCCACGCAGGCCACAGGCGGCTCCGGCGTCTCGGACGGCCGTACGGACTCCGCCGCCCCGGGCGGCGACGGCACACCGCCGACACTCGCCCTCGACGGCTCCGCCGAGGGCGGCGACGGCATCGCCCCCGGCGAGCCCGACCCGTACGGCGTCACGTACCGCTCCGACGGCACCCTCCCGGACGGCCCCGACTCGGCGCCCGTGTACCGGTCGAAGGGCGAGGTCACCAAGGACGAGGTGGCGCGCCTGGCGAAGGCCCTCGGCATCGACGGAACTCCGGTCGTCCGCGGGCAGGCCTGGCAGGCCGGGCCGGCGAAGGACGGTTCGGGCCCGAGCCTGCGGGTGAACAAGCAGGCGCCCGGGGCCTGGACCTTCCACCGCTTTGTGCCGGGCACCGACGACTGCAAGAGCACCATCGTGTGTGCGAACGACCCCGCGAACCCGGCCGACGACACGGTGAGCGAGGAGGCCGCGAAGAAGGCGGCCGTGCCGGTCCTGAAGGCGGTGGGCCAGGACGACGCGAAGGTGGACGCGAGCCAGATCATGGGCGCCCAGCGGGTGGTGAACGCCGACCCCGTGATCGGCGGACTGCCCACGTACGGCTGGACGACCGGGCTGACCATCGGCGCCAAGGGCGAAGTGGTCGGCGGCAGCGGCCAGTTGAAGGCACCGGTGAAGGGCGACACATATCCGGTGGTGAGCGCGCAGAAGACGCTGGACCTGATGAACGCGGCGCCGGGGACCGACCACCGCGTGGGCATCGGCGGCTGTGCCAGCCCCGTACCGCTGAAGGACGGGCTGGAGGCGCCCTGCGGGGAATCGACGTCGTCACCCACGCCGGCGAAGGAGACGATCACGGTCGACGACGCGGTGTTCGGGCTGGCGATGCATGTCGTGGACGGTCGTCCGGCGCTGGTGCCGTCCTGGCTGTTCGAGGTGCGGGCCTCGGGCGCGCAGGACGGCTTCACGGTGACGCATCCGGCGGTCGACCCGAAGTACGTGACCGCGACGGCGCCTGCCGGGGAGCCGACCGAGGCACCCAGCCCGCGGCCGACCGGGCCGGGCGACGAGCCGACCTCGGCGGCGACCACGCGTGATGTGCACGTGGACGGCTACACGGCCGAGGGCAGGGAGCTGACCGTGGCCTTCACGGGCGGGGTGTGCTCCGACTACAAGGCGTCGGCGAGCGAGAGCGCGGACGAGGTGAGGGTCACGGTGACCGAGACGCCCCATCCGGAGAAGATCTGCATCATGATCGCCAAGGTGTACCACCGGACCGTGCCGCTGGACGAGCCGCTCGGTGACCGGAAGGTCGTGGGTTCGGACGGCAGGGAGATCCCGCTGGAGAAGGCGGGTGCGCGGCTGCCTCAGACGTCCGGGGCCCGGTGAGACGAGGATCCTGAGACGCGCGAAGGCGGCGGCCCGGTCGGAGGGGGCCGCCGCCTTCGCGGTGTTCGAGCTGTGGCTGAAAGCTTCAGCTGAAGGAGTCGCCGCAGGCGCAGGAGCCGGTCGCGTTCGGGTTGTCGATCGTGAAGCCCTGCTTCTCGATCGTGTCCACGAAGTCGATCGACGCGCCGCCCAGGTACGGGGCGCTCATACGGTCGGTGACGACCTTGACGCCGTCGAAGTCCTTGACCACGTCGCCGTCGAGGGAACGCTCGTCGAAGAAGAGCTGGTAGCGCAGGCCGGAGCAGCCGCCGGGCTGAACGGCGACGCGCAGGGCCAGGTCGTCACGGCCTTCCTGGTCGAGCAGGGCCTTGACCTTCGCCGCGGCGGCGTCGGACAGGATGATGCCGTCGGTGACGGTGCTGGTCTCGTCCGATACGGACATCTACATCTCTCCCGGGTTGTACGGAGACTGCTTGCCGACGGTTGCAACCGGCGGGACCGCGGATTCATTCCGGGCCGGGCACTTCTGTTTTCGCCTCTGCCTTCATGCTCGCACACGCCCGGCGAAGCCAACAGCAGCCCGCTACGGCACCCGGCCGTACGGCATGGGGATTCATGTCACATCGACGCTATGGCCATCGTCAAACTGACGTGAAGCAGTTATGATAGATAGCGTCAGTTCGACGAAAAGTAGAAAGGGTGCGTGTCGTGACCACCGCCCAGACCCAGGAGCTCGACGTACAGCCGACGCCCCTCGCCCTGCTGCTCCTCGGCCGTGAGGCCGACCCGAAGAGCGAGCGGGGCGTGGAATGTCCCGGTGATCTGCCCTCGCCGTCCGACCCGGACCTGGTCGAGCGCGCCCGTGCGGCCAAGGAGAAGCTCGGCAGCAAGGTGTTCGTGCTCGGCCACCACTACCAGCGCGACGAGGTCATCCAGTTCGCCGACGTCACGGGGGACTCCTTCAAGCTGGCCCGGGACGCGGCGGCGCGGCCGGAAGCCGAGTACATCGTGTTCTGCGGTGTCCACTTCATGGCGGAGTCCGCGGACATCCTGACCTCCGACGACCAGAAGGTGGTCCTGCCCGACCTCGCCGCCGGGTGCTCCATGGCCGACATGGCCACCGCCGAGCAGGTCGCCGAGTGCTGGGACGTGCTGACCGAGGCCGGCATAGCCGAGCAGGTCGTGCCCGTCTCGTACATGAACTCGTCCGCGGACATCAAGGCGTTCACGGGCAAGCACGGCGGCACCATCTGCACCTCGTCGAACGCCAAGCGGGCCCTTGAGTGGGCCTTCGGGCAGGGGGAGCCCTCGACGACGAAGGTCCTGTTCCTCCCGGACCAGCACCTGGGCCGCAACACCGCGGTGCGGGACATGGGGATGTCGCTGGAGGACTGCGTCGTCTACAACCCGCACAAGCCGAACGGCGGACTGACCGCGGATCAGCTGCGCGCCGCGAAGATGATCCTGTGGCGGGGCCACTGCTCGGTGCACGGCCGCTTCAACCTCGACTCGGTCAACGACGTGCGCGAGCGGATCCCGGGCGTGAACGTCCTCGTCCACCCCGAGTGCAGGCACGAGGTCGTGGCGGCGGCCGACTACGTCGGTTCGACCGAGTACATCATCAAGGCCCTGGAGGCCGCTCCCGCCGGCTCCAAGTGGGCCATCGGCACGGAGCTGAACCTCGTGCGCCGGCTGGCCGACCGTTTCGCACCCGAGGGCAAGGAGATCGTGTTCCTCGACCGCACGGTGTGCTTCTGCTCCACGATGAACCGCATCGACCTCCCCCACCTGGTGTGGACGCTGGAGTCCCTGGCCGAGGGGAACCTGGTCAACCGCATCGAGGTCGACAGGGAGACGGAGGCGTTCGCGAAGCTGGCGCTGGAGCGGATGCTGGCGCTGCCGTAACCCGGTTCCGACCGCCATCACCCCGAGGCGGGTTTCCGCTCGGGGTGGGCGGGGTCGAGGCTGAAGAGCGTGCCGGCCTTTCCCCCGCAAGCCGTTCGAGGCCACAGGATACGTAGCGGCGACACGGCGGCGGCCGGGTCCCGGACCGTCGTGGTCCGCAACCCGGCCGCCTGGATCCCGCGGGCCGTCAGACGGCCGCGGGCTCCGGCTCGTCCGCGGCGGACGCCGGCCCGGTCGGGGCCCGGTTCTTCTTCGCCCGCTTCGCCGCCCGCTTCTTCGCCCGGCGCTCCTTGCGGAGCTCCAGCATCGCGTAGAGCGTCGGAACCAGGAGCAGGGTCAGCAGGGTCGACGTGATCAGGCCGCCGATCACCACCACGGCCAGCGGCTGGGCGATGAAACCGCCCTCGCCGGTGACGCCCAGCGCCATCGGCAGAAGCGCGAAGATCGTCGCCAGCGCCGTCATCAGAATCGGGCGGAGCCGGTGCCGGCCGCCCTCCACCACGGCCTCGACGACGCCGTAGCCCTGCTTGCGGTACTGGTTGATCAGGTCGATCAGCACGATCGCGTTCGTCACCACGATGCCGATCAGCATCAGCATGCCGATCATCGCGGGGACGCCCATCGGCGTGCCCGTCGCCACGAGCAGGCCGATCGCGCCCGTCGCGGCGAACGGGATCGACACCAGCAGGATCAGCGGCTGGGCCAGCGACCGGAAGGCCGCCACCAGCAGCATGAAGACGATCGCGATCGCCGCCAGCATCGCCAGGCCCAGGTTCTTGAACGCGTCGTCCTGGTCCTGGGAGACCCCGCCGATCTCGGCCGTGGCGCCCGCCGGAAGCTTCAGGGAGCCCAGCTTCGAGGTCAGGTCCGCGCTGACCGCGCCGGTGTTGTCGCCGGTCGGCTTGGCGGTGATGGTGGCTGCGCGCTGACCGTCGATACGGGTCATCGACACAGGGCCGTCCACCAGCTTGACCGTGGCGATGTCGCCCAGCTTCACCGCGCCCAGCCGCAGTTGCTTCAGCTGCGCCAGTGTCGCCGCCGGCTGCGCCGACCTGATGACGACGTCCCGCTCGCTGTCGTCCAGGATCGCCTTGGCGGCCGTGGTGCCCCGTACCGCCTGGGTGACGGCCGCGCCGAGCGTCTGGTCGTCGAAACCGGCCGCGGCGGCCCGGGAGTTGGCCCTGACCGAGATGCGGGGCACACTCTGCGACAGGTCGCTGGTCACGTCCGTGACGTGGTCGAGGCCGGCCACCGCGGCGCGCACCTGCTCCGACGCCGTGCGCAGGACGTCCCCGTCGGCCGCCTTCACGACCACGCTGAGGTCCTGGTTGCCGAAGCCGTCACCGGCGGCGACGGTGGTCGTCCCGATGCCCTTGAGCTTCGCCAGGCCCTCCTCGACGCGGTCCTGGACGTCCGCGGACGACGCGGCGTCGTCCAGCATCACCTGGTACGACGCCTGGTTGGTGTCGGTACCGCCGCCGAACGCGGCCATGAAGCCGGACGAGCCGACCGTGACCTGGTAGTCCTTGACGCCCTGCACTCCGGAGAGCAGCCGCTCGACCTTCCGGGCCTGCACGTCGGTCGCCGCCAGACTGGTGCCGGGCTTCAACTCCTGATTGACGGTGAGGACTTCCTGCTCGCCCGGGTCGAAGAAGTTCGTCTTCAGCAGCGGCGCCATGCCGAACGTGCCGACGAGAATCACGATCGCGAGCAGCACACTGGTGAGACGGCGGCGGGTCGCGAAGCGCAGGACGGGGACGTAGACGCGCTGGAGCCTGCTCCTCGCCTCCTTCTCCTCCGCGAGCCGGCGGGCCTCCTCCGCGTCGTCCGGGGTGCCCTTCGGGGCGCGCAGGAACCAGTACGACAGGACCGGTACGACCGTCAGCGAGACCAGGAGGGACGCCAGCAGGGCGGCCGTGACGGTCAGGCTGAACGAGCCGAACAGGGCGCCGACCATGCCGCCGACCAGGCCGATCGGCAGAAAGACGGCGACCGTGGTGAGCGTCGAGGACGTCACCGCGCCGGCCACTTCGCGGACCGCGTTGAGGATGGCCTCCCGGCGCTCCTCGCCGTAGCCGAGGTGGCGCTTGATGTTCTCCAGGACCACGATCGAGTCGTCGACGACCCGGCCGATGGCGATGGTCAGGGCGCCCAGCGTCAGCATGTTCAGCGACAGGTCCCGCGTCCACAGGACGATCAGGGCCAGGACGACGGAGAGCGGGATGCTCACCGCCGTGACGAGGGTCGAGCGGACCGACGCCAGGAAGACGAGGATGACGAGGACCGCGAAGAGCAGGCCCAGCGCGCCCTCGGTGGTCAGGCCGTCGATGGCCTTCGCCACCGCCGGCCCCTGGTCGCTGACGACTGTGACGTTCGCGCCGGAACCGAGGTCCGCCCGCATGCCGGGGAGCTTGTCCTCGACCGCGTCGGAGATGGCGACGGCACTGCCGTCGTGGTCCATGGTGACCATGACGGCGAGGCTCGGTTTGCCGTCGGTGCGCGTGATGGAGTCGGCCGTGGCCTGCTGCTCCTCGACCTCGGCCACGTCAGCGAGGCGCACCGGCTTCCCCTTGCCGGTCTGCCCCGTGACCATCAGGTCCTTGATCTGCCCGAGCGAGGTGAAGCCGCCGCCGACCTGGACGGTGCGGTTGCCGCCGCCCTCGTCGAAGGAGCCGGCCGCGACGGTCGCGCCGCCCGCCTGGAGGGCCTGGGCGAGGGACTGGGTGGTCAGGCCCGCCGCCGCCAGCTTCCTGTCGTCGGGCGTGACGGCGACCTGCAGGTCACGTACGCCGTCGACGGTGACCTGGCCGACGCCGTCGATCTCCTTCAGATCCGGTACGACGGTCCGGTCGAGCCGGTCGGCCAGGGCCTGCTGGTCCTGGCCTGAGGTGACGGCGAGGACGACGGTCGGCATGTCGTCCGTCGAACCGGCGACGACCTGCGGGTCCACGTCGTCCGGGAGCCGGACACGGGCCCGGTTGACGGCCTGCTGGACATCGGAGACGAGTTGCTTGGTGTCGTTGCCGTAGTCGAAGGACGCCATGATCACGGCGTTGCCCTCGCTCGCCGTTGAGGTGACACCCGAGATGCCGTCGACCGCTTCGAGGCTGTCCTCGATGGGCTCGACGACCTGCTTCTCGACGACGTCAGGGGATGCGCCCTGGTAGGGCGCCAGCACCGACACCATCGGCAGTTCTATGGTGGGCAGGAGTTGCTGTTTCAGCTGCGGGATCGCGATCGCGCCGAAGGCGATCGCGATGATGGACATGAGGCCGATGAGGGCCCGTTGAGCGAGGCTGAATCGGGACAGCCAGGACATGGGTCAGGGTTCTCTCTTCTGTGAGCGGCAGAAGTGGCCCCTACACCCTGTGCCATCCGTCGGGGCTGATCCGTAGGCCCCAGGTCCCGTTCCTTATACGGCGCGTACTCCGGGCGCAGTAGGGCCGGACCCGGGTCACTCCACCCTTGGACGTACGAGCCCCGACTCGTACGCGATCACCACGAGCTGGGCCCGGTCCCGGGCGCCCAGTTTGGCCATGGCCCGGTTGACGTGCGTCTTCACCGTGAGCGGGCTGACCTCCAGGCGTTCGGCGATCTCGTCGTTGGAGTGGCCGCCGGCGACCTGGACCAGCACCTCGCGTTCCCGCACGGTGAGCGCGGCGAGCCGTTCGGCGGCGTCGTGGTCGTCGTCCGCGGCGTCGCCCTGGGCGAGGAAACGGGCGATCAGACCCTTGGTGGCCGCGGGGGACAGCAGGGCCTCTCCGCCGGCCGCGAGGCGGATCGCGTTGAGCAGCTCCTCGGGTTCGCTGCCCTTGCCGAGGAATCCGGAGGCGCCCGCGCGCAGCGACTGCACCACGTAGTCGTCGACCTCGAAGGTCGTCAGGATGACCACGCGGACGTGGGCGAGCGCGGGGTCGGCGCTGATCATGCGGGTGGCGGCCAGGCCGTCCGTGCCCGGCATCCGGATGTCCATGAGGACGACGTCGGCCCGCTGCTCCTTGGCCAGCCGGACCGCCTCCGTCCCGTCGGACGCCTCGCCCACGACCTCCATGTCGGACTCGGAGTCGACGAGCACACGAAAGGCGCTGCGGAGCAGCGCCTGGTCGTCGGCGAGCAGGACACGGATCGTCATACGGGCTCCCCCGGCTTTCCCGTGGCGGCTGTGCGGGTCTTGACGGGCAGGATCGCATGGACGCGGAAACCGCCTCCGTACCGGGGACCGGTGGTGAGCGTGCCGCGCAGGGCGGTCACGCGCTCCCGCATGCCGAGCAGTCCGTGCCCGCCGCCGCCGGCCGGGTCGTCCTCGCCCGAACCGTTGTCGAGGACCGTGATCTCGATGTTCGGTCCCACGCGGACCACGCTGACCTCCGCCTTCGCCTCGCACCCGGCGTGCTTCTGGACATTGGTGAGGGCCTCCTGGATGACGCGGTACGCGGCCAGGCCGACGGCGGCGGGCAGGCCGGCGCCCTGGTCGGCGCAGGCGACCTCGACCCGCAGACCGGCGCTGCGGAAGGTGCCGACGAGTTCGTCGAGGCGGTCGAGGCCGGGGGCGGGTTCGGTCGGCGCCTCGGGATCGCCGGACTGGCGGAGCAGGCCGACGGTGGCGCGCAGCTCGTTGAGCGCGGAGCGGCTGGCCTCCCGTACGTGGGCGAGGGCCTCCTTGGCCTGGTCGGGCCGCTTGTCCATCACATGGGCGGCCACTCCGGCCTGGACGTTGACCAGGGCGATGTGGTGGGCGACCACGTCGTGCAGGTCGCGGGCGATCCGCAGGCGTTCCTCGGCGACCCGGCGGCGGGCCTCCTCCTCGCGGGTGCGTTCGGCGCGCTCCGCGCGTTCCCGGATGGCGTGGACGAATTCGCGGCGGCTGCGGACCGCGTCTCCGGCGGCGGCCGCCATGCCGGTCCAGGCGAAGATGCCGAGGTTCTCCTGGGCGTACCACGGGAGGGGGCCGGCGAGCATCGCGGCGCCGGTCAGGACCGTCATGGTGAGCATGGCGACGCGCCAGGTGGTGGGGCGGTCGGTGGAGGCGGCGACGGTGTAGAGGGCGACGACCGCGGACATGGCGACGGGTGCGCGCGGGTCGCCGGTGACGCACTCCACGAGGGAGACCGTGCCGGTGAGGGCGAGGACCGTCATCGGGGCGCGGCGGCGGAAGACGAGGGCCACGGAGCCGAGGGTGATGAGCAGGAGGCTGAGGGGGTCGGGGGTGCGGGCGCCCCAGGTGACGCCGTTCTCTCCGTGCGGGTCCACGAACGAGCCGGCCACCATGGCCGCGAGGACGCCGGCCGCGAGGAGGGCGTCCAGGGCGAGGGGGTGCGCTTTCAGCCGGCGGCGTGCGCGGTCGAGGGGTGTCACGTCCAGTAAAGGTACGGAAGCCCTTGGCGGGGGCGGAACGGGGGCCGGCTGTCGGGCCTGTCCCTGTCGACCGGCCGACGCCGGTGTGGCGTCGCCGGGGGCGCCCTGGAGCTCAGCCCGGGATCAGCCCGTCGTCGCTGAGCAGTTCCCGGACCTCCTCCAGGGTCGCGTCCGGGGACGGCAGGATCAGGTCCGATGGTTCCAGGGAGTCGTCAGGCAGGGGCTCGCCCAGGTCGCGGACCTTGGTGAGGAGGGCTTGGAGGGTGCGGCGGAAGCCGGGCCCGTCGCCGTTCTCCATTTCTGCCAGGAGCTCGTCGTCCAGCTTGTTCAGCTCGGTGAGGTGGCCGTCGGCCAGCCTCACCTGCCCCTCCCCCATGATCCGTACGATCATGTCGCCCTCCTAGGCGTGGGCCTACTGCTTGTCGAAGCGCGGAGTGTCCTGCGGCTGCTGCTGGGACTGCGGCTGGCCCGAGCCACCCTCGATGGCCTGCTGCCCACCGGTGGAGCCTCCCCCAGTGCCAATAGCCTGGGAGCTGCCCCCAGCCAGCTCGGCCTTCATGCGCTGCAGTTCCAGCTCTACATCCGTACCACCGGAGAGCCGGTCCAGCTCGGCCTGGATGTCGTCCTTGTGCATGCCGGACTGGTCGTCCAGGGCACCTGAGGCGAGCAGTTCGTCGATCGCGCCGGCGCGGGCCTGGAGCTGGGCGGTCTTGTCCTCGGCGCGCTGGATGGCCAGGCCGACGTCGCCCATCTCCTCCGAGATGCCGGAGAACGCCTCGCCGATCCGGGTCTGCGCCTGGGCCGCGGTGTAGGTGGCCTTGATCGTCTCCTTCTTGGTGCGGAAGGCGTCGACCTTGGCCTGGAGCCGCTGGGCCGCCAGGGTGAGCTTCTCCTCCTCGCCCTGGAGCGTCGCGTGCTGCGTCTCGAGGTCCGTCACCTGCTGCTGGAGGGCGGCGCGGCGGGAGAGTGCCTCGCGGGCCAGGTCCTCGCGGCCGAGCGCGAGCGCCTTGCGGCCCTGGTCCTCCAGCTTGGACGACTGCGACTGCAGCTGGTTGAGCTGGAGTTCCAGGCGCTTGCGCGAGGTCGCCACGTCGGCGACGCCGCGGCGCACCTTCTGAAGGAGCTCCAGCTGCTTCTGGTACGAGTAATCGAGGGTCTCGCGCGGGTCCTCGGCCCGGTCAAGGGCCTTGTTCGCCTTCGCGCGGAAGATCATCCCCATACGCTTCATGACACCGCTCATGGGCTTCGCGCGCCCCCTTCTGACGGACTCCAGCTCCAGCTCTGCGACAGAACCCACAGTACGGGCCCTGCATCCATTGACGCACTGTTCGGGGACGGATGGCTCATCCCCGAGGACGACTGGACAAGAACCTTGCTCCAGCGTGAGGAGTAGGTGACCTTCAGGGTGAGCAGTAGGTCACCGGACGCCCCCTCTGTCCCCTACATGACGACTGGTGTTGCCGGATCGTTCCCCACGGGGCTGGGGTCCATGCCCCCGCACCCCGTACCCTTGGGTTTTGTGTTCCGTAGCCGTGCCAAGGAAGAGAAGGCCCCCGCCGACAAGGCGCCGGTGACCGACTCCACTCAGCCCCGTCACCCGCAGGCCCCGAAGGGCCGCCCCACGCCCAAGCGCAGTGAGGCCCAGTCCCAGCGTCGCAGCGTCGCCAGCACGCCGACGACGCGCAAGGACGCCGCCAA
Source organism: Streptomyces sp. NPDC040410 (assembly GCF_055595715.1). Taxonomy (NCBI): domain Bacteria; kingdom Bacillati; phylum Actinomycetota; class Actinomycetes; order Kitasatosporales; family Streptomycetaceae; genus Streptomyces; species Streptomyces sp. NPDC040410. The sequence continues at coordinate 211,208 of NZ_JBVIVK010000008.1, forward strand.
GCGCCAGCGCGACGAGCGTCGCGCGCAGCTGGAGAAGCAGCGCCAGGCGCTGGCCGGCGGCGACGAGCGTTATCTGCCCGCTCGCGACAAGGGCCCGGTCCGCAAGTTCGCGCGCGACTTCATCGACTCTCGCTTCAACATCGCGGAGTTCTTCCTGCCGATGGCCGTTGTCATCCTCGTGCTGAGCATGATGCGGGTGGCCTCGCTGCAGAACATCGCGCTGCTGCTGTGGCTGGTCGTGATCGTGCTGATCGTGCTCGACTCGATCAGCACGGGCTTCCGGGTGAGGAAGCGGCTCGCCGAGCGCTTCCCGGACCAGAACAGGAAGGGCGCCGTCGCCTACGCCCTGATGCGCTCCCTCCAGATGCGTCGCCTGCGGCTGCCGAAGCCGCAGGTCAAGCGCGGAGAGCGGCCCTGAGCGCGACATCTTTCTCCGGGGGCGCGGCGAAAGCCTGGCTGACCGAGCTCGGCGGACTGCGTGATGTCGTACGACAGGAGCTGGTGGCCCGGCAGCTCGACGAGCAGATAGCCGCGCGGTTCGCGGTCGGGCAGCGGCTGCGGGTGCTCGACGTGGGGATGGGCCAGGGCACGCAGGCGCTGCGCCTGGCCCGGATCGGGCATCAGGTGACCGGGCTCGAGCAGGACGCCACGCTGGTCGCCGTGGCCCGCGAGGCGCTGCGCACGGAGCCCGAGGGCATCCGGAAGCGGGTGCGGATCATCGAGGGCGACGGCCGGGACACCGGCGTGCACTTCCTGCCGGGCAGCTTCGACGTGGTGCTGTGCCACGGCGTGCTCATGTACGTGGAGGAGCCCGACCCGCTGCTGGCGGGGCTGGCGCGGATGCTCGCCCCGGGAGGCCTGCTCTCGCTGCTCGTGCGCAACGGGGACGCGCTGGCGATGCGGCCGGGCCTGTCCGGGGACTGGGCCGGGGCGCTGAGCGCCTTCGACACGACCGCGTACCTCCCCCATTCTCGAACCGACTCGGACGGGGGGACCCCCGTCCGGCTGGGGCTCGATGTGCGGGCGGACCGCCTGGAGGCAGTGACGGGGACGCTCGCGGGGATCGGGGCGCCGTTGCAGGTGTGGTACGGGGTGCGGGTGTTCACCGACACGGCGGCCGACGGGGCGGAGGCTCCGGCCGGCATGGAGGCGTTGCTGGCGGTCGAGGAACGCGCCGGGCGGACGGATCCGTATCGCGGGGTGGCGGCGTTGCTGCATCTGTGCGGAGTGCGTGGCTGAGCCCGTTCGGGCGCACTCCGCGAGCTCGGCCGTTCACCCCAAAGAGACACTCGTGGAGCCGGGCGAGGGCCACAGCCCTCGCCCGTACGTCCTATGCCTCCTCGGCCGCGCGCAGGCTCATCGGCCCGTAGATCTGCGTCGAGTCCTCGAACAGCCGCACCTGGTCCGCGCCGCCTTCGAGCAGGGCCTTCCAGTGCTCCCCGATCCAGGACTCGGCGTCCCCCTGCGTGGTGAACTCGTCGGGCTCCACCGCGGGCTGGACCTCCGCCCCGTCGGCCTTCTCGAATCGCCACGTCCATGCCGCCATGTACGCCTCCAAGGTCTGAGCACCGCTCCGCTGGGTGCGCCGTGGAAGATCAAGGTAGTCGGTTATCCGCGGAGCGTCTTGGGCCCGTCGCGGCCGCGCGGCGGAGCCGCGTGTGGGCACGGTCCCGCGCTCCTTCGGGGCGCTTTCGCGCAAGACGCGTGGCGACCGGCGAAAATCATCCCGTGGAAATGACTCTGCTCGGCACCGGTGCCCCCGCGGGACTCCCCCGCCCCGACTGTCCCTGCGCGGTCTGTGCTGCCGCGCTCGGGGCGGATGCGCGGGCGGCCACCGCGCTGCTCGTGGACGGGGCTCTGCTGCTCGACCTGACGCCCGGTGCGGCGTTCGCGGCCGCGCGGGCCGGGCATACGCTCGGCGGCGTACGGCAGGTGCTGCTGTCGCACCCCCACGACGGGCCGGCGGTCGAGGTGCCGGCGGGGCTGCCGCAGCCCGGGCGGGTGCCGGACGGGCGGGAGTTGGCGCTGCTGACGGGTCACCGGGTGCGCGCGGTGGCGCTGGACGCGCCGGGCACCGGGTACGCGGTGACCGGTCCCGACGGGCAGCGGCTGCTGTACCTGCCGCCGGGAGGTTCGCCGGCCGGGCTGGGGGAGGGGTCCGCCGAGGCGTACGACATGGTCGTCGCGGATGTCGTCGGGCGGCCGGACGCGCTGGCGAGGCTGCGGGCGGCGGGAGCGGTGGGGCCGACGTCGGACGTCATCGCCGTACACCTCGATCACGACGTGCCGGCGGGGGCCGAGTTGCGGCGGCGGCTGGCCGCGGCGGGTGCGCGGGCCGTGCCGGACGGGACGACGCTGGCGGTCGGCGCGTACGAGGACGTACCGGATCTGCCGCGGCGGACGCTGGTGCTCGGCGGGGCACGGTCGGGCAAGTCGGTGGAGGCCGAGCGGCGGCTGGAGGCCTTCCCGGACGTGCTGTACGTCGCGACCGGCGGCTCCCGCCGCGGAGACACCGAGTGGGCGGCGCGGGTCGCCGCGCACAAGGAGCGGCGGCCGGGGTCGTGGCGGACCGCCGAGACCTGCGATCTGGTGCCGCTGCTGGCCGAAGAGGGGCCGCCGTTGCTCATCGACTGTCTGTCGCTGTGGCTCACGGACGCGATGGACTCGGTGGGGGCGTGGGACGACGCGGAGTGGGCGGGTGGCGGGGAGCGTGCCCTGCGCGAGCGGGTGCGGGAGCTGACCGGGGCGGTGCGGGCGACACGGCGGACCGTCGTGGCCGTGTCCAACGAGGTGGGGTCGGGGATCGTGCCGGCCACGGCGTCCGGCCGGCGGTACCGGGACGAGCTGGGGCGGCTGAACGCCGCGTTCGCGGACGAGTGCGAGCACGTGCTGCTGGTGGTGGCGGGGCAGGCTGTGGTCCTACGCGGCTGACGTGCGCGTCCCCTTGCGGGCGATGATCCGGTAGGTGTTCGAGAGGCGGGCGCGGCGGAGCAGCGGGGCCAGGAGGTGGTCCGTCGTCCGTGCCGTGATGATCGTGCAGCCCTGGGACTCCAGCTCGGCGCGGAGGTTGTCCGGCGGCATCAGGTGCAGGTGGCGGGGCTGGGTGCGCGAGAGCCACCATGCGCCGGGCAGGGTGGCGAACGCGCAGCGCGGATCGAGGAGTTCGAGCAGGAGGTGGCCGCCGGGGCGGAGGGCGACGAGGGCGGCGCGGAGCTCCTCGCGCGGGTCGGGGGCGCGTTGCAGGTGGTGGAAGATGCTGACCACGTCGTAGCGGGCGCTCAGGTGCGCCGTGAGGTGCGGGTTCGTCAGGCTGCCCACGTACGCCCGCTCGACGCGGCCGGCCGCGCGTGCCCGTTCGACGCGGGAGGTGGGGTCGAGGCCGTCGAAGGACGTGTACGGGAAGAACTCCCTCGCCGTCTCCGGGAAGTGGGCGTCGCCCGTGCCCACGTCCAGCCAGCTCTCCGGCTCGGGGAAGGGCAGCATCGCGCGGGCGGCACGTCGGTGGCGGCGGGAGGGGCCCCGCCGTTCGCCTGGGTCCAGGAGGCGGAAGGCCGGGCTTTCCGCAGTGAGCCGGGGGTTCTGGAACAGGTGGGCGCAGTCCCGGCACTCGTCGACGACGCAGGGGCCCGCCTTGTGCGGGCGCAGGTGCCGGGAGCCGCACCAGGGGCAGTCGTCGCGGCGCGGCTCGTGAACGGGGGGCGCGGAGGGGGCGGTTGGTTCGGGGGGTGCGGACATGAGCGGCTCCCGGACGCGTGGGGCGCACGAAGGGGTCGTACGACAATCAAGTACAAAAGGGAACGTATGGGATCGCGATCTTGGGCGCAACGACGTGGCGGAGACGGGGTGACCCTGTGGCGGCTTCCTGTTCGACCGGGGCCGGTACTGTTCGGCGAATGAGCTCGCTTAATCTCGACGACTTCACCGATCTGATCGAGCGCCCCGACGGCGGGGTCCGCCGCGACGCCGAGGCGCGCCGGGAGCGTCAGGTCGTGCCGCCCGGGGCGCTGGGCCGCCTCGACGACCTGGGCGAGTGGCTGGCCGCGGCGCAGTCGGCCGTGCCGGTGCGGCCGATCGAACGGCCGCGGGTGGTGCTGTTCGCCGGTGACCACGGGATCGCCGAACTGGGCGTCTCGGCGCGGCCCGCGGGCAGTGCCGCCCAGTTGGTGCGCCAGGTGCTGGAGGGCGGCCGTCCCGTGTCGGTGCTCGCCCGGCGCCTCGGCGTTCCGGTGCGGGTCGTCGACATGGCGCTGGACTGCGACCCGCAGACGGTGCCCGCGGAGGTCGTACGGCACCGGGTGCGTCGCGGCAGCGGGCGGATCGACCTCGAGGACGCCCTGACGGCCGAGGAGGCGGAGGCCGCCTTCCGGGCCGGGGTCGCGGTGGCCGACGAGGAGGCCGACTCCGGTACGGATCTGGTGGTGGTCGGCGATGTGAGCGTGGGCGGGACCACCGCGGCGGGCGTGCTGATCGCCGCGCTGTGCGGGACCGACGCGTCCGTCGTGACCGGCCGGGGCGGGCTCGCCATCGACGACCTGGCGTGGATGCGCAAGTGCGCGGCGATCCGGGACTCGCTGCGCCGGGCCCGGCCCGTGCTCGGGGACCAGCTCCGGTTGCTGGCGGCGGTGGGCGGAGCCGACCTCACCGCCATCACGGGCTTCCTGCTGCAGAGCGCCGTACGCAAGCTGCCGGTGATCCTGGACGGGGTCGTGGTGGCCGCGTGCGCGCTGGTGGCGCAGCGGGTCGCCTTCCGGGCGCCGGACTGGTGGCTCGCCGGCCAGAACAGCGGGGAGCCGGGGCAGGCGAAGGCGCTGGACCGGATGGCGCTGGAGCCGCTGCTCGACCAAGGGGTGACCGTCGGGGAGGGCGCGGGGGCCCTGCTGGCGCTGCCGCTGGTGCAGGCCGCTGCCGCGCTGGCGGCCGAGCTGCCCGAGAAGCCGGAACACTCCGGGGAACCGGAGATCGCGGAGAAGCCGGACGAGGAGTAGTCGTCCGGTACGGCCGGTCCGGCACCTCCCGACTACGCCGTCGGGGCTGAGCGCCGTTGCGGCGGAAAGAGATCACGCAAAGGCGCCCATATGATCCCGACTCATGGGATATGCCCGCATTGCCGAGGAACGGGTTCACACCTCGCGGCGGGCCGCCGCCTTCGCCGTCTGGTACGTCCGGGCCGTCGCGTTCGTCAACTTCCTCAGTGCGGTGTGGGTCTCCCTGGGGCAGGACGTGCGCCGGCACAACCAGGAGAACCTCTTCACGCCGTACCTGCTGACCGCCGGCTTCGCCTCCGGTGTGTTCGCGGCGTTCCTGGCCGTCACCCTGCGGCGGCGCAAGCGCGCCGCGTGGATCCTCAACCTCGTGCTCGCCGGGCCGTTCCTCGCCCTGTTCGCCTTCGCCATGGTCTTCCCGGAGATCCGGCGGTACGCGCAGAACTGGGTCTCACTCCTGCTGACCGCCGTCTTCGTAGCCGCCCTCCTGCTCGGGCGGCGTGAGTTCTACGCCAAGGGCGACCGGTCCAACCCGAGGCTCGCCGCCGTCGTCGCGGTGGCGGGACTGCTGGTGTCCTCGCTGCTCGCCGCGCTGCTGGTGACGGTCACCAACCGGGCGCCCGGCCGATCGGCCTTCACGGAACGCTGGTGGTACGGCACCCTGCGACTCGTCTCCGTCGCCGCCGACGACTCCGGCACACCCGGCATCAGCACGCCGCACTGGGTCGGCGTCGCCGTCAACGTCCTCAGCACGGCCCTCGTCCTCGCGGTCTGCTACGCCGCCTTCCGCTCCCGGCGCGCCGTCGACCCGCTCACCGAGGACGACGAGAAGCGGCTGCGGAGCCTGCTGGAGCGGAACGGCGACCGGGACTCGCTCGGGTACTTCGCGCTGCGGCGGGAGAAGAGCGTCATCTGGTCGCCGACCGGCAAGGCGGCCGTCGCGTACCGGGTCGTGGGCGGCGTCTCGCTGGCATCCGGGGATCCGATCGGCGATCCGGAGGCGTGGCCCGGCGCCATCGGACCCTGGCTCGCCGAGGCGCGGGCTCACGGGTGGATCCCGGCCGTGATGGGGGCGAGCGAGGAGGCGGGGACGGTGTACACCCGGCACGGCCTCGACGCACTCGAACTCGGGGACGAGGCCCTCGTCGAGGTGGCCGAGTTCACGCTGGAGGGGCGCGCGATGCGGACCGTGCGGCAGGCCTGCAACCGGGTGAAGCGGGCCGGCTACTCCGTCCGCGTCCGGCGGCACGAGGACATCCCGGCCGACGAGATGGCGAATCTGCTGCGGCACGCGGACGACTGGCGCGACGGAGCCACCGAGCGCGGGTTCAGCATGGCGCTGGGGCGGCTCGGGGACCCGGCGGACGGGCGCTGCGTGATGCTCGAATGCACGGACGCGCAGGGCGAGTTGAGGGCGCTGCTCTCGTTCGTGCCCTGGGGGCGGCACGGGCTCTCCCTCGACCTCATGCGGCGCGACCGGGCCTGTGACAACGGGCTGGTGGAGTTCATGGTCATCGAACTCCTGCGCCGCGCCCGGGAGATCCAGATCACCCAGGTTTCACTCAACTTCGCCGTGTTCCGGTCGGTCTTCGAACGTGGCGCGCGTCTCGGCGCGGGACCGGTGCTGAGGCTGTGGCGGTCACTGCTCGGCTTCTTCTCCCGCTGGTGGCAGATCGAGTCGCTGTACCGCGCCAACGCGAAGTACCGGCCCATCTGGGAGCCGCGGTTCCTGCTCTTCGAGAAGAGCGCGGACCTGCCGCGCATCGCCATCGCCTCCGCGCGCGCGGAAGGGTTCCTCGAGGCCCCGGGACTGCCGAAGTGGCTGCACCGCAAGCACTTGGAGACCCGCAGATGAACGCCCTCGTCCGCTGGGCCCGCGCCGAATGGGGGCTGCTGTACGCCACGGTGCGCGAGCCGCTGCTGAAGCGGAGGTGGCGGGCGATCCCGATGACCGTCGGGGCGGTGTGCCTGACGGCGGTCGTCCAGGTGGTGCAGAACCAGTCGTGGGGATACCAATTCGTGCAGAACATCGGGGCCGTACGGGCCGGGGACCCGCTGTGGCCGGCCCTGCTGCGCACCCCCCTGTCGCTGTTCGTGCCCGCCCTGGACCTGCCGGTGTGGGGTGCGCTCGCGCAGATCCTGCTCGTGTTCGGGATCGCGGAGATCTGCCTCGGCCGGTGGCGGACGCTCGCCGTCGCGTACGCCGCGACACTCGCCGGAACGCTGTACGCGCGCGTGGGCATCTGGCTTGGCCCCGACAGCCCGCTGGGGCTGCCCGTCGCGGACGCACGGGTCGTGGACACCGGCCCGTCGGCCGCCGTGGTGGGCCTCGCGGTGTTCCTCGGCTGGCGCTACGGGGCGTATGTCACAGCGGGTGCGGTGTTCGCGGCGATGGTGGCCGAGGTGCTCCTGAAGGAGAACCTGGCCGGCAAGGAGCACCTGGCGGCGATCGCGGCGGCGGCGCTGCTGTGCGCGGTCTCGGCGCTGCGTCACCGGCGGACGCCGGGGTCCACGGGGTCGGGTTTGCCGCCGGTCGGGTCCTGAAGCACGGGGCCGAGCCGCACCGGCCGCGATCGCGATGCCCATCAAGACCCGAAGCACACCGCCCGGGACGCACCCGGCGGCCGTCCCTACGGCGAGGGCGCCGTACGCCGCTCCGGCGGCCCGCCTCAACGGCGGACGGCGGGGACCACCGGCTCGTCGGGTTTGCCGCCGATCAGGTCCTGAAGTTTGCGGCTGGGGCCGGCCCAGCGACGATCGTGATGGTAGGTGCGCAGAGTCGATCTGGCGCGGGCGCGCGGACGGCGGCGGTAGAAGCGCCTGGCCCAGGGGGAGCCGGGGCGGGCCAGGCGGATCGCGCCGACCAGAGCGATGACGGGGATGATCGCGCCGAAGATCGCGGTGCGGGCCTTGCCCTTGCTCAGGGCGAGGAGGGAGAAGAGGAAGTTCACCCCGATGCTGGAGATGACGGTGCCCCGGTCCTGCAGCTCGTCCTGGGAGAGGTCGTTGACGCCGAAGGGCGAGAAGCCCGCGAGGAGCAGGCCGACCAGGGCGGCGGTGACCACCACGACCTCGACGCTCTGGCGGCCGGCCTCCGTCCAGTAGACGTCGTCGAGGTGGAGGATCAGCGCGAACTCGTCCAGGACGAGACCCGCGCCGATGCCGAAGACGACCGCCGAGAAGGCCGAGCCGAAGCCGTGCCGGCCGCTGCCGACCGCGCCGAATCCGCCGACGACGACGAGGATGACGCCGGGGACCACGTGATGGATGTGCAGTCCGCCGGCGCTGACGTTGCCGAAGGGGCCCTTGCCCGCCCGGATGAGGCGGGTGATGACCCGGGTGATCACGAAGGTCAGGACGAAGGCGGTGAGCGCGAGCAGCAGGGGCAGCTTGCCCGGCTCGATGATGTTCCGCTGCAACCAATGTCCCATATGGATCACTTTATCCACGCACCTCGCGGGCGCATCCACAGTCGCCCCGGACCCCCTTCCGACCGCCGGGTAATCTGCGCCGGTGTCCAAGACCCCCTCCTGGCCGGACGGCCTCCGCTTCGCCTTCGGCACTCTCACCGTGCTCCCCGTGCGGGTGACCCGCTGGGACCGGGAGGCTGCCCGCGGGGGAATGCTGTGCGCCCCGCTGCCCGGGCTGGTGGTCGGCGGGTGTGCCGCGACGCTCGGAGTGCTGCTGCTCTTCCTGGGCGCGGGCCCGCTGCTCGCCGCCGTCGCCACGGCCGCCGTACCGGCCGTCCTCACGCGCGGCCTCCACCTCGACGGTCTCGCGGACACCGCGGACGGGCTCGGCAGCGGAAAGCCCGCGGAGGACGCGCTGCGGATCATGAAGCAGTCGGACATCGGGCCGTTCGGGGTGATCACCCTTGTCTTCGTGCTGTTCGCCCAAGTGGCCGCGCTGACACAGGCGTACGGCGACTCGTGGGCCCGCGGTGCCCTCGCCGCGGTCGTCTCGGCGACGGCCGCCCGGCTCGCCCTCACGCTGGCCGCCCGCACCGGGGTGCCGGCCGCCCGGCCCGAGGGGCTGGGGGCGGCCGTGGCGGGCGTGGTGCCGGTGGGCGGTGCGGTGACCGTGGGCGTCGCCGTCACGGCTGCCGCGGCAGCTGCGGGTGCCTTGTTCGGGGCGCACGACATCGTGCGCACCGCGCTCTCGGTCGTCACGGCCGCCGCCGCCGCCGAACTCCTCCTGCGGCACTGCACACGGCGGTTCGGCGGGGTGACCGGGGACGTCTTCGGCGGGCTCGCGGAGACGGCGGCGACCACGGCGCTGGCCGTTCTTTCACTGGGGTGAGCTCAGCACGCCCGGCGCCACACCCCCAGCTCGTACTTCTTGAGCATGGAACTCAGCTGCAGGCGGCGGGAGTCGTCACAGAAGCGGCGGGCCGGAAGCTCGTACTCGACGTGGAAGACGGCCTTGTCCGCCTTGATGAACGGCTTCAGGGCCGCGCACTCGCCGTACTGGGCGCACTGTTCGTTGACCGCGAAGTCGAAGTCGTCGACCAGGCGGGGGATCTGGTCGAGGTCGTTCTTCAGACCGACCGCCATGCCGCGCTCATGGGCGAGGCGGGCGATCAGGCGGTTGTAGCGGAGCTGGTCGGCGGCCGTGAGGCGGAAACCCGTGCGGTTCCGGTAGCCGTCCATGTTGTCCGGCTCCACCGCGTCGAAGCCCTTCGCCCGGCACATGTCGAGGCGGGCCGCCATCAGGGGTTCCAGGACGTCCGTACGGCGGATGTCGAGCCAGCGCTCGCCCCGCCAGCCGTTGCCGCGGCCCAGCACCGGCCCGGGGAACTTCTTCGCGTCCGGGCGGAAGTCCTCCCAGGCGCCGGTCGAGAGATAGCAGATGACCTTGCGGCCGCGGCGGTGGAGGCCGGCGACCGTGGCCTTGGAGTGGCCGAAGCCGTCGATGTCGTAGACGGGCACGTCGACGGACCGGTCGAGGCGCCCGCTGAGCTGCCACTGCCAGGCGAGGCCGGGGTGCGGCCGCCAGCGCGGGCCGACCGGCTTGTCGCCGGGCCCGGTGCCGCAGGCCGCCAGCAGCAGGACCAGGACGGCCAGAAAGGGCGTGCGTCTCAACGGGCGGGCTCCAGAGTGTGCTGCGTCGTACTTCGAGGATGACCGGCGGCGGCTCTCCATCAGTACGCGTGCAGCCCATGAGTTGTTCCTCCCCCGAAGGATCTCCGCGTGATTGATACGAGGAGGATCTGTGGACATCATGCAAAGGAGGGGACGGAGTGCTTGGCGGAACCCGATGAGTGTGACTCACCTCACCGGGCGTGAGGATCGAGAAGCGGCCATGGCGCCACCGAGAGGTGAACGGGCCGCGGCAATGATCGGAAGGCCCGCCGAGCGTAGGCTCGTGCCGGGTGCTCGCCTGCCCGGGCGAACCCTGGTTCATGGCCGGAAATAGAGTCGGACGTCGGGCCTGGCCGACCCCACCCCTCTCGGCCGCCATTACTTCAAGGGAAGCGAGATTCCACCACCGTGACTGCTCTCACTCTCAGCACCGCCGCGGCGCCCGGCCTGCGGGCCGACGCGATCGTGATCGGTGTCGCCAAGGGCGCTGCATCCAGGTCTGGGAACCTGGTCGTCGCACCGGGCGCCGAGGCCGTGGACAAGGCGTACGACGGCAAACTCGCCGGCGTCCTGGAGACCCTCGGTGCCTCCGGTACCGAGGGCGAGGTGACGAAGCTCCCCGCACCGTCCGGCTTCAAGACGCCGCTCGTGGTGGCGGTGGGCCTGGGCGCCGAGCCCGAGAAGGACTCCGCCTTCGACGCGGAGGCGCTGCGCAGGGCCGCCGGCGCCGCCGCCCGCGCCCTCGCCGGCTCCAAGAAGGCCGCCTTCGCCCTGCCGCTCACCGACGCCGCCGACGCCGGCGCGGTAGCCGAGGGCGCGCTGCTCGGCGCGTACTCCTTCGACACCTACAAGGACAACGGCAAATCCGCCAAGGCCAAGAACGGCAAGGCCCCGCTCGCCGAGGCCGCCCTGCTCGGCGGCAAGCCCCGCGACCGGGCGTACAAGGCGGCGATCGAGCGTGCCACCGCCGTGGCCGAGGAGCTCAACCGCGCCCGCGACCTGATCAACACCCCGCCGAACGACCTCAACCCCCAGTCGTTCGCCGCCCTCGCGCAGAGCGCGGCCAAGCAGCACGGCATCAAGGTGCAGGTGCTCGACGAGAAGGCCCTGGAGAAGGGCGGCTACGGCGGCATCCTCGGCGTGGGCGCGGGCTCCCAGGCCGCTCCCCGGCTGGTGAAGCTGTCGTACTCGCACTCCAAGGCGGACAAGCACCTCGCCTTCGTGGGCAAGGGCATCACCTACGACTCGGGCGGCATCTCGCTCAAGCCCGCCGGGCACAACGAGACGATGAAGTGCGACATGAGCGGTGCGGCGGCGGTCTTCGCCGCCGTGGTCGCCGCCGCGCGCCTGGGTCTCGAGGTCAACGTGACCGGCTGGCTGGCGCTGGCCGAGAACATGCCGTCGGGCTCCGCGACCCGGCCGGGCGACGTGCTGCGCATGTACAGCGGCAAGACCGTCGAGGTGCTCAACACGGATGCCGAGGGCCGCCTCGTCCTCGCGGACGCGCTGTGGGCCGCCTCGCAGGAGAAGCCGGACGCGATCGTGGACGTCGCGACCCTGACCGGCGCGATGATGCTGGCGCTCGGCAGCCGCACCTTCGGGATCATGGCGAACGACGACGCGTTCCGCTCCGCGGTGTTCGAGGCGGCGGAGGAGGTCGGCGAGCCGGCGTGGCCGATGCCGCTGCCGGAGCACCTGCGCAAGGGGATGGACTCGCCGACCGCCGACATCGCGAACATGGGCGAGCGGATGGGCGGCGGCCTGGTCGCGGGGCTCTTCCTGCGCGAGTTCGTGGGCGAGGGGATCACCTGGGCGCACCTGGACATCGCGGGGCCGGCGTTCAACGAGGGCGGTCCGTTCGGTTACACGCCGAAGGGCGGCACGGGGTCCGCGGTGCGGACGCTGGTGCGGGTTGCCGAGCTGGCGGCTGCGGGGGATCTGGGCTGAGGCCGATCTTGCGGCGGGGCCTCGTATGCGGGTAGCACGAGGCCCCGCCGCCTGCCGGCTCTGTCACTTCTGTCGCACGGCGGGTGCGGATCATGCGGGTCGATCGCGCGGTTCCTCGCGTCCCTCGGGTGGGTCGGCTTGCCCGTGGCCGTGAACAGTGCGACGTCTCACACACCATCCCGGCGTCTCGTTCGCCCCCGACAAGTGCGAAGATGGGGCTCGGCAGGACAGGGCCCCCACCACAGGGCCGAAGAAAGAGCGGCCGGACACCAGCCGCCGCCCGGTCATTGACGACCGGCGTACGGCGCACATGCATGGAGGACGTGACGTGGCGAACGACGCCAGCACCGTTTTCGACCTAGTGATCCTCGGCGGTGGTAGCGGTGGTTACGCCGCGGCGCTGCGCGGGGCGCAGCTGGGCCTGGACGTCGCCCTGATCGAGAAGGACAAGGTCGGCGGCACCTGCCTGCACCGGGGATGCATCCCCACCAAGGCCCTGCTGCACGCGGGCGAGATCGCCGACCAGGCCCGCGAGAGCGAGCAGTTCGGCGTCAAGGCCACCTTCGAGGGCATCGACGTACCGGCCGTCCACAAGTACAAGGACGGGGTCATCTCCGGCCTGTACAAGGGTCTGCAGGGGCTCGTCGCCTCCCGCAAGGTCACCTACATCGAGGGCGAGGGCCGGCTGTCCTCCCCCACCTCCGTCGACGTGAACGGACAGCGCGTCCAGGGCCGCCACGTCCTGCTGGCGACCGGCTCCGTGCCGAAGTCGCTGCCGGGCCTGGAGATCGACGGCAACCGGATCATCTCCTCGGACCACGCCCTCGTCCTGGACCGCGTGCCGAAGTCGGCGATCGTCCTCGGCGGCGGTGTCATCGGCGTCGAGTTCGCCTCCGCCTGGAAGTCCTTCGGTACGGACGTCACGGTCATCGAGGGCCTCAAGCACCTCGTCCCGGTCGAGGACGAGAACTCCTCCAAGCTTCTTGAGCGCGCCTTCCGCAAGCGCGGCATCAAGTTCAACCTGGGCACCTTCTTCCAGAAGGCCGAGTACACCCAGGACGGTGTCAAGGTCACCCTCGCCGACGGCAAGGAGTTCGAGGCGGAGCTCCTCCTCGTCGCCGTCGGCCGCGGCCCGGTTTCGCAGGGCCTCGGCTACGAGGAGCAGGGCGTCGCGATGGACCGCGGCTACGTCCTGGTCGACGAGTACATGCGGACGAACGTCCCGACCATCTCTGCCGTCGGTGACCTGGTCCCGACGCTCCAGCTCGCGCACGTCGGCTTCGCCGAGGGCATCCTGGTGGCGGAGCGCCTGGCCGGTCTGAAGACCGTTCCGATCGACTACGACGGCGTGCCGCGGGTGACGTACTGCCACCCGGAGGTCGCCTCCGTGGGTATCACCGAGGCCAAGGCCAAGGAGATCTACGGCGCGGACAAGGTCGTCGCTCTCAAGTACAACCTGGCGGGCAACGGCAAGAGCAAGATCCTGCAGACCGCGGGCGAGATCAAGCTCGTCCAGGTCAAGGACGGTGCCGTGGTCGGCGTCCACATGGTCGGCGACCGCATGGGCGAGCAGGTCGGCGAGGCCCAGCTGATCTACAACTGGGAGGCGCTGCCGGCCGAGGTGGCCCAGCTCATCCACGCCCACCCGACGCAGAACGAGGCGCTCGGCGAGGCCCACCTGGCCCTGGCCGGCAAGCCCCTCCACTCGCACGACTGACCCTCGGTCGACGAACGCGACGACACAGACTTCCGCACTTGTAAGGAGCAACCGAAACCATGGCGGTTTCCGTAACCCTTCCGGCGCTCGGCGAGAGCGTCACCGAGGGCACTGTCACCCGCTGGCTGAAGGCCGAGGGCGAGCGCGTCGAGGCCGACGAGCCGCTGCTCGAAGTGTCGACCGACAAGGTCGACACCGAGATCCCCTCGCCCGCCGCCGGTGTCCTGGCCTCCATCAAGGTCGCCGAGGACGAGACCATCGAGGTCGGCGCCGAGCTGGCCGTCATCGACGACGGCACGGGCGCGCCCGCTGCCGCCCCGGCCCCGGCCGCCGAGCCGGTCTCCGAACCGGCGCCCGAGCCGGCCCCGCAGGCCCAGCCGTCCACCGAGCAGGCGGCTCCGGCCCCGGCTCCGACCGCCGAGGCCGCTGCCGGCGGCGGCTCCGCCGAGGGCACGGACGTCGTCCTGCCCGCGCTCGGCGAATCCGTCACCGAAGGCACCGTCACCCGCTGGCTGAAGTCGGTCGGCGACTCCGTCGAGGCCGACGAGCCGCTGCTCGAGGTCTCCACGGACAAGGTCGACACCGAGATCCCGGCGCCCACCTCCGGTGTGCTGCTCGAGATCACGGTCGGCGAGGACGAGACGGCCGAGGTCGGCGCCAAGCTGGCCGTGATCGGCGCCCCGGGTGCCGCTCCGGTGGCCGCCCCGGCTCCTGCCGCTCCGGCTCCCGCGCCCGCCGCCGCTGCCCCGGCGCCCGCGCCCGCGGCTCCGGCCGCGCCGGCTCCTGCCCCGGCTCCGGCCCCCGCCGCCGAGGCGCCCGCTCCGGCTCCGGCGCCCGCGCCCGCCGCTCCGGCTCCGGCTCCGGTCACCCCGGCCCCGGCTGCCGCGCCGGCCGGTGACGACGGCGCCTACGTGACCCCGCTGGTGCGCAAGCTCGCCGCCGAGAACGGCGTCGACCTGGCCTCCGTCAAGGGCACCGGCGTCGGCGGCCGTATCCGCAAGCAGGACGTCATCGCCGCCGCCGAGGCCGCCAAGGCCGCCGCTGCCGCTCCGGCTCCGGCCGCCGCTGCTCCGGCTGCCAAGAAGGCGCCCGCCCTGGAGGCCTCCCCCCTCCGCGGCCAGACCGTCAAGATGCCGCGCATCCGCAAGGTCATCGGCGACAACATGGTCAAGGCCCTGCACGAGCAGGCCCAGCTGTCCTCGGTCGTCGAGGTCGACGTCACCCGCCTGATGCGCCTGCGCGCCCAGGCAAAGGACTCCTTCGCCGCGCGCGAGGGCGTCAAGCTCTCCCCGATGCCGTTCTTCGTCAAGGCGGCGGCCCAGGCGCTGAAGGCCCACCCGGTCATCAACGCCAAGATCAACGAGGCCGAGGGCACCATCACCTACTTCGACACCGAGAACGTCGGTATCGCGGTGGACTCCGAAAAGGGCCTGATGACCCCGGTCATCAAGCGCGCGGGCGACCTGAACATCGCCGGTATCGCCAAGGCCACGGCGGACCTCGCGGGCAAGGTCCGGGCCAACAAGATCACCCCGGACGAGCTGTCCGGCGCGACCTTCACCATCAGCAACACCGGTTCGCGCGGCGCGCTGTTCGACACGATCATCGTGCCTCCGGGCCAGGTCGCGATCCTCGGCATCGGCGCCACGGTGAAGCGCCCGGCCGTCATCGAGACGGAGGAGGGTACGGTCATCGGCGTCCGCGACATGACCTACCTGACGCTGTCCTACGACCACCGTCTGGTGGACGGCGCCGACGCGGCCCGGTACCTGACCGCGGTCAAGGCGATCCTGGAGGCGGGCGAGTTCGAGGTCGAGCTCGGCCTGTAACCCGGGTAACCCGTATTGCGGGTACGGCAGCTTGAACGGTGCCCCCGTCCGGAGACCTCCGGGCGGGGGCACCGCGTTTCATGGCCGTGTCCGGAACGGGTCTTTACAGGCATGACCGCGGTGCGCTGCGTGTAAGTCTCGTCTCACCTGCGGGAAAGCGCCCCCGTGCGCCCCTCTCCGACGGTCCCGCGGCCGTATTGTCTAAACGTCAAACGCCCCAGGGGCCCAGGGGCGGCCCCGTCTTAAGGAGCCCTCATGACCGCGCCCGTCATCCACTCGCTGCGCGAACAGATCCGCGAGCACATCGTGGAAGGGATCGTCAGCGGGCGCTGGAAGCCGGGTGAGCGGATCGTCGAGCGGCGCATCGCCACCGAACTGGAGGTCAGTCAGACCCCGGTGCGGGAAGCGCTGCGCGAGCTGGAGTCGCTGCGGCTGATCGAGTCGGCGCCGAACAAGGGCGTACGGGTGCGGAACCTGACCGCTGCCGACCTGGAGGAGAGCTACCCGGTCCGGGCCGGTCTGGAGGCGATCGCGGCGGAGCTGGCGGCGGCGCGGCTGGCGGAGGACTGCTCGGCCCTGGAACCGCATGTCGCCGCGCTGTACGAGGCCGACCGCAATGCGGACGGCACGGCTCAGGTGCGCCACACGGTCGGGTTTCACCGGGAGCTGGTACGGGCGGCCGGCAACTCGGTGCTGCTGCACACCTGGGAGGGGCTCGGCATCGAGGTGTTCACCGCGCTGTCGATCCGCTGGCTGGGGACGGTCCAGCAGTCGTACGCGGAGGAGCACGAGGAGCTGGTCCAGGCGTTCAGGAGGCGCGACCCCCGGATCGCCGACCTGGTGAAGGCTCATGTGCTGGGGTGCGCGCCGCGCGCCTAGTGCCGCGTCAGCGGCACCAGGCTTCCCTTCGGCGGAGCGTACACCTGCTCGATCGTGGGCTCCGACCTGCAGAAAACGCCTGACCCGCGGCACTGGGTGTCCACCCGAACGACACCCCGTGCCTATTTTCTCGTAATCGAGAAGTTTTGCCCCTCAACCCTTTGATCGATCATCGATCAGCGAGTTAGAGTCGCCGACGGGCTTGCACTCAAAGCCCTCAGCCCTGTCCTGCCAAAGACATAGGGCACCCCGAACCCTTACCGATGAGGGAACCCCCCTTCGACTGAGGAAGGCGGCGACATGACCGACCCCAACGCCATCCAGCCGAGCGAGCTCGACCAGCTCCCGGACCGCGACCCCGAGGAGACCGCCGAATGGCAGGCCTCCCTGGACGCGGTCGCCAAGGCGGCCGGCCCGCACCGTGCCGCGTACCTGATGCGCCGCACGCTGGAGCGCGCGGAGGGCAACGGCATCGCGCTGCCCAAGCTCCTCGAGACCGACTACGTCAACACCATCCCCACCGCTGCCGAGCCCTCCGCGCCCGGTGACGAGGAGATGGAGCGCCGGATCACCGCGTGGAACCGCTGGAACGCGGCCGCGATGGTCACCCGGGGCGCGAAACACGGCGTCGGCGGCCACATCGCCACCTTCGCCTCCGCCGCCTGGCTCTACGAGACCGGCTTCAACCACTTCTTCAAGGGCAAGGAGGCCGACGGCTCGGGCGACCAGCTCTACATCCAGGGCCACGCCTCCCCCGGCATCTACGCCCGCGCCTTCCTCGACGGCCGGCTGACCGAGCAGCACCTCGACAACTTCCGCCAGGAGGCGGGCGGCAACGGCCTTCCGTCGTACCCGCACCCGCGGCGCCTGCCCTGGCTGTGGGAGTTCCCGACCGTCTCCATGGGTCTCGGTCCGCTGTCCGCGATCTACCAGGCGCGCTTCAACCGCTATCTCACCAACCGCGGCATCAAGGACGTCTCCGCGTCCCACGTCTGGGCCTTCCTCGGCGACGGCGAGATGGACGAGCCCGAGTCGACGGCGGCGCTCGCGCTGGCCTCCCGCGAGGGCCTGGACAACCTGACCTTCGTCATCAACTGCAACCTGCAGCGCCTCGACGGCCCGGTCCGCGCGAACTTCAAGATCGTGCAGGAGCTGGAGGCCCAGTTCCGCGGTGCGGGCTGGAACGTCGTCAAGACCCTCTGGGGCACGGCCTGGGACGAGCTGTTCCAGCTCGACACGACCGGCGCGCTCGTACGCCGGCTGCGCGAGGTGCCCGACGCCCAGGTGCAGACGTACCAGACGCGCGGCGCCGCCTACATCCGCGAGGACTTCTTCGGCAAGGACCCGGCGCTCGCCGAGATGGCGAAGCTGCTGAGCGACGACAAGATCCTCGAGTGCTTCCACCTCTCCCGCGGCGGCCACGAGGCGCGCAAGGTGTACGCGGCCTACAAGGCGGCCGTCGAGTTCAAGGGCGCCCCCACGGTCATCCTGGCCCAGACGGTCAAGGGCCACACGCTCGGTGAGGGCTTCGCGTCGAAGAACGCCAACCACCAGATGAAGAAGCTGACGGTGGACGAGTTCAAGACGATGCGTGACCTGCTGGAGCTGCCGGTCTCCGACGCGCAGTTCGTCGACGGGGTCGTCCCCTACGGCCACCCCGGCGCCGACTCCCCCGAGGTCCGCTACCTCCAGGAGCGCCGCGCCGCCCTCGGCGGCCCGGCCCCGGCCCGCCGCGTGCACCCGGTCGCCCCGCTGCCCGCCCCCGCGGAGAAGGCCTTCGCCTCCTTCGACAAGGGCTCCGGCTCCCAGAACGTGGCCACCACCATGGCCTTCGTCCGCCTGATCAAGGACCTGGTCCGCGACAAGGAGACCGGCAAGCGCTGGGTGCCGATCGTCCCCGACGAGGCGCGCACCTTCGGCATGGAGTCGCTGTTCCCGTCCCTCGGCATCTACTCGCCCAAGGGCCAGACGTACGAGCCGGTCGACCGCGACCAGCTGATGTACTACAAGGAGGCGAAGAACGGCCAGATCCTCAACGAGGGGATCACCGAGGCCGGTTCGATGGCCGACTTCATCGCCGCCTCCACGGCGTACGCCACGCACGGCGAAGCGATGATCCCGTTCTACATCTTCTACTCGATGTTCGGCTGGCAGCGCACGGCCGACCAGATGTGGCAGCTCGGCGACCAGCTCGGCCGCGGCTTCCTCGTCGGCGCCACGGCCGGCCGTACGACGCTGACGGGCGAGGGCCTCCAGCACGCCGACGGCCACTCGCCGGTGATCGCGGCGACGAACCCGGCGGCGCTGACGTACGACCCGGCGTTCGCGTACGAGGTCGCGACGATCGTGAAGGACGGCCTGCGCCGCATGTACGGCGAGGCTCTGCCCGGTGAGGACCCGAACGTCTTCTACTACCTCACCGTCTACAACGAGCCGCTGCCGCAGCCCGCGAAGCCGTCGGCCCCCGGCGTCGACGAGGGCATCGTCAAGGGCCTGTACCGCTTCAACACCGTGGAGTCGGCAGGCGTGGAGGTGTCCGGGGCGAACGCTCCGCGCGTCCAGCTGCTGGGCTCCGGCACGGCGATCCACTGGGTCCTTCAGGCGCAGAAGCTGCTCGCCGAGGAGTGGGGCGTGGCGGCCGACGTGTGGTCCGCGACGTCCTGGACCGAGCTGCGCCGCGACGCCCTGGAGGCCGACGCGGCCCTGCTGCGCGGCGAGGAGCGCGTGCCGTACGTCCGGCAGGCGCTGCAGGGCGCCGAGGGCCCGGTGCTCGCGGTCTCCGACTACATGCGCCAGGTCCCGGACCAGATCGCGCAGTGGGTCGAGCAGGACTACTCCTCGCTGGGCGCCGACGGCTTCGGCCTCTCCGACACCCGTGAGGCGGCACGCCGCCACTTCGGCGTCGACGCGCAGTCGATCGTCGTCGCGGCCCTGGCCCAGCTCGCCCGCCGCGGCGAGGTAAAGGCCTCGGCCGTGAAGGAGGCCCGCGAGCGGTACGGCCTGTAAGGGCTCGGTTCCACCTCGGTGAGTTCGGCACCGCCGGGCTGCCGCGTGATGGTCGAGCGCCCTTGCGGCGGAGAGGGAACCGGCGAGATGCGGCTGCCGGTGACGTCTTCCCGCCGCGACGGGTGCCCGGCCACGGCGCCGGTGACCGGCGGTGCCGAAGTCGTCCCGGCCCCACTGTCGGTGGTGCCGGGCACCATGGGCGTATGCGTGCTGCCCGGCTGATCAAGATGGTGCTGCTGCTCCAGTCCCGTTCCTCCATGACCGCCGCCGAGCTGGCGCGGGAGCTGGAGGTGTCGGAGCGGACGGTCACACGGGACGCGCAGGCACTGTCCGAGGCGGGCGTCCCGGTGTACGCGGACCGGGGGCGGGCCGGGGGGTACCGGCTGATCGGCGGGTACCGGACCCGGCTGACCGGGCTGGCCCGGGGCGAGGCCGAGGCGCTGTTCCTGTCGGGCGTGCCCGGGGCGCTGCGGGAGATGGGGCTGGAGGACGCCGCCTCCGCCGCCCGCCTCAAGGTGTCCGCCGCGCTCCTGCCGTCGCTGCGCGATGCCTCCCGTACCGCCGCACAGCGGTTCCACCTGGACGCGCCGAGCTGGTTCCGGGAGCCGCAGACGCCCGAACTGCTGACCGCGGTCGCGGACGCGGTGTGGGACGACCGGCGGATCGACGCGCGCTACCGCGTCCGGGAGGCCGAGGTGGCGCGCGGGCTGGAGCCTTACGGGCTCGTGCTCAAGGCGGGGGTCTGGTACTTGTGCGCGAGGGTGCCGGGGCGAGGCTCCTTCCGGGTCTACCGGATCGACCGGTTCACGGCGGTGGAGGCGGGCCGGGAGCGCTTCGAGCGGGACGACGAGTTCGACCTGCCGGGCTTCTGGGAGGAGCGGGCCGAGCAGTTCGCGCGGTCGATCCTGCGGGCCGAGGTCGGGATACGGCTGTCGGAGGAGGGGGCGCGGAGACTGCCGCACGCCGTCGATCCGCTCGCCGCCCGTCAGGCGCTGGGATCCGCGGGGCCCGCGGACGGCGACGGGTGGGTGACGGTGACCCTGCCCGTGGAGTCCGAGGAGGTCGCCCACACCCAGCTCACGGCGCTCGGCCCCGAGGTCGAGGTGCTGGCGCCGGAGAGTCTGCGGGCGCGCTTCTCGGACGCCGCGCTGCGGCTCGCCCGGCTGTACGGGACATAACAATCCGTCGCACTCCGCGTGCGCCCCACCCGTCCAGGGCCGATGCTGGACCCGTGATGGACGAGACGGAGTTCTGGGAGCTGGTCGACGACGCCCGCGATGCCGCCGGGGGCGACCCCGAGGATCAGGCCGACGTGCTCGTGGAGCGGCTGCTCCAGCTGGACCCCGAGTCGGTCCTCGACTTCGCCCGTCACTTCGAGTCCCGCTACAACCGCGCCTATACCTGGGATCTTTGGGGCGCCGCCGCGGTCCTGCTGGACGGGGCGAGCGACGACGCGTTCGACTTCTTCCGGTGCTGGCTCATCGGCCAGGGACGTGAGGTGTACGAGCCCGCGGTGCACGAGCCCGACGCGCTCGCCGACCTCCTGGACGACTTCGACGAGGAGGTCGACGGCGACGGCGAGGACCTCGGCTACGCCGCCGACGAGGCATACGAACAACTAACCGGCACCGTCGCCCCCGACCTCGGCATCCCGCCGGCGGCCCCCGAACCGGAGGGCGCGCCCGTGGACTTCGAGCACGACCGGGTGCTGGCGGAACGGTTCCCCAGGCTGTGGGAGCGGTTCAGGTCCTGACGCTGAGAGCATCCCCGGCCGGGACCTGGCCTCATGCCGCGACCCGGCGGCGGGTCGTGTCCGACGCGATGTACGCCTGCGCCTGGCCGATCCCGACCGCGTGGTGCCGCGGTGCCTTGTTCGCCTGGTCGAGGGCGGACGCCGTCGCGGCGGCCGGTCCCAGGACGACGGTCGCCACCGCGCAGACCACGGTCCACACACGACTGCTGCCGCTGACGCTGCTGCTCATGATCCCCACCTCCGGTCGGCTTCTGGTGAAGACCGTAGATCGCCGGCCTCGGAATGCCCTGCACAGCGGCTGTGCCGTTCCTGTGAACCGCACGTCCGGCCTCATTTGCGGCCCTGCAGCCGCGCCGCCCGCTCCCTGATCTCCGGCAGGCGGACGCTGAGGGCCGCGCCCGGGCAGCTCGTCATGTAGCCGTCGTCGTGGCCCGCGAGGGCGGGCAGGACGGCGGCGGTGCCGGCCGCGTACCGGCTGTGGCTGTTGCTGGAGACCAGGTGCACCCTCGCGCGCGGGTCGATGTCCGCGAGGCCGAGTTTCCAGGCGGCCAGCGCGGCGATCGCGTCGGTCATCGCCCGGGGCACGGCCACGCCGGCCGTGAAGGTGCCGAGGGCGGCGATGCCCGCGGTGCGGTGGTTGAAGCCCTGGGTGTGGGCTCCGGTGACGGGGCGGTCTGTGCCGCCGGCGCGGCCCTCGTAGATGGTGCCGCAGCGGTCGACGAGGAAGTTGTAGCCGATGTCGTCCCACTGGCGGGCGCCGGTCTGGCCCGCGGCGATGTAGCGGATGACGCGGGGGGTGTCGGCGCAGTCGTAGTCGTTCGGCGAGTCGGTGTGGTGGATGAACACGGCGACGACCTCGTCGTCGTAGCGCGGGGGCGGGCGGGTGCGGTCGTAGTCGGCGGGCGCCCAGGCCGACCTGGGCACGATGTGCGGTCTGGGCGCGTGGTGGTGGACGGCGGGACGGGCCACGGCGTCCGATCGCGCCGCCGGCGCGCCCGTACGGTCGACGCCGATCGCGCACAGCGCCAGCGCGAGGGCGGCGGCCGTTCCGGGCAGACAGGCCAGCGGCACGACCGCGGCGCCGGGTATTCGTACCCGGCGGCGCTTCCGTGCGCCCCGCGGCCTTCGGAAGACACGCATGGTCCCACTCTCCGACGGATTCGTTCCGCCCGCGATGTGTGCTGTGCCGTCCGGTGGAACCAGCGTCCCGGTCCGAGACGTTTTCCGGGGTACACGCACGCGTGGCCGGTTCCGGGCGCCACGCGCGCGTGGCTGATCACTGGGCCCGTCCCGCGCGTACTAGGTGACGACGCCCCTGGGTCCTGGAGAAAGGCGGCCTCGTGGACCTGCTCGACATCCTGCTGTTACTGGTGGTCCTGGCCTACGCTGCCTCCGGCTACCGGCGGGGACTGGTGGCCGGCTGTGTCTCGCTGGCCGGCTTCGTGGGCGGTGCGGTCGTCGGTGTGTGGGGGCTGCCGTGGGTGATGGACCTGGTGGCTCCGGGGACGACGACGGCCACGGTGACGGCGGTGCTGACCGTGCTGGTCCCGGCGGTGGCCGGACACGAGGTGGCGGGGCGCCTCGCGCTCAGGCTGCGGCGCGAGCTGGACCGTTCCGGCAGGGGTCCGCTCCGGGTGGCCGACGGGGTCGGCGGGGCCGCGGCGAACTCGGTGGCCGTGCTGATCGTGGCGTGGGTGGCCGCCAGCGTGCTGGGCGCGTCCTCGTCCCCGCTGGTCACGACGGCGATCCGGGACTCGACGCTGCTGGGCACCGTGCAGGACGCCATGCCGGACACCACCCCCACCTGGTTCTCGCGCGCCACGTCCGCGCTCGCCGAGGCGGGCTTCCCGCAGGTCTTCAACCCGTTCGAGAGCGAGTCGACCGCCGAGGTCGCGAGGCCCTCCGGCGACAGCGTCACGACGAGCGCCACGAAGGCCGCCAAGCTCAGCACTGTGAAGATCGAGGGCGCCTTCGGCAACCAGGGCCGCGAGGGCAGCGGCTTCGTGTACGCGCCGCGGCACGTGATGACCAACGCGCACGTGGTGGCCGGCATCGACGAGCCCAGCGTGCGGATCGGGGGCGTCGGGCGGTCGTACGAGGCGCGGGTGGTGCTCTTCGACCCGGACAAGGACGTGGCGGTGCTGTACGTCCCCGGCCTGAGCGCCCCCGTGCTGCGCTTCGACGACGGCGCCGCACGCGGCGACTCGGCGGTCGTGGCCGGCTATCCGCAGGCCGGCGGCCTGAACCTGCAGGCGGCGACCGTCGCGGGCCGCGTCCGGGCGACCGGCCGGAACATCTACAGCGACGCGAACGTCACCCGTGAGATCTACTCGATCCGCTCCACCGTCCGCCCCGGCAACTCCGGCGGGCCCCTGCTGACCACCGACGGCAAGGTCTACGGCGTCGTCTTCGCCCGCTCCACCTCGGACGACGAGACCGGTTACGTACTGACGGCGGCCGAGGTCTCCTCCGCCGCCGAGCGCGCGGCGAAGGAGACGGCACCGGTGGACACGGGCGAGCTGGTCACCTCGTGAGCCCGCACCGCTCAGAGACCGCGCCCCATGAACACGTCGTCGACGTACTTCCCGTCGAGGAAGAACTCCTCGGGCAGGATTCCCTCGACCACGAACCCCTCGGACTCGTAGAGCCCGCGGGCCGGGCCGTTGTGCCCGAGGACGCGCAGGGTGATGCGCCGCGCCCCCTGCCGCCCGGCCTCCGCCACCACGGCCCGCAGCAGCGCCCGCCCGACCCCGGCGCCGCGCGCCTCCTCGGCGACGACGAGCCCCTGGATCTGCCGGACGTGGGCGTGGCACGCCAGGGGCGTCGGGAAGCCCAGGCGGACGTATCCGACGACCGTGCCGCCGAGCTCGGCGACGAGGTGGTCGCGCGGCCCGAAGCGTTCGTTGAAGAAGGGCGGGTACGGCGGCCGGGGGCGCGGCTGGACGGAGTGCAGCGTGGACCAGGTGACGCGGTCGAGGAGACCGAGCGTCTCCTCGTCGTCGAGCGTGGCGTGGCGTATGTGCGGTACCGGCATGACGGTCACCCTAAGCCGGACGACGGCGAGGCCCTGGTCGGGTTTCGGCGGGTCCACTGAGCACAATGGGCGGCATGGAACGTTCCCGAATCGCGGTGGCCGGCGCGTCCGGTCTCATCGGCGGCGCCCTGGTGCGGTCCCTGACCGCGGACGGGCACGAGGTGGTGCGCCTGGTGCGCCGGGCGCCCCGGGCCGAGGGCGAGGTCCGGTGGGACCCCGAGCGGAAGTACGTCGACGCGGCCGGGCTCGCCGGGTGCGACGCCGTGGTCAACCTGGCCGGGGCGGGGGTGGGCGGGCGCCGCTGGACGGACGCGTACAAGGCGAGGATCCGGTGCAGCCGGGTGCTGGGCACGGCGGCCCTCGCCGAGGCCGTGGCGGGCCTGGACAGCCCGCCGCGGGTCTTCGTGAGCGGCAGCGCGATCGGTATCTACGGGGAGACCGGCGACCGTGCCGTGGACGAGGACGCGCCGCCCGGGGACGGTTTCCTGCCCTCGCTGTGCGTGGAGTGGGAGGGGGCCGCGGCGCCCGCGCGGGAGGCGGGCGTACGGACGGTGTTCGCGCGGACCGGGCTGGTGGTGGCCCGCGGCGGCGGGGCGTGGGGGCGGCTGTTCCCGCTCTTCAAGGCGGGGTTGGGCGGGCGGCTGGGCAGCGGACGGCAGTACTGGTCGTTCGTCGCGCTGCACGACGAGGTGGCCGCCCTCCGCCATCTCATCGACACCGACGGTCTGTCCGGACCCTTCAACGTGACCGCACCGCATCCCTTGACGAACCGTGAGGTCACCGAGGCGATGGGGCGCGTGCTGCACCGGCCCACGGTGTTCGCGGTGCCCGAGCCCGTGCTGCGGGCCGTGCTCGGCGAGCTGGCCGGGGACGTCCTGGGCAGCCAACGGGTGCTGCCGATGCGCCTGTTGGAGTCGGGCTTCACCTTCGCGTTCCCGGAGATCGAGGGGGCGATCCGGGCCGCGTTGTGACGCGGGACCCTTCGCGACCGTATGCGACCGCGTGCGACCGTGCCCTGTCGATGCGCGACTTCCTCTGGCCGGTCCCAGCCCTAACCTCGACCCGAACTCGGGTATTCCCAGGGCCGGTTGGGGGCAAGACGTCTCCACCGGCCGCGCAACCTCGAGGAGGGGCACGTGCTTGAGCCCGCGTATGAGGCGGATGTCGTCGTCGTGGGAGCCGGGGTCGCCGGACTGTCGGCGGCGCTTCGGCTGACCAGCGCAGGAGTGACGACCACCGTGTTGGAGGCCGCCCCTTGCGTGGGCGGCCGTATGTCGACCGAGAAGATCGACGGCTTCCGGCTCGACCGGATCGGACAGCTCATGTCCACCTCGTATCCCGAACTACGGCTGACACCCGGGCTCGACGCGCTCGTCCTGCGTCCCTTCGCGCCCGGTGTCCTGCTGCACGGCGACGGGCGCCACCACCGCGTGGACGCACCGCCGACCGCGAGGGGCGCGAGGGGCGCACTCCATGCTGTGCGCGCCCTGGCAAGCGCCCCCTTGAGCACTCCCCGCCCGGCGTCCGTGCCCCGGGTCCGCGCGAGTGCCCCGCCGGGTACCGCCGTCGCGCCCCTCCGGCTCCGCGCCGCGCTCACCCGGCTCGCGGCCACGCCCGTCGAACGGCTGCTGTCGCGCCCCGAACTGCCCGCGGGTCAGGCCCTCGCCGCCCGCGGAGTCCCCGGCCGCACCATCGGCGGCTTCCTGCGCCCGCTGCTGGCCGCGCTGCTGTGCGATCCGGAGCTGACCACGTCCAGCCGGTGTGCGGACCTCGCGCTGCGCGCCTTCGCGAGCGGGCGCCTGTGTGTGCCCGAGGGCGGCGCCGAGGTGCTGCCGGAGCTGCTCGCGCAGGCGCTGCCGCCGGGCACCGTGCACACCGGTGTGCGGGTCACAGCCGTCTCCACGACGTCGGTGAGCACCGCCGAGCACGGCGAGATCCGCTGCCGGGCCGTGCTCCTCGCGACCGACGCCCGTGCCGCCGCCGGACTGCTGCCCGGCCTGCGCGTACCGGACTTCCACCCGGTGACGGTGGTGCACCACACGGCCGACGAGCCGCCGGGGACCGGTGCCTCCCTGCTGCTCGACGCGGACCGGGGCGGCCCGGTCGCGCACACGGCCGTGGTCAGCGAGGTGGACCCGAGCCGGGCGCCCGCAGGCCGCGCACTCGTCTCGTCGACGGTCCTCGGACCGCCGCCGGCCGACGTCGACACCGCCGTACGCGTGCACCTGTCCCGCCTGTACGGCACCTCGACCGCGCGCTGGGAGACGCTCGCCGTGAACCACACCGCGGCGGCGGTGCCCGCGATGCGGCCGCCGCACGATCTGCGGCGGCCGGTGCGGCTGATGGCGGGCCTGTACGTGTGCGGGGACCACCGGGACACCAGCACCGTGCAGGGGGCTTTGCGCTCGGCTCACCGGGCCGCCTCGGCGGTGCTGGCGGATCTGGGAGCACCCGGATCGATGCACAGCGCGGAGTCGTTGCGTGCGGCGGCCTGAAAGGAGTGTGCGGCGGCTTGCGCGATGACCGTGCCGGTCACCCAAGGGTCGCCACCTTGTCGCGGTACCCCCGTACCGGAGCCGCGTCCTTGTACGGTTCCAGTCTCCGTTCGAAGTCCCTGACGTACTCGACCGCTCGCACCGACCTCATCTCCGCCGCCTGTCCGGCCGCCTCGGCGGCCAGCTGGCAGGCCTGGTCGAGTTCGCCGAGGCCGAGGCGGGCCGAGGCGAGGACGACCCGGCAGAACAGGCGGCTTCGGGCGTAGGCGGGGGCGCGCAGCTGCAGGGAGCGTTCCGCGTGCTGGGCGGCCGCGCGGAACTGCTGGAGGTCCCGGTGGCTGTGCCCCAACTCGTCGGCGAGCTGCGCCTCGTCGAAGAACCGCGCCCAGTGCGGGACCTCGTCGCCGGGCCGGGCGGCCTCCAGGGCCCGCTCGGCACGGGCGAGGGAGGCCGTGCAGGCCCGCACCTCGCCGAGCACCGCGTGCCCGCGCGCCTCGACGGCGTGCAGCAGCGCCTGCACGACGGGCGGGGCGTTGGTCCCCACCCCCTGCTGCGCCACGCGCGCGAGCTGCACGGCCTCCCGCCCGTGCCCGAGGTAGACGGCCTGCCGGCTCATCGTGACGAGGACGTACGAGCCGTAGGCCCGGTCCCCGGCCGCCTGCGCGAGCCGGAGCGCCTGCACGAAGTAGCGCTGGGCGAGTCCGTGCGCGGCGATGTCGTACGACGTCCAGCCCGCGAGCCTCGTCAGGTCGGCGGCGGCCGCGAACAGGCGGCGGCCCGTCTGCTCGCCGTAGCTGCCGCGCAGCATGGGCTCGCACTCGTGCTCCAGGTAGCGCACGAGGGCCTGGCGTGCGTGGCCGCCGCCGTACATGTCGTCGAGGGAGCGGAAGAGGTCGCCGACCAAGCGCAGGGCGGCGATGTCGCCCGCGGTGACCTTCTGGCCGGGGCCGCGTTCGGCCGCGCCGCGCTGGCGGGGCAGCGCCGGCCGGCCCTGCGCGGGGAGACGAGTGGGCGGTTCGCCGCGGGCCACCTTGTCGTCGGGCCGTCCGATGAGCCAGTCCCGGCTGGGGACGACGAGCCCCGCCGGGGTGAACGCGATCTTGCGGAGCTCGGCGTGGCTGCCGGAGTCCTTGCGCCACAGCCCGCCGACGATGTCGACGGCCTCTTCGGGCGTCGAGGCGAACTCCAGGCCCGCGTAGACGGGCGCGCAGGCGTCGAGCCCGAGGTCCTGGGCGGTCAGGCGCCGTCCGAGGCGCCGGGTGAAGACCTCGGCGATCAGGGCGGGGGTGGTGCCGCGGGGCTGCTGACCGCGCAGCCACCGGGTGACGGACGTCTTGTCGTATCTCAGGTCCAGCCCGTGTTCGAGACCGAGCTGGTCCACGCGTCTGGCGAGACCCGCGTTGGAGAACCCCGCTTCTGCGATGAGCGCGGCGAGCTGTCGATTGGGAGTGCGCTGCGCGGGTCGTTCCGTCATCTGCGGTGGGGTCTCCTGCCTTTCGGGCCTCACGGAGGCCGCTGTGGCCGCCGCGGTGCCCGGATCGCCTGTGAGCAGCCCTTTTGGCCTCGTGAACGGCGCGAATGTAGCGGAGCGTAAGCAGTCGATCGCACCCTTCGACCTTCATTCATCCGATCGTGTGAGGATTGCCCCACGGCTGACGTGGATCGGCCGGACGTACAGTGGCGTGGGCACGCTTCGTGCCTTACGAGCTTCCGAGGGGGCGCTTGCAGTGAGTGGGTTGCGGTTCGTCCGCATGGGATTCGGTGCCGAGGCCGTCGAGTACCAGGAGGCCTGGGACGAGCAGCGCCGGGTGCACGCGGCGCGCTTCGCGGACGAGGTCCCCGACACCGTGCTGCTCCTTGAGCACCCGCCGGTCTACACGGCCGGCCGGCGCACCGCCGACAGCGAGCGCCCGCTCGACGGCACCCCGGTGATCGACGTGGACCGCGGCGGCAAGATCACCTGGCACGGTCCCGGCCAGCTGGTGGGCTACCCGATCCAGAAGCTGCCGCGCCCGGTGGACGTGGTGGCACATGTACGGCGCCTGGAAGAGGCCCTGATCCTCACGTGCGCGGAGTTCGGCCTGGAGACGACCCGGGTCGAGGGCCGCAGCGGGGTGTGGATCCTCGGCGACGCCAAGGACCTCGCGGAGCAGCGTCCGTCGATCGGCGGCCTGTCACTGGACTTCGACCCGCGGCTGCACGACGAGGAGTTCGACGCCCGCCTCAACGGCCCGGAGTACGCCCCGTCCAACGCCGGCCAGCGCCGCGAGGACCGCAAGATCGCGGCGATCGGGATCCGGGTCGCCAAGGGCGTCACGATGCACGGCTTCGCCCTGAACGTGAACCCGGACAACAAGTGGTTCGACAGGATCATCCCGTGCGGGATCCGGGACGCCGGGGTCGCCTCGCTCGCGAACGAGCTCGGCCGGGACGTGACGATCGACGAGGTGCTGCCGGTGGTCGAGCGGCACCTGAGGGGCGTACTGGAGAACGCGGAGCTCAAGCCGCGGGAGACCGGGAAGGCGCCGGCAGCGCCCAGCCCGTCCGGCGCTTGAGGACCAGGCCGTTCAGGCCGAAGCGGGGGTCTGGGCGCGGCGGCCCCCCAGCAGGGTCGGCACCACCGCCGGACATTCAAATCCACGGGCGTACCCTTGAGGGCGCCGAAGAATCAATCGCTAGGGAGCCGGTCGTGTCCGCAGTCGCACCCGACGGACGCAAGATGCTGCGCCTGGAGGTCCGCAACAGCCAGACCCCCATCGAGCGCAAGCCCGAGTGGATCAAGACCCGGGCGAAAATGGGTCCCGAGTACACGCAGATGCAGAACCTCGTGAAGAGCGAGGGCCTGCACACGGTCTGCCAGGAAGCCGGCTGCCCGAACATCTACGAGTGCTGGGAGGACCGCGAGGCGACTTTCCTCATCGGCGGCGACCAGTGCACACGGCGCTGCGACTTCTGCCAGATCGACACCGGCAAGCCCGAGGCGCTGGACCGCGACGAGCCGCGCCGCGTGGGCGAGTCCGTGGTCACCATGGACCTGAACTACGCCACCATCACCGGCGTCGCCCGTGACGACCTGGAGGACGGCGGCGCCTGGCTGTACGCGGAGACGGTGCGCCAGATCCACGAGCAGACCTCCTCCCGCGAGGCCGGCCGCACCAAGGTGGAGCTCCTCGCCCCCGACTTCAACGCCGTGCCCGAGCTGCTGCAGGAGGTCTTCGCCTCCCGCCCCGAGGTCTTCGCGCACAACGTCGAGACGGTGCCCCGGATCTTCAAGCGCATCCGCCCCGGCTTCCGCTACGAGCGCTCGCTGAAGGTCATCACCGAGGCACGCGACTACGGCCTGGTCACCAAGTCGAACCTGATCCTCGGCATGGGCGAGACCCGCGAGGAGGTCAGCGAGGCGCTGAAGCAGCTGCACGAGGCGGGCTGCGAGCTGGTCACCATCACCCAGTACCTGCGTCCGTCCGTGCGGCACCACCCCGTGGAGCGCTGGGTCAAGCCGCACGAGTTCGTGGAGCTGAAGGAGGAGGCCGAGCAGATCGGCTTCTCGGGCGTGATGTCCGGCCCGCTGGTACGGTCCTCCTACCGTGCCGGGCGGCTCTACCAGATGGCCGTCGAGAAGCGGGGTTCGTACGTCGCCTCGCAGGCCGTCTGATCGTCTGACACTCCGTCACCCCCCTTGCCCGCTCGATATGAGGCAAGCGTGTGAATTCACGCACAAGCTGCTACCCGTCAGTAACGGCCGATTCGGCGCGGTCCTGACCGTCCTCGCAGATGAGGGCCCCGTCAGGGCCGCGTCAGCGTTTCGGCCCAGCGCATCAAGGCTTCATTGGTGTTTGACCGGCCGGTCACGCCCTGGTAACACCAATCAGTGACCCTGGAATCACACCACGTACACCCTCACCCGCAGCCGTCCCGAGGGGGGACCCCCATCATGCAGGCCGCGCCCGTTCGCGCCACAGCCATTCCGACGTTCACCGACGCGCTGCGTGCGGTCGAGTCGCTGCTCATGAGCAGCGGCCAGCGCACCGCCCGCCGCAACGCCTGGACCTCCGTCCTGGAGGACCGCCGTCGTGCCAAGGACCGCGTCGAGGCCCAGCGCGTCCTGGAGCAGACCTTCACCGTGCGCTCCTGAGGCCGCTCTCCCCTTCCCGCGGGCACTGCCGTCGTCGGCGCTTGTGGGGCCACGTAGACTTCACGGCATGGCGAGGAAGGACACGGCAGCGGATGCTGCGAGCCCCGGGCGACTGAAGCAGATCGCCCTGACCTACAAGATGACCCGCAAGGCCGACAAGAAGATCGGTCTTGTACTCGCGGCTGTCGGCATCATCACCTTCGGTGTCTTCCTCGCGATCGGTTTCCTGATCGGTCATCCCATCTATCTCGGCATCCTGGGCCTCCTGCTCGCCTTCCTCGCGACGGCGATCGTGTTCGGGCGCCGGGCCGAGCGAGCGGCCTTCGGGCAGATGGAGGGCCAGCCGGGCGCAGCAGCGGCCGTGCTGGACAACATCGGCCGGGGCTGGACGACGACCCCCGCGGTGGCGATGAACCGCAGCCAGGACGTGGTGCACCGGGCCGTCGGCAAAGCCGGCATCGTCCTGGTCGCCGAGGGCAACCCGAACCGGGTGAAGAGCCTGCTGGCCGCCGAGAAGAAGAAGATGAACCGCATCGTCGCGGACGTGCCGGTGCACGACGTGATCGTCGGCACGGATGACGGCCAGGTCGAGCTGAAGAAGCTGCGCACGACCATGCTGAAGCTGCCGCGCGTGCTGACCGGTCCGCAGGTCACCGCGACCAACGACCGGCTGCGTGCGATGGGCGACCTGATGAGCAACATGCCGCTGCCGAAGGGCCCCATGCCCAGGGGCATGAAGCTGCCGAAGGGCGGACCGAAGGCCCGCTGATCCCTCCTACGTCGGAAAAGGGGCCGCCCGGATCACTCCGGGCGGCCCCTTCGTCATGTTCGTCGTGCGGGGACGTACAAGGGTCAGATCCGCACCTCGACCGTGCGGGCCAGCCGGTCGTGCAGGCCGCGGCCGTCGCGGTCCCAGATCAGGGCGGGGAGGGCGAGGAACAGCAGGACCGTGCGCAGCAGGACACGCAGCGGGTGGACGCGCCCGGTGTCCAGGGCGATCACCCGCAGGCCGAAGAGCCGCTTGCCCGGGGTGAAGCCGACCGTGCCGACCGTGACGACGATCAGTACGAACAGGACGAGCGGCGCCCAGATCTGGGCCGCCTCGTTATAGCTGTCCGTGATCAGGCCGTATGCGATCAAGAGGCACAGGCCCCAGTCGACGGCGAGGGCACCGAGCCGCCTGCCGGGGCGGGCGATCGAGCCCGGCCCCTCTTCCGGCAGACCGAGCTGCTCGCCCCGGTATCCGAAGTCGACACCGGCTTCTTCCGCGGCCGCGCGCGGCCCGGAGAGCCACGATCCGATTGCTTGCCTGTTGTCCACCCGTCCACGGTACTGCGCACCCATATGCCCCTGGGACGGCGGGGTGTCGGCGAGCTAGGCTCGAACCGAGCCCGTTAACCCCTGCGAAACAAATGAGTCACGCCCGAGAAATCACCCGTCCCTAGGGTCGAGGCCAGCGTGTGCCACCGCACTGGCCGCACGAACGAACTACCACCCCGGCACGGAACGGTCGGGAGTAGGAGGAGCTGGATGTTCCAGAACGCCGACGAGGCCAAGAAGTTCATCGCGGACGAGGACGTCAAGTTCATCGACGTCCGTTTCTGCGACCTGCCGGGCGTCATGCAGCACTTCACGCTGCCGGCGGAGGCCTTCGACCCGGACGAGGAACTGGCCTTCGACGGCTCCTCCATCCGCGGCTTCCAGGCCATTCACGAGTCGGACATGGCACTCCGGGCCGACCTGTCCACCGCGCGCGTCGACCCGTTCCGCCGCGACAAGACGGTCAACATCAACTTCTTCATCCACGACCCGATCACGGGCGAGCAGTACTCCCGTGACCCGCGCAACGTGGCCAAGAAGGCCGAGGCCTACCTCGCCTCCACCGGTATCGCGGACACCGCGTACTTCGGCCCCGAGGCCGAGTTCTACGTCTTCGACTCCGTCCGCTTCGCCACCAGCGCGAACGAGTCCTTCTACCACATCGACTCCGAGGCCGGCGCCTGGAACACCGGCGC
Organism: Streptomyces sp. NPDC040410; assembly: GCF_055595715.1. NCBI lineage: Bacteria > Bacillati > Actinomycetota > Actinomycetes > Kitasatosporales > Streptomycetaceae > Streptomyces > Streptomyces sp. NPDC040410. Next base: position 244,081 of record NZ_JBVIVK010000008.1, read on the forward strand.
CATCGAGGACAACCGTGGTTACAAGGTCCGCTACAAGGGCGGCTACTTCCCGGTCCCGCCGGTCGACCACTTCGCCGACCTGCGCGCCGAGATCTCCCTGGAGCTGGCCAACTCCGGTCTCCAGGTCGAGCGCCAGCACCACGAGGTGGGCACCGCCGGCCAGGCTGAGATCAACTACAAGTTCAACACGCTGCTCGCCGCCGCCGACGACCTCCAGCTCTTCAAGTACATCGTGAAGAACGTGGCCTGGCGCAACGGCAAGACCGCGACCTTCATGCCGAAGCCGATCTTCGGCGACAACGGCTCGGGCATGCACGTCCACCAGTCCCTGTGGAGCAACGGCGACCCGCTGTTCTACGACGAGGCCGGCTACGCGGGCCTGTCGGACACCGCCCGCTACTACATCGGCGGCATCCTCAAGCACGCCCCGTCGCTGCTGGCCTTCACCAACCCGACCGTGAACTCGTACCACCGTCTGGTCCCGGGCTTCGAGGCCCCGATCAACCTGGTGTACTCGCAGCGCAACCGCTCCGCCGCGATGCGTATCCCGATCACCGGCTCGAACCCGAAGGCCAAGCGCGTCGAGTTCCGCGCCCCGGACTCCTCCGGCAACCCGTACCTGGCGTTCTCCGCGCTGCTGCTCGCGGGCCTGGACGGCATCAAGAACAAGATCGAGCCGGCCGAGCCGATCGACAAGGACCTGTACGAGCTGGCTCCCGAGGAGCACGCGAACGTCGCGCAGGTCCCGACCTCGCTCCCGGCCGTCCTCGACTCCCTGGAGCGCGACCACGAGTTCCTGCTCGCGGGCGACGTCTTCACGGCCGACCTGATCGAGACGTGGATCGACTTCAAGCGCGCGAACGAGATCGCTCCGCTGCAGCTGCGTCCGCACCCGCACGAGTTCGAGCTGTACTTCGACGTGTGATCGGCCCACGCGTGGCCGACGCGTGAGCCGTCCGGCGCCCCCGTTCCTGTTTCTCAGGGCGGGGGCGCCGTCGTATGGTTTCCGGCACTGCTGTTCGAGATATGTGACTGGGGGATACGGGGATGTCCGAACAGGACGACTTCCAGGGAGAGTTCGACCTCAAGTGGGCTGACAACGCCGAGCACAAGGAGCCCTCCGCCCGGGCCCGGATGCTCGCCGCGCGCTGGAAGGAGAACCCTCCCGAGCCGCAGCCCTTCCGCGCCGACCCCGAGCCGTCGGCACCGCGCCGCTCGTCGTGGGTCTCGACGGCCATCGTGCTCGGCAGCGTGGCCGCGATCATCGTGCTGCTCGGATACGCGAGCTACCGCACGCCGTACTAGGGCGTGGCGGCCGGGATCCTCTGAGGTGTGACACAGGTTCCGAGGCTCGTGGGGAGCCTTTGCAGCCCCCAGAGCTGATCGGGACCTCCTCATGAAGGGGTCGGGTGCACACTGGGCAGTGGGACGAGTGCCTGAACTGCGGGGTGATGCAGATGCAGAGCCGCTTTGGTACCGACCGGCGACTGACCGTGCGGATGACGGTCACGCTGTTCCTGCTCGGGCTCCTGTACGTGGCCTTCGTCGCCGCGTTGATCGTCTTGCTGAAGTCGTGGCTGCTGGTCGTCGTGCTCGTGGGGGCGATGTTCGTCGCGCAGTTCTGGTTCTCCGACCGGATCGCGCTGTTCGCGATGCGCGGGCGGGTCGTGGAACGGGAGGAGTATCCCGAGCTGCACGCGGTGGTGGACCGGCTGTGTGCGATCGCGGACATGCCCAAGCCGGTGGTCGCCGTGTCGCCGATGGACATGCCGAACGCCTTCGCGACCGGCCGCAACCCCGACAACGCCGTGGTCTGTGTGACCACCGGGCTGCTGCGGCGGCTGGAGCCGGCCGAGCTGGAGGGCGTGCTCGCGCACGAGCTGTCGCACGTGGCGCACAAGGACGTCGCCGTGATCACGATCGCGTCCTTCCTGGGCGTGATCGCGGGGCTGATCGTGCGGTTCGCGTTCTACTCACAGCTGTTCGGCGGGGGCCGCAGGGACCAGAACACCGCCGTCGTCTTCGCGGCCGTGATGGGAGTGTCGGCGGCCGTGTACGCGATCAGCTTCCTGCTGATCCGGGCCCTGTCCCGGTACCGGGAGCTGGCGGCGGACCGGGCGGCGGCGCTGCTCACCGGCCGTCCCTCGGCACTCGCGTCCGCGCTCACCAAGGTCTCGGGCGACATCGCCCGGATCCCGACCAAGGACCTGCGGACCGCACAGGCCTTCAACGCCTTCTACTTCACCCCGGCGCTGGGCTCCGAGCCCGGCGTGGCACGGCTCTTCTCCACCCACCCGAGCCTGGAGCAGCGACTCGGCCAACTGGGGCGGATCTCCGCCGAGTTGGGCGAGGCTGCGCGACCCGGGAAGGCGGACTGAGGATGGGCTTGCTGGACATCCTGCTCGGCCGGACGAAACCGGTCGCGCCCGACCTCGACCAGCTCTTCGCGCTGCCCTCGGCCGCCGTGACCCTGGAGGCCGCGGCGGGCTTCACGCCGACCGGGAACGGCGCGGTGTGCTTCGCCACGGTCGAGGGCGCCGCCTTCGAGCAGACGCATCGCGAGGTCCAGGCCCTGCTCGACGCGGACGCCGACCGGGACGGCCCGCCGGTGGAGCTGCGCCGGGACGAGTACGGCTACTCCTGGCTGGTCTCACGCCGCACCCCCGACCAGCTTCCCCTGCTGGTCAACGATCTGCACGCGGTGAACAGTGCGATGGAGGCCAACGGCTTCGGCCCGCAGCTGCTGTGTTCGCTCGCCGGGTTCCAGGACCCGGAGGGCCGGCGGCTCGCGCTCGTCTACCTCTACAAGCGCGGCACCTTCTACCCATTCGCGCCGCTGCCCGGCGCGGGACAGCGGCGCGACAACCCGCTGGAACTGCGGGTCAGGGCGGCACTCGCGGACGACCTGCGGATCGAGCAGGACCTGAACCGCTGGTTCCCGGTGTGGGGCGCCCCGGGTCTGTGACCTTCGGACGCCTGGCTCACCGGCGGTCTCATCCGCTCTGTTCGCGCTCCTGACGGCGGGTCTCGAAGGGGCGCTCGCGGCGGTAGCGGCGCTCCCACTTGGCCTGCTGGTCACGACGGTCGCGGTAGGCGCGGTAGCTCCCGGGCGCGGGCCCCGGGGCGGGTCCCCCTGGGGCGGGTCCCCCCGAGGAGGGACCTCCGGCCGTGGGCGCCGAGGACGAGCTCCGCCCGTACTGCGTGTACAGGAAGAGCACGGCGACGGCGGCGAGCCACCAGATGTGGTTTCCGAATCCCAGGACAACCAGGACGACGGTCCCGGAAATGACGATGGTGCCCATCACGGGCCTCCGTGGGCGTGGGTTGGTCCGAGCGGTGATCGGTGTCTGTGACGGGGCGCTGGGGGAAGGGCGGCCGTCCGTCGGTGCGTAGAGAGTAGCCCCGAGTCCGCCGGGTGATGCCTGTCCTGCGGAAAGCGGTGGTGGGCGCCTCCGTAACGCCTCTCCAGCGTAGGGAAGCGGTCACTCGGCGTGCATCTCCTTTTCCCGCGGCGTGGAGCCGGGGCTCGTGAGTGAATGGGGGCATGAGTGAACTCCTGCCTTTCACGCACGAGTACGACGGTGAACGCCTCAGCTGCGTGTACGGCGGCGGCGGTCCGGGAGCGGCCACCGCCGTCGCACTGCACGGTGCCGGCAACGGCAGCAAGGAGCGGTTGCTGCCGCTGCTCGGCGAGTTCACGGCACACGGCTGCCACGCCCTCGCCCTCGATTTCTCCGGGCACGGCGAAAGCACCGGGGAACTCTCGGAGTTGAGTCTGCGGCGGCGCTTCGAGCAGGCCGTGTCCGTCATCGACGCCCGGGTTCCCGCGGACGGCCCGCTGATCCTGGTCGGGTTCAGCATGAGCGGCCAGACGGTGGCGGATCTCGCCGCGCACTACGGGGACCGGGTGGCGGCGCTCGGGCTGTGTGCGCCGGCCGTGTACGCGGCCGAGGCGTGGGACGTGCCGTTCGGCGAAGGGGACGGCCGGTTCAGCGGGATCATCCGCCGGCCGGACGGCTGGCGCGGGGCGCCGGCCCTCGACGTGCTGCGGGCGTACGAGGGCCGGGCGGTGCTCGCGGTACCGGGCACGGACGACGTCATCCCGCCCGCCGTGACCGATGCCGTCCAGGACGCACTGGCCCGGCGCGCGCAGTTCACGCGCTTCGAGCTCCCCGGCGCCGACCACATAGTGGGCCTGTGGTTCCGTGACCACGCAGACGACCGGCGGGAGTTCGTTGACGCGGTGCTGGCCGGCCTCGGTGACCGGGGCTGGACGGCGACCCGCACCTGGGTGGCCAAGCAGCTCCCGCAGGGCCGGACGGTGACGGGCACGCGCTTCCTCTCCGGCGGCTGGAGTTCCCAGATGCGCCGGCTCGCTCTCGACGACGGCACGGACCTCGTCCTGCGTTCCTTCGTGAAGCCCTTCTTCCGACGGCACGCCCCCGGGCTGCTCACCCGCGAGGCCTCCGTCCTCACCCTGCTGGCCGGGGAGGACGGCGTCCCGGCCCCCGAGGCGGTGGCCGTCGACGCCACAGCCGAACACTGCGACCACCCTTCGCTGCTGATGTCCCTGCTGCCGGGCCGCGTACGGCTCGACGAGGAGGACCTCGACCGCCGGCTGGACCTGCTGGCGGCCCAACTCGTACGGATCCACGGGGTCGTGCCCGGGGAGCGGCCGCGCCCCTGTCAGGCGTGGACATCTCCGGAACGGGTGCGCACACCGCGGGGCGCGCTGTGGGAGCGGGCCGTGAACGTGATCCGCCGCGACCCGCCGCCGTACGAGGGGTGCTTCCTGCACCGGGACTTCCACCCCGGGAACGTGCTGTTCACGGGGGCGGGCGCGGAACTGCGGATCAGCGGGGTCGTCGACTGGGCGGAGACCTCGTGGGGCCCCGCCGACCTCGATGTCGCGCACTGCGCGACGGCCCTCGCGCTGCTGCACGGCCCGGAGCACGGCCTGGGCTTCCGGGAACGGTACGAGGCGCAGGGCGGGCTGATGTCGGCCGACGGGCCCGACCACCTGTACTGGCGGCTGATCGACGCCCTGGCCTACTCCCCCGACGCGGCGAAGCCGGCGGGCCCGTGGCGGGAGCTGGGGCGGACGGACCTGACGGCGGAGGTCCTGGGCGGGCGGCTGGAGGAGTACGTGCGCGGACTGGTCGAACGGTACGGCTGAGCCCGCTCTCAGACCCCCGGCTCCGCCCGCACCACGCCCGCCGCCACGGCCGCGCCCAGCGCCGCGTGGTCGGCGTCGGTCTGGTCGGCGTAGCTCAGCGCGAACTCCGCGACGGCCCTTTCGAAGGTGTCCGCGCCGCCCAGATAGGCGGCGATCGCGACGCGGTCGCCGGAGCGGGCGTGCGCGCGGGCCAGCGTGGTGCCGCACAGCCGGGCGTAGGCGAGCAGGTCGGCCGGGCCCATCCCGGCCACGTCCGCGGAGCCCTTCATGTCGCGCAGCTGCCGCCAGTAGAAGGCGCGGTCCTGCGGCCCGGTCATCCAGCCGAGGAAGATGTCGCCGGCGGCCTGCAGCAGCCGCTGCCCGGCGACGACCCGGTGCCCGGGATGGACGTACGGGCCGCTGGGCAGGTGCTCCTCCAGTACGGACCTGCGGGCCTCCTTGATCTGCAGGAACAGGGGGTCGTCGGAGTCCCGTCCGGCGAACAGCACGATGAAGCAGCGCATGCCGACGCTGCCGACGCCGACGGCCTTGCGGGCGGCGTCCACGAAGCGGAAGCGGTCCAGGAGCAGACGGCGTTCCTCGGAGAGGGTGGAGCGGTAGTCGCTGAAGCTCTTCCGCAGGGTGGCGGTGTCGGCGGCGCCGGCGGGTTCGAGGAGCGGCGGGTCGTGGATGATGCGCCGGCGGCCGTCGACGACCTCGGTCAGCTTGCCCAGGGCCTGCAGGCTGGTGCGGCGGCGGGCCCGGGTGAGGCTGGACTCGGCGCGGCGGCGGTGACGGGCGGAGCGGATGAGGGGCAGCATGCTTTCGACGTCGATGCGCTCGTACCAGACGTCGAGTTCGCCCATGCTCGCCAGCCTCCGCATGTTCACGCGGTACGCGGCCCCGGCCTCCTGCGCGGCCCGGCGCGCCTTCGCCTTGTCGTGACCGTTCTCGCGGGCGGCTGTGGCCACGCTGGCGGCGAGCCGTTTGACGTCCCACTCGAAGGGGCCGGGGAACGTCTCGTCGAAGTCGTTGAGGTCGAAGAGCACGGACCGCTCCGGCGAGGCGTACAGGCCGAAGTTGAGCAGATGGGCGTCGCCGCACAGCTGCACGGTGAGGCCGGAGTGGGGCTGGGCGGCGAGGTCGGAGGCCATCACGGCGGCCGCCCCGCGCAGGAAGGCGAAGGGCGAGGCGGCCATACGTCCGTACCGGATCGGCAGCAGCTCCGGCAGCCGGTCACGGTCCTGGCGCTCCAGCAGGGCGACGGGGTCGGGCCGCTCGACGGAGGGGATCCACAGGCCGTGCGCGGAGCGCGGGACGCGTTTGCGGGCGGCCCGGCCGCGCTCGGCGGGGCCGGCTGGGGTGGTGGTCATGTGCCCTGCCTCTGCATCACGCCTCCCTGGTCTCCTGGTGCTCCTGGTCCGCGTCACCTCCTGAACGCAGTGAAGGCCGGGCGTGGGGGCATGCGCATGCCGGGTACGGCAATCGGGTGACGGCCCCGGTTGTCAGTGGCGTCCGGGAGGATGCGGTCAGGCGGAACGGGCGGAGAAGGCGGAGAGCGGGTGGAGGTCGGCATGGTCGGCGAGCAGCGGAACATCGGTGTGGCGGAGCGCCGGGCCAGGCTGGCGCTGCGGCACCGGCTGTCCGGGACGGCGCGGGCGGCCGGCCCGGAAGAGGCCGCCGCCTCCCTTGTGGCTCTGCACGGCTCGGACCCCGCGACGGTGTACCTGGCCGTCGGCGCCCGGCTGGCCGACCCGGCGAGGACGGTGCCGGACACCGCCCGGGCGCTGTACGAGGACCGCACCCTGGTCCGTATGCACGGCATGCGGCACACCGTGTTCGTGTTCCCCGCGGACCTGACCGCGGTGGTGCACGCCTCGACCGGCCTCGCGGTCGCCGCCCGCGAGCGTGCCGGGCTGCTCAAGGACATGGCGAAGGCCGGGGCGCCGGACGCGGCCTGGCTGAAGGAGGTCGAGGAGTCGGCCCTGGCCGCGCTGGCCCGGCGCGGCCAGGCCACGGCGGCCGAACTCGCCGAGGACGAGCCGCGTCTGCGGGAGCAGTTCGCGTACGCGGCCGGCAAGAGCTACGAGGGTCTGCACACCGTTTCGACGCGCCTGCTGAGGGTGCTGGGCGTGGAGGGGAAGGTCGTCCGGGGCCGCCCTCTCGGTTCCTGGACGTCCAGCCGGTTCCGCTGGGCGGTGGCACCCGAGCACCCCGAGCTGGACACGGCCCGGGCGCAGGCCCGCCTGCTGCACCACTGGCTCACCGCGTGCGGGCCGGCCACGGAGGCCGACCTGAGGTGGTGGACGGGCTGGCGGGTCACGGACGTCCGCAGGGCGCTGACGGCGATCGGCGCGCGACCGGTGTCCCTTGACGAGGGCACGGGGTACGTTGTCGCCGGCGACGACGCTCCGGTGGCGGGACCGCCCGAGCCGTGGGCCGCGCTGCTGCCGGCCCTCGATCCGACGGCGATGGGATGGCAGCAGCGGGACTGGTACCTCGCACCGGAGCTGCGCCCCCGGCTGTTCGACTACAGCGGCAACGTCGGGCCCACGGTGTGGTGGAACGGCCGCGTGGTGGGAGGCTGGGCACAACGGCCGGACGGCGAGATCGTGTGGCGCCTGCTGGACACGGACGGCGTGGGTCGGGAGGCGCGGGCGGCGATCGCGGCGGAGGCGGAGCGCCTGCGGGGCTGGGTGGGAACGACCCGGGTGACGCCTCGGTTCCGGACGCCGCTGGAGAAGGAGTTGTCGGCGTAGAGCTGGGCAGTTCGGCGCCGGTCAGGCCGAAGCGGGGGGCTGCGGCCCCCGGTGACGCCCGCACCAGCGCCGGGCACGCCCGAAACAGGGCGCACCCGGCGCACCGGCTCAACGCGAGTATCGGATCAGCGCTCGCACCATGTGGCACGTCGTGTCCGAGGGCGGGTGTACGCCGATCAGTTCCGCCGTGCTCCGTATCGTCTCGTTGCGGGCCTGGTTGGGCACGTACACGCCCGAGTCGAGCAGGGCGATGGCGAGGCGCATCGCCTTGAGGCGGCGGTTGTGGGTGACGTACCACTCGCGCGGGCGGCCCGGCGGCAGCGTCCGCTTCTCCACGGGCGCGTACGGCAGATCGAGCAGCACAGGGTGATTCGCGGTGGACTGGGTGGGCAACGGCTTCTGCTTCAGTGCGGCAGCGGGCACAGGCATCCTCCTGTCGCGGTCAGGGCGCCCCCTCCGGGGTTCGGCCACCCCGGCAACGCCCTCGAACACTGCTTCTATTCTACTGCCCGCCACTGACAAGAGCCCCTGGCCACAAGGGCTTTCGGGGAGGCAGTGCCGCAGGTGGGGCACGGGTCTGGCGTACCGTGGGCGGCATGGAGATCTGGATCAACCCGGCCTGTTCGAAGTGCCGCAGCGCGCTCACCCTGCTGGACGCCGAGGGTGCCGACTACACCGTCCGCCGCTACCTGGAGGACGTACCGGGCGAGGACGAGATCCGGGAGGTTCTCGGCCGGCTCGGTCTCGAACCGTGGGACATCACGCGCACCCAGGAGGCCGCCGCCAGGGAGCTCGGCCTCAAGGAGTGGCCGCGGGACGAGACTTCGCGCGACCGGTGGATCAAGGCCTTGTCCGAGCACCCGAAGCTGATCCAGCGCCCGATCATCACGGCCGAGGACGGCACGGCGGTGGTGGCCCGCACCGACGAGGCCGTACGGGATGCCCTGTCCCGGTAGTCCGGCGAGGCGGAGCTCACGCGGCAGACGGAGGGGCTGCTCCAGGACGTCGCCGACACCGTGGTGGCCTACGAGGAGGGAAAGAGCGGGGGGAGCCGAGGCCGTTGATCAGATATGTGATGCAGGTTACTTCAGTGACTCCTGTAACCGCTGAGTAACTTCGTTCGGGATCTCGTACCTACCGACGTACGCTCCCCGACCTCTTCAGGAGGCGCGCATGTCACGCAGGAGAACTCTCAGCACCAAGAAGAAGATCGCGCTGCTGGTGAGCGCGGCGTCGGTGGCGGGAGGCGGTGCGTTCGTCATGGCGAGCACCTCGAACGCCGCCGCCCCGCAGGCCGCCGCGGAGTCGTCGGTCTGCCAGGGACTCGCCACCGCCCTCGGCAACAACCAGAAGTTCATCGACGGCCAGCGCGCCAATCCGGACGCGCAGTCCGCGGCACGGATCGCCAACCGCGAGGCGGTCGTCGCCCAGATCAAGAAACAGCAGGAAGCGTCCGGCTGTGTCGTCGGGGAGTCGGCTCAGGGCTCCCAGGCGTCGCAGCCTGCGCAGAACGGCCAGCAGGGCGGAGGCCAGCAGGCAGGGGGCGCACAGCCCTCGCAGACCGCCCCCGCGGAAAACGCGAACGGGAACAACGGGAACAACGGCGGTGGCGCTGCCGCCTCCGGCCAGCAGGTGTGCAACGGCTCGACCGTCACCCTGTCCGGCGAGGGCGGGGCGCCCGCCGCGTCCAGCAACCAGTTCCCGGCGGGGACCAAGCTGAAGGTCACCAACCTGGACAACAACAAGTCCACGACGGTGGAGGTCACTTCGGTCTCCGGCAGCTGCGTCCTGCTCAACAACGCGGCCTTCGAACAGGTCCGGGAGCCCGGCAAGTTCCTGATCCGCCGAGCAGTGATCGAGAAGGTGGGGTGAGGCAGAGGCGCCCAGGAGATCGATGAGGCGGCGGCACCTGTTGCCGCTGTTGCCGCCGCCTCGTACGTGTCACCGGTCCGGCCGCTCCCGCCCAGGAGCAGCCCGGACCGGCGGGTCAGCGGCCGGCGACCGTTACGGGGGTGGCGGTCGCCGGCCGCGTACCGCTGCCCGCGCCCCCTCGGGGCCGCATCCGTTCCCCTCGCATACGAGCCGCCGGAACACCATCCGTCTGCGACTGCGAACGATCCCTCTTCGCCGACGGCCGGGCCGCACAGCCGCCTCACACCGTGAAACGCGACACAGTGCAACCCGGTAACACGGGGTTCACATTCGAGCAATGATCGGGAAATCGCCTGTTGACAGGCTGCCGGGCATCGAAGGCGGCGCCCCAGTGCCGCAGCGCCGCAGCACCCGCAAGTGCGCCTAGACCCACCCCCGAAGGATGTGGCCCGTGACCTTCAAGGCTGAGTACATCTGGATCGACGGCACCGAGCCGACGGCCAAGCTGCGTTCCAAGACCAAGATTCTGGCCGACGAAGCCAAGGGTGCCGAGCTGCCGATCTGGGGCTTCGACGGGTCCTCCACGAACCAGGCCGAGGGCCACGCCTCGGACCGCGTCCTCAAGCCGGTCTTCACCTGCCCCGACCCGATCCGCGGCGGCGACGACATCCTCGTCCTGTGCGAGGTCCTCAACATCGACATGACGCCGCACTCGTCCAACACGCGTGCCGCGCTCACCGAGGTCGCCGAGAAGTACGCCGCCCAGGAGCCGATCTTCGGCATCGAGCAGGAGTACACCTTCTTCGACGGTGCCCGCCCGCTCGGCTTCCCCGAGGGCGGCTTCCCGGCTCCCCAGGGCGGCTACTACTGCGGTGTCGGCGCCGACGAGATCTTCGGCCGTGAGGTCGTCGAGGCCCACCTCGACAACTGCCTGAAGGCGGGCCTGGGCATCTCCGGCATCAACGCCGAAGTCATGCCCGGCCAGTGGGAGTTCCAGGTCGGTCCGCTGGCCCCCCTGGAGGTCGCCGACCAGCTGTGGGTGGCCCGCTGGCTGCTCTACCGCACCGCCGAGGACTTCGGCGTCTCCGCCACCCTCGACCCCAAGCCGGTCAAGGGCGACTGGAACGGCGCCGGCGCGCACACCAACTTCTCCACCAAGGCGATGCGCGAGGGCTACGACGCGATCATCACCGCGTGCGAGTCGCTGGGTGAGGGCTCCAAGCCGCTCGACCACGTCAAGAACTACGGCGCCGGCATCGACGACCGTCTGACGGGCCTGCACGAGACCGCCCCGTGGAACGAGTACAGCTACGGCGTCTCCGACCGCGGCGCCTCGGTCCGTATCCCGTGGCAGGTCGAGAAGGACGGCAAGGGCTACATCGAGGACCGCCGTCCCAACGCCAACGTCGACCCGTACCTGGTGACCCGCCTGATCGTCGACACCTGCTGCACCGCGCTGGAGAAGGCCGGCCAGGTCTGATCCTCCCCGCCACAGCCACGCGAGGGGCGCCCACCACGACGGTGGGCGCCCCTCGCGCTGTCGGTGGCGCGTGCCGTGGTGGGGGCGTGGAGACCGGTGAAGTCGGCAACGCCGACTTCACGCCAAGGAAGCGTCCGAGCAGTGAGAGGAGGGTCCTGCCGAAGCCACGCGTCTGCTTCAATGGGGTCATGGCCAGCTTCCAGAAGTCCACCGCGACGGGTCGCCATGACCTCGAGCCCTTCTGGCCTTCCCGTCAACACCACGACTTCGACCGGGTGTGTTGCCGCGCGATGAACGCGCCGGCCCTCTAAAGCCGCACACCCCGGCCTTCGGCCGGCGCGAAACGACGTACGTCCTCGACGGGCCCCGAACCCCCGGGCCGTCGGATTTCCGACGAACTCCTCGCGCGAAAGAGCTGACATCTCATGGCGACCACTCGTTCCTTCTCCACCGCCACCCTCACCGCCCCGTCCGCCACCGCCCCGTCCGCCACCGCGGCGACCGGACCCGCCCGGCACCGGCTGCGCGCCGTCGACCGCGACGAGGTGGTCGACGTCACCGACTTCCTGCCCCCGGGTGCCACCTGGCTGCCCGCTCCCCAGCACACCCTGCCCGCCCTGCCTGGCCGGCCGCCGATGGTCGGCTACCTCGTGCTCGTCCCGGCCGACCAGCAGCCGCCGTTCCCGCCGGTGGCAGTACCCGACCTCGCCGAGGCCGGCGAGCCGGCCGACGAGGAGGGCGCCCCGCTCGTCCGCGTCGACACCGTGCAGCGCACCGCCGAGGTGGACGGGCACGAACTCGATCTCACATACCTGGAGTTCGAGCTGCTCGCCCACCTTGTCGCGCACCCGAACCGGGTGCACACGCGCGACCAGCTGGTCACCACGGTGTGGGGCTACGGACACGTGGGCGACGGCCGCACCGTCGACGTCCACATCGCCCGCCTGCGCCGCAAGCTGGGCGCCGAGCACCGGGGCACCATCCAGACGGTGCGGCGGGTCGGCTACAAGTACACGCCGGCGACCGGGCGTTGACCGTTTCCCGGACCCCTTCTGCTCTCCTGACAGCAGATTCCCGTTCCGTCCCGGGGCCGGATCGTGCACAGTCACCGGCATGAGACTTCTGATGCTGGGCGGCACCGAGTTCGCGGGGCGGGCCGTCGTGGAGGCGGCGCTCGGGCGCGGCTGGGACGTGACCGTCTTCCACCGGGGACGGCATGTACCCGTGGCCGGGGTGCGGTCCCTGCACGGGGACCGCACCGAGCCCGACGGACTTGCCGCGCTGGCCGAGGGGGGCGAGTGGGACGCCGTCGTCGACACCTGGTCGGCGGCGCCCCGGGCGGTACGGGACACGGCGCGGCTGCTGCGGGGCCGCGCCGCACGGTATGTGTACGTGTCGAGTTGCTCGGTGTACGCGTGGCCCGCGCCGGCCGGTTACACCGAGAACGCGCCGCTGGTGGAGGGCGCCGAGCCCGACGCGGACCGGACCGACTACGCCCGCGACAAGCGGGGCGCCGAGCTGGCCGCGGTCGCGGCCTTCGGCGCGGACCGCTCCCTCCTCGTACGGGCCGGGCTGATCCTCGGCCCGTACGAGAACATCGGCCGGCTGCCGTGGTGGCTGAACCGGATCGCCCGCGGCGGACCGGTTCTGGCCCCCGGGCCGCGGGATCTGCCCCTGCAGTACGTCGACGTCCGCGATCTCGCCGAGTGGATCCTCGGTGCGGTGGAGCGGGAACTGAGCGGGCCGGTGAACCTCGTCGCCCCGCAGGGACACGCCACCATGGGCACGCTGCTCGACGCGTGCGTGGACGCCACCGGCGCGACCGCGGAACTGCGCTGGACCGACCCCGAGGTGATCCTCGCGGCGGGCGTCGAGCCGTGGACCCGGCTGCCGGTGTGGGTGCCTCCGGGGAGCGAGGAGCATGCGTCCCTGCACAGCGGGGACGTCTCCCGCGCCCTCGCGGCGGGCCTGAGCTGCCGACCCGTCACCGAGACCGTGGCCGACACCTGGAGCTGGCTGCGGGAGATCGGCGGTACCGCCCCGCAGCGCCCGGACCGGCCCGCGGTGGGCCTCGATCCGGAGCTGGAGGCGAAGGTGCTCGCGGCGGGTGGGGGTGCAGCCGGCACCACCCCCTGACCCGGCGCCCGAGCCTCCCGACGCCCAATCCTTGATTTGCGTTACCTGTGCGGAAGTTGGGGCCGAATTGTCTCTCGAATCTCACAGCAATTCCCGAGTCGGCTGAACACCTGTGGGACCGCCTCCGTATGAATGGGAGCCGCTTCACTCCTGTCGGGCGCCTCGATGCTGCCCCGCAAGGAAGTCAGAGGAGTTCCATGGGACGCAACACACGAAAACGCCGTACGCCGCTGGCCACCAAGGCCATTGCCGCATCGGCGGCCCTAGCGCTCGGTGGGGGCGGGCTGATCTGGGCGAACTTCTACGCTTCGGCGCACGAGACGAACTCTGCGCAGAACCAGACCAAGGCCGCGGCCGCGCAGGTCGCCACCATCTCCTGCCCGGACGTGGGCCAGAAGCTGACGAACGTGCCGAGCCGGGCGCGTACCGGCGTGGCCACGGAGCTGGCGAACCTCGACAAGCAGATCACCGAGGCCTACGCCCGTCTCGCCTCCACGCGCCAGGCCCAGGCCAACGACGCGAACTTCGTGCAGAACGCGATCGTCGGCCCGCTCAAGGAGAAGCGGACCGCGACGATCGACCGCCTCAGGACCAACATCCAGCGGGTCGGCGGGTCGTTCTCCAACTCGCTGAGCCAGCTCGCCGCCTGTACGACGCAGACCGCAGCCCCGCAGACCAACGCCGGTGAAGGCGACGGCCAGCAGGACGACGGTCAGCAAAACGACGGGCAGGACAACGACGGGCAGCAGCAGGACGACGGTCAGAACAACAACGGCCAGCAGCAGGACGACGGTCAGCAGCAGGGTGGCGACAACGGCCAGCAGCAGGGCAACGGCGGCCAGGGCGGCAACGGCCCGGTGGCGGCGGACTTCGTGGACATCACCCAGGTCCAGGGCGACGCCCAGCTGGGCGTGGGCGCGAACGGGCTCAAGGCGAACGGCGACAGCGGTTCGCGGGGCAGCTTCACCACGAGGTGCGGCACCAACGGGAACGACAACCACAACACGGACAACGTGATCGTCGCCCCCGGTGTCACCAACGGCGCGCACCACCTGCACGACTACGTCGGCAACCAGAACAACGACGCGTTCGCGAGCGACCAGGAGCTGGCGGGGGCCGGCACGAGCTGCCAGAACCAGGGCGACAAGTCGTCGTACTTCTGGCCGGTGCTGCGTCTGCAGGACGGTACGCAGGACTTCGACCAGAACAACGACGGCGGTGGCAAGGAGGGCAACGTCGGCAAGATCCTCCAGCCCGCCCAGGCGCAGCTGAAGTTCGTCGGCAACAAGAGGGGCAACGTCGTCGCGATGCCGACGGCCCTGCGCATCATCACCGGTGACGCCAAGTCCTTCGTCAACGGCCTCGGGAACGCCAACGTGAACTGGAGCTGCACCGGCTTCGAGAACAAGGTGCAGCTGGAGGACAAGTACCCGATCTGCCCCCAGGGCAGCCAGGTGGTCCGGACGACCAACTTCCAGAGCTGCTGGGACGGCCAGAACATCGACAGCGCCAACCACCGCACGCACGTGGCGTTCGTCCAGGCCGACGGCACCTGCGCCAACGGCTTCAAGGCGATCCCCCAGCTCCAGGTCCGTCTGGTCTACGACGTCCCGGCCCCGCAGATCGAGAACGGCCAGGTGGTGAACCCGTACGCGGTGGACACCTTCCCCGAGCAGCTGCACAAGCCGGTCACCGACCACAACGACTTCATCAACTTCTTCTCCCAGAACCTGATGAACAAGATGGTCGACTGCATCAACACCGGCAGGCGCTGCGCGTGATCCACCGAGAAGGCCGGCGGCGAGGTTTCCTCACCGCCGGCCTTCTGTGTGCCGGGCCCGGTCAGTGTCCGGAGTGCGTCGCGCCCTCGGAGGGCTCGTGCGGCTCGTGCGAGGAGTGGTCCGCCCCTTCCTCGATGTCGCCGCCGAGCGTGTTCCGCAGCGCCGCCACCGTCCTGCTCTCGCCCACGGCCACCCACTTGCGGCCGACAAGGTAGTGACCGCCGTAGTCCTTGGCCCCGTTGATCCACTCGCGCTGGCCGCGGTCGGTGGCGAAGGTCGCGAGGATGAACTTGCCGTCGGCGTTCTTGCAGATGGCCTGGCGGATCTCGTCGGCGTCCGTCTGCATGTCCGGCGTGCACTTCACCTCGGCGGCCAGGTGCTCCAGGCTGCCGGTGGCCGCCTCCGGCACCACCTTCGGGTCCGCGTCGGAGCCGCAGCCCGCCAGCGCCAGCACCAGCGCGGCGCCGCACAGCGCGAGCATCGGTCGGGTCACCTTCATCTGTCCTCCCTGCAAGAGCCTCGTCCTGGATACGGCTCCCGCGCACGGAGCACTCAAAATACCGCTGCCGTTCCCCGGCTCACCCGTGCGAAAGTGTGCCGGTGCGCGCCGGCGCCCCGTCTGCCGCGCTGCCAGCGGTCCACGGCGAACCACGCCCGTCTGCTCGTGGAATCCGACGGGTAACTCTCCGCAGCCTGGTGACCATCCAACGATTCGCTCGTTCTGCTGAACGTGCAGTCACAGGATGTCGCCCCGCGCCGCCCCGCCCATGCCGCCTCCGATCCGGTCGTCGACGTCGCACAGGCCGAGGCCGCGCTCGTCGAGCACTACCCACGGCTTGTCAGGCTCGCCTACCTGGTGCTGCCGCCGGGCCTGGGCCGGAGCCGGCGGGTCCTGACCGCGCACGCCCTCGCCCAGCGCGCCCTGCCCCGGGGCCGGGCCGCGTCGCCCGTGATCCCGGCCCAGTCGACCGGCCGCGACGGCGACCCGGGCTACGCCTACGTCCGCCTCCAGGTGGTGCGTACGGCGCTGGAGGCGGGCCTGCCGCTCAGGCGCAGGGCGTGGCCCAAGCGGTCCCAGCTGCCGCCGCTGCTGCCCCAGGTGTGGGGCCTGCGCCTGTTCCCGCGCTCGGGCGGCGCCGACGAGCTCGCCCTGGACCAGCAGTTGTCCGCCCTCTCCGGCCCGGCCCGCGCCGCGTATGTGCTGCGCGGCCTGGAGAAGCTCCCGGAAGGAGCCGTACGCAAGGTCCTGACCGCCGCCGGTGTCGTGGACCCGGACAGCGCTCTGCGCGAGGCTGACCGTGTCGGGGCCTGGTACGCGCTGCTCGACTCCCCCGAGTTCGACCCCTGTTCGCTGCAGGCCCGGCCCACCGACCTGATGCGGCGCAGGCAGCACACGAAGGCCGCGCTCGCCGCCGCGGCGGCCATCGCCGTGTGCGGGGCGCTGCTCGGCCTGCCCAGCGGCGGCTGGGGCCCCGACGGTGCCGCGGCGCCGTCGTACGCGCAGAACCCGGCGGCCCAGGCCGCCCTCGATCCGGGCCGGCTGACCAAGGTCGCCGCCACCGCGTGGGAGTCCGCCGCGCGCACCGACTTCTCCGTGTGGCCCGCCCGTGGTGAGCTCAAGGGCGACACGGCGCTGCTGCGCCGCGCCCTCGCCGTCTGGGCCCGCCCCGGGGAGACCGTCCGGGTCTCGGCGACCACCGGCACCCCGTCCGGCGGCCCGGCCGGCCCGCCCCAGCTCCTGTACGCCGGGGCCGTCGACAGCGCGCGCGTGGTGATCTTCTACGACGGTCTGCGCATCGCCCGTTACGCCGAGCCGAAGGACGGCACACAGGGCGCGGCCCTCGACTTCGCGCGGGTCGACGGCGCCACGGGGGCCGAGGCGGCGGCCGTGGTCCTCGGCCGGGCGGACGGCAACGTCCGCTATCTGACGGCGCCCTGGGTGAGGAAGGCAGCCGAGCGGGACCTCGTGAAACCGGGCGCCGGGGCGATGGACCTCGCCCTGACCGACGGCGTCACCGCGCCGCTGGCCGGCCCCGCCACACAGACCGGCGCCTGCACGTCGTGGAACGTTCTCCAGCTGACGGACAACTCGGGCACGCGCCTGCTGACCGACCTCGGTGAGCTGGTCCCCGCCCACCTCACCGCGGGGCGGCCCGGCTCGCCCGGCGAGGCGTCGGGCGCGGGGGCGCTGCGCACCTGGTCCCCGTTCGCCTGCTCGCTGGCGTCGGTGCGCTCGGCGGGCGTGCGGAGCGTCAACGCGTGGGCGTACGCCGAGCAGCCGCTGCCCGACGCGAGCGGGTCGGCCGAGTGGGTGTGCACACGGGCCGAGACCTGGCGGGGCGGCGGGACACGGGTGCTGGCCCAGTTCGACACGCCGGACGGGGCGTACGGGGCGGTGGCCGCCAAGGCCGAGGACACGCCGGCGTGCGGTCCACGTGATCCACATGTGCTCGCCGGGGTGCTGTGGAAGTCGGAGACGGGGGCCTGGTATCTGCTCGGGGCGGGAAGCCGGGGGACTTCGTCGGTGAGTGCGACGGGCCGGGTGCACGGGACCGCCCAGGGCAACCTGCTGGCCGTACGGGCGAAGCAAGGGGCTCGGGCGGAACTGAAGGGGACCTTGGAGGGCGGGCGGACGATCAGCGGGCTGCGCTGACCGAGGATGCCTTGAAGGTCGCACTCCGGTGAACGACCGTGGCTGATCCGGTCCGTTCGAGGCCGGATCCGATCGGTAAGGTGTTCGTATGACTACCGGAGTGCGCCGCAGAATGGGCGTCGACGAGCGACGCCAGCAGTTGATCGGCGTCGCCCTCCAACTGTTCAGCCGCCGCTCGCCCGACGAGGTCTCCATCGACGAGATAGCGTCGGCGGCCGGCATCTCGCGCCCGCTGGTCTACCACTACTTCCCCGGCAAACTCAGCCTGTACGAAGCGGCGTTGAAGCGTGCCTCGGAGGATCTGGCGGGCCGGTTCGCGGAGCCGCACGAGGGGCCGCTGGGGGCGCGGCTGCTGCGGGTGATGCGCCGGTTCTTCGACTTCGTCGACGACCACGGGCCCGGTTTCTCGGCACTGATGCGCGGCGGACCGGCCGTCGGGTCGTCGACGACGAACGCGCTCATCGACTCCGTACGACAGGCCGCGTACGACCAGATCCTTTCGCATCTGCGCGTCGAGAACCCGCCCGCGCGACTGGAACTGGTCGTCCGCTCCTGGATCTCGCTCGCCGAGTCGACCGCGCTGATCTGGCTGGACGGCCGGCGTATCCCGCGCGCCGAGCTGGAGGTCCAGCTCGTGCACGACTTCGCCGCGCTGGCCGCCGTCAGCGCCGCGCACGACGAGGAGATGGCCTCGCTCTTGCGTCACATGCTCAGGGACGAGCCGGCCGACGGACCGTTCGGCGAGCTGATGGGCAAGCTGATGGCGCTGGCCTCCTAGGTCCTGTCGTCAGAGGGCCCTAGAACTTCCGGTACGACGCGTCGAGGTCGCAGACCTCGACGGAGGCGTGCAGGACGAACCCGTCGTCCTCCACGTGCTTGCTCAGCAGTTCGAGCACGGTCTCGGTCAGCCTCGCCTTCGTCTCGACGGTGCGCCCGGCGAGCAGTCCTATCGTGACGTGCACGATCGCGTGGCCCTGCTCCTCGGGGTCCTCGTACCCGAACGCGGTGTAGTCGCTCGCACGGAACTGGGTCTTGCACGCCTTTGGCTCGGCGGCCGCGATCTCGACCGTCGCGGTGTGCATCGCCCGGGCGAAACCGGCTCGGTCGAAGGCGGAAGCCATCGTGGCGGAGTAGGCGACGGTGATCTGCGGCATGAGCACTCCTGTTCCGGGTCGCCCGGTTCCGGGTCGACAGGACTCACCCTAATTCGTCCGTTGCAGCGCCAGCAGGGCGATGTCGTCCTCCCGGTCGTGGCCGAAGCAGGCCAGGAGCGTGTCGCACAGGGCGTCCAGGCCGGGCAGAGCACCGGCGGCGGCCGCACGGAGGTGCTCCATCGAGGCCGCGAGGTCCGTGCCCCGTGTCTCGATCAGGCCGTCCGTGACCATGAGGAGCCGGTCGGTGGGCTCGAGGAACAGTTCGGTGGGCGGCGGGTGGGGCAGGTCCAGGCCGAGCAGCGGGCCGGAGGCCTGGGCGTAGTCGGCCCGGTTGGTGTCCCGGATGACCAGCGGCGGGATGTGGCCCGCGTTGGCGATGCGGGTGCGCCCGGTGCCGGGGTCGATGAGGGCCAGGCAGACGGTGGCCGTGACGTCGGGGTGGTAGCGCTGGAGCATCCGGTCGAGGCGCTCGGCGAGCACGGCCGGGTCGCTCTCGTCGACGCCGTAGGCGCGCAGCGCGTGCCGGATCTCGACCATGACGGTCGCCGCGTCCAGCGAGTGCCCGACGACGTCGCCGACCGCGGTGAGCACCCCGTCTTCGGTGCGCAGCGCCGCGTAGAAGTCGCCGCCGATCTCGGTCTGCGGGGACGCGGGCACGTAGCGGACCGCGACGTCGAGGCCCGGCAGTTCGGGCAGCCGGTGCGGTTGGGGAAGGAAGCTGTGCTGGAGCGTGAGGGCCACGTGCCGCTCGACCCGGTACATGAGCAGCGGCTCGGCGGCGAGCGCGGTGGCCTGGGCGAGCCGGACCACCAGGGCCTCGGCCTCGGGGTTCACCCGGCGCATCCCGCGGGTGGGCGTGGCCAGGCACACGCGGGCCTTGCCGTCCTGGGTGAGGACCAGCGCCAGGCGGGCGTCGTGCTGCCCGCCGGGCCGGAAGAACCCGGCGGGCCACAGCGGCGACGGCACCGTGGTGATGTGCGCCCCGGCCTGCCCACGGGTGAGCCGCCGGAGCAGACCGGCGACGGCACGGTGGGCGCCGTCGTCCGGCAGCGCGAGTGAGGTGCGGTCCCGGGATGTGCCGCGGAACAGCTCGTCGTCCTGGCTGAGGACGAAGACGGCGGCGGGGCCGCCGGTGAGCCGTGCGGTGCCGTCGGCGGCGGCGTCGGCGAGTTCCTGCAGGGAGCGTGCCGCCTGGATGGCGACGATCGTCTCCGACAGCAGCGTCAGCCGCCGTACCAGCGCCCGGTCGTCGGCCCGCAGCCGCGCGGCGCGCACCGCGGCCCGGACCACCGCCTCGATCTCCTCGGGTTCGGCGGGCACCGTCAGATACGCCTCGCCGCCCGCGTCCAGACCGTGGCAGCGGTCGCCCGGGGCCACCGCGGCGGCCGAGAAGTGGACGACGGGCAGGCCGGCCATGTGCGGCCGGGACTTGAGCCGGCGGCACAGTTCGAAGCCGCTCATGTCCGGCAGGTCCACGTCGACGAGGGCCACGTCGGGCAGGACGCCCTCGCGCAGCCGTACGTCGAGTTCGACGAGGGCCTCGCCGCCGGTGGCGACCGGGACGACCTGATGGCCGGCGCGGCGCAGCACCGTGCCCATGGCGTACCGGCTGGCCGCCACATCGTCCACGACCAGCACGGTCGTTTCTGTCTGCTTGCCGTTGACGTCCATCTGTCAGCCCTTGGACAGCACCGGTGGGGGAGAACGGGTTCCCGGTCTGCCCCACCAAGGTAGTGCTCTTGTCAGGCGATACGGGAGAACACTGCGACAGTGCGCCCCGGAACGGCGAAGGTGCCCGATACCCGCTCATAGGAGGCGGACTTGACGATAGAGTCCGCCCCCGACGCCTGCACCGGGTGCAGCCGGTAGCCGGTCCCGGCCAGTGCGTCGATCTGCTGCTCCTGCGTCTTCGGCGTCGCGTTGAACACGACGACGAGGTCACCGAGCTCCATGGTGATCACACCGGGCGTCTCGTCCTTGCCGGACAGCGGGAAGGACAGCTTCGACTGCACCTGGCCCGCCGTGCCGAGGGAGAAGCCGCTCTCCGTCGTACGGATCTCCAACAGGTCCCGGTACGCGGCCGACGCGCCCTCGATCTGCTCGCAGCCGGCCTTGACCGCGCCCAGCAGGGGTTTGGCGTAAGGCCACTTGGACGCGTTGTCGGCCGCCAACGGCAGTCCGCGCCCGAAGCCGTTGCCGTCGGCGCAGTTCCAGTGGACGGCGTTGAACCAGTCGCCGCTGTCGTACGAGTTGCGGTCCAGCGACTTGGAGCGCAGCAGGTCCGAGCCGGCCTGGGAGAGGGACGGGCCCTGGGAGAGGGCGGCCGTCGCCATCGCGAGGACCTGCATACGGGCCCGGTCGGACGCGGAGGTGTCCTTGGGCAGTTTGTACGTCAGCGCGTCGAACAGCGACTCGTTGTCGTGGGCGTCCGCGTAGGCGAGGGCGTCGCCGGGTGCGTCCGCGTAGCCGGCCGGGGCGCCGTTGTAGTCGACCTGGGCGCCGGTGACCTCGTTGCCGTCGGTGTCCGTGAAGCGGTACTGGGCGAGGTTGCCGCTCAGCCCCACCTTGATCAGGTCCTGGTAGTGCAGGAGACGGGCCTTCTGCTCGGTGGAAGTGCCGTTGCCGGTGGACGAGTTGGGGTCGGTGTACAGCCCGGACGCGAAGCCCTGGAGGCCCGGGTCCGAGTCGAAGGGGCCGCCGCCGCGGACGGCGTCGCGGGCACGGTCGGAGAAGGTCGCGATGCCGGTCCCCGCCATGTTCTTCTGTGTGGCCTGCACGAAACGGGAGTCGTCGGCGGCCTCGCCGAAGTTCCAGCCCTCGCCGTACAGGATGATCTTCTTGCCGTCGACGCCGTCCTTCGTGGGCGTCAGCGCGTCCAGGGCCTTGCGTACGGCGAGGATGTTGGCCTTCGGGTGGTGGCCCATGAGGTCGAAGCGGAAGCCGTCGACCTTGTACTCCCTGGCCCAGGTGACGACCGAGTCGACGACCAGCTTGCCCATCATGGCGTTCTCGGTGGCCGTGTTGGCGCAGCAGGTGCTGTTCGCGACCGAGCCGTCGGCGAGGAGCCGCTGGTAGTAGCCCGGCACGATCCTGTCGAGGACGCTCGTGTCCGCCTGGCCGCTCGCCGCCGTGTGGTTGTAGACGACGTCCATGACGACCCTGAGGCCGTCCTCGTTGAGCGCCTTGACCATCCTGCGGAACTGGACCGTGCGGGCGGTGCCGTCCGGGTCGGTGGCGTACGAGCCCTCGGGGACCGTGTAGTGGTAGGGGTCGTAGCCCCAGTTGTAGGCGTCCTTCGCGGCGACCGCGGCGACGCACTCCTGCTGCTTGTCGGAGTCGGCCGGGTAGGAGGCGAGGTCGCAGTCGGTGGCCTGCTGGTCGGACTTCTTCTCGGGGATGGTGGCGATGTCGAAGGCGGGCAGCAGATGGACATGGGACGTGCCCGACCCGGCGAGCTTGCGCAGGTGCTTCGAGCCGTCACTGCCCTTGTCGGTGAAGGCGAGGTACGTGCCGGGGTCCTTGGCGGTCTTGTCCGCCACCGAGAAGTCCCGGATGTGCAGTTCCTGGATCTGGGCGTCCCTCATCGGTACCGCCCTGGGCTTGACGAGACCGGGCCAGCCGCGCGGGGCGAGGGACTTGTCGTCCAGGTCGACGACGAGACTGCGCTCGGAGCCGGCGGTCAGGGCGACCGAGTAGGGGTCGGTGACCTTGTTGGTGACGACCTTGCGGACGCTGGGTGCCCACACGGTCACGACGTACCGGTAGGGCTTGTTCTTCCAGGACCTGGGGCCGGTGACGGACCAGACGCCGGTGGCGGAGTTCCGCTTCATGGCGACGGTGGAGCCGTCGAGTTCCAGTGAGACGTTCCGCGCGGTGGGCGCCCACACGGCCAGCGTGGGACGGCCGTCCCGGAACGTCGGTCCGAGCTCTGCCTTCGTCGCGCCGGGGTACAGATCGTCGAGTGCGCCGGCGATCTGGACGCCGGTCGCCGCCGGTACGGCGCCGTTCGCGGCCCGCTGGGAGGCGACGAGCTGGCCGCGGAGGGCCGCACGGACCCGGTCGCGGTCGCGTGGGTCGACGGACCAGGCGGTGTAGTTCTTCAGGTGGGGGAACTTCGCCTTCTGGGCGTCGGTGAGGGTGGTCTTCCTCAGCCGCAGCCAGCGCTCGTCGTCGCTGGTCAGCGCCCCGTCCTTGACGGCGATGGAGCCGCTGCGGGAGTACAGCAGCTGGGTGGAGGCGGCAGCATCGGAGCCGTTCCACGCGACCGTGTTCCGGTCGATCCAGACCGCCTTGGAGGTGCTCAGGTCGAGCGCGGCCGCGGAGCCCGCCGGCTGCGGGAGCAGGTACTTCTCCTGGCCGTTCAGCAGCCACACCTCGTGGCCGTTCGCCGTGAGGTCGAGGGACTGGTCGGCGGGCAGGTCCTTCTCGTCACCCTTGTGGATGATGTAGCCGAGGCTGCCGGCTCCGTCGGTGAGCGGCACCTCGAAGACCGCGCCGTAGGAGTCGGTCCGCACCGGCTTCAGGGGGTCCGACCACTCGGTGGGGTTCGCGGCTCCGGTCCACACGTGCAGGCCCCAGCCGTCGTGGTTCCCGTCGGCGCGGTGGTAGTGGAGGACGGCCTTGGTCCTGTCCTGCGCCGGGTAGTCGGGCCGCTCGGTCCGTACGGCCTCCTTGCCCTGCTCGATCCAGATCTCGCCGGTCCTGGTGACGTCGATCGTGCGGTCGGCGGAGACGTCCTTGGTGCCGTCCTCGTCGATGACCAGGAAGCCGACGGACGAGGCCCCGGGCCTCAGCTTGACGTGGGCGAAGGCGCCGTACGCGTCCCGGCCGGTGAAGGCATGGCTGTCGGGCCAGTCGGTCGACTCGCCGTCGGCGAGGTCGCCCCAGGCGTACAGCCCCCAGTCGTCGTAGTCGCCGTCGGTGCGCTTGTAGTGGACGACCGCGTAGTCGCGGGAGGAGGCGGTGGGTGTCTCCTCGGCGGGCGGGGCACCGGTGACGCTCTGCGCCGTGGCGCTCGACGTCCTTCCGGCGGAGTCGGTCACGACCGCCTTGTAGCGCAGGGCCGTGCCGGCCGGTACGTCCTCGCCGATGGTCTGCGTGACCTTGTACGGGGCGTGGTCGGCGGAGCCGAGCGTCTTCCACTCGCCGTTGCCGACCTGGGCGGCGAAGACGACCCGGTTCAGCTGTCCGCCGTCGACGTCGGCGCCGAGCTCCACGGTGCCGGTGACGCCCGTGCCGGGGGCCTTGAGGGTGATCGTCGGCTTGGTGGCCGGCCGGGCGAGCCTGCCGGCCGCCTTGAGGACGATCGCGGAACCGGCCGGGACGTTGACGGTGATCTTCTTGTCGGCGCCGGACTTCACGGTGTCCTCGGTGCCGTGGATACCGCGGTACGTCGTCTCCGCCGAACCGGTGGCGAAAGTCGCCGTCTTCGCCGAGCCGGCGTTGTTGAAGGCGACGACGTACTCGGTCCTGTCGGCGCCCGTGCTGGTCCGGGTGAAGGCGTACACGCCGGCGCCGTCGGCCGCGTAACGCTCGGTCTGGACACCGTCCGTGAGGGCGGGGTTGGCCTTGCGGAGCCGCGCGAGTCCGGAGATCTGCCGGTAGAGCGGCGCGCTCGTGTCGTACGCGTCGCTCGCGTGGGTGCGCTCGGTGCCGATCTCGTCGTCGTCGAGGTAGTCGGCGGTGCGGGAGGCGAACATCGTCTGGCGGGCGTCCTTGTCGCCGCCGGAGCCGGTGAAGCCCTGCTCGTCGCCGTAGTAGACGACGGGGTTGCCGCGGCTGAGGAACATCAGCTCGTTGGCGAGCCCGTCCTTGGCGAGGAGTTCGGCATCGGACGCCTTGGGGTTGTCCTGGTTCAGGAAGTACCCGATGCGGCCCATGTCGTGGTTGCCGAGGAAGGTGACCTGCTCATAGGCGTTGGCCTTGTCGGTCGTGTACTTGTAGTCGTCGCCGAAGACGGAGGCCAGCTTCTGGGCGCTGCCGCCCTGGGAGGCGTACTGCCGTGCCGCCTCCTGGAAGGGGAAGTCGAGCGTGGCGTCGAGGCGGCCCCGGGTGACGTACGGCGAAGTGATCGACGTGTCGGCGGAGTAGACCTCGCCGAACATGAAGAAGTCGTCCCGGCCCTGCCTGGCCGCGTAGGCGTCCAGCGCCGTGGCCCACTGGGTCCAGAACTCCATGTCGACGTGCTTCACGGTGTCGATGCGGAAGCCGTCGATGTCGAAGTCCCTGACCCACCGCCGGTAGATCTTCTCCATCCCGCCGACGACCTCGGGACGCTCGGTCCACAGGTCGTCGAGGCCGGAGAAGTCGCCGCCCTCGGAGCTCTCGCCGGCGAAGGTGGAGTCGCCGCGGTTGTGGTACATCGTCCGGTCGTTGAGCCAGGAGGGGACCTTGAGGTCCTTCTCGGCGGCGGCGACCGTCGGCGTGCGCGGGAACGAGTCGGCGTCCACGGCGGGGAATCCGGACGTCCCGTCCGCGTAGTCGGCGTCGTCGAAAGGCTCGCCGTCCTTCGTCAGATAGGGGAAGGCGCCCTTGGAGAGGTAGTCGTAGGACTTCTCCTCGTAGTCGACGACATCGGCGGTGTGGTTGGTGATGACGTCGAAGAAGACCTTCATGCCCTTGGCGTGCGCCTTGGCGATGAGGGTCTCGAGGTCCTTGTTGGTGCCGAAGTGCGGGTCGACCCGGGTGAAGTCGGTGATCCAGTAGCCGTGGTAGCCGGCGGAGGCGTTGGAACCGGTGCCCTGCACGGGCTGGTTCTTGAAGATCGGGGCCATCCAGATGGCGGTGGTGCCGAGGCCCTTGATGTAGTCGAGCCTCTTCGTCAGGCCCTTGAGGTCGCCACCCTGGTAGAAGCCCTTGTCGGTGGGGTCGTAGCCGGTGGCCAGGCGCGAACCGGTGAGGCCGCCCTCGTCGTTGGCGGTGGTGCCGTTGGCGAAACGGTCCGGCAGGACGAAGTAGAACTGCTCACGGGTGTCGTCGTGCCGGGCGGGCTGGGCGGCGAGTTCCGCGTCGGAGGGCGGCGGGGGCGGGGTCTCGGCGCGAGCCGCGAGCGGCTGCACGAGGGCTGCGGCGAGCGCGGCGACGGTGACGGCCGCGAAGCGTCTGGCATGTGGCGCGGTGCGGCGCGTCGGGGGCGCCGGCCAACTCGGTATCACAGGCGGGAACTCCTTGCGATTGCGGCTCTCTCGGGTCCGACCCCTGCGCCACGGCACGGCCTCGTCGGCTTCGTCACCGGGCGTCCGCGCGACCGTATCGCCTGCGAAAGGTTTACAGCAAGACCCTTGAAACTCATAGCAAGCAGTTTCATCGGCACGCTCGGCACCTCGGCGACGGGGGTCCGTACCAGTGCAGCGGGTACGGACCCTCCCCTGTCAGCAGCTGGATCTGCCGGCGTAGATCGCGAGCGCCGTGTCGGCACCGAGGGTGGCGGTGAACTGTCCGCCGGAGTTCACCGTCACCGGCGTGTTGCCCTGCACGTTGCAGTACGTGCCCGCGGGCAGCGACGTCTGGTACGTCCGGGACAGCGGGCCCGACTCGTGGTTGATCGCCACGTAGCCCTTGCCGCCCCGGCCGAAGGCGATCGCGTCGCCGCCGTTGTCCCACCAGTTCGTCACCGACTCGCCGCGCGTCGCGTTGCGGAAGGCGACCATGGACTTGATCTCAGGCCAGGCGTGCTGGCATTTCCAGCCGTCCTGCCAGCAGGCGCGGACCGTGCCGCCGTTGGGCGGACCCGCGTCCGTGTCGGACCACTCGTAGGCGGAGTTGATGTCCGGTGCGCCGTACGGGTAGGCCAGCATGAAGACGTTCGCCAGGGTGTAGGCGGCGCCGTCCTTGTAGTTGAGGGTCGAGCCGTTGCGCTCCGTGTCGTGGTTGTCCACGAAGACACCGGAGACGCCGCTGTTCATGAAGCCCCAGCCCTCGCCGTAGTTCTTCAGGTAGGCGAGGTTCTCGCTGTTGAAGACGCGCTTGAGGTCGTACGCGTAGCGGAACTCCTGGACGTCGCCGTTGCCCGTGTACTCCGTGGGCCGGACTGCCTCGCCGCTGCCGAAGATGGCCTCCTGCTTCCAGTACACCGAGGACTTCGTCAGCCGGGACTTGATGTCGGCCAGGTCGGCCGCGTCGGTGTGCTTGGCCGCGTCGATTCGGAAGCCGTCCACGCCCAGCGTGAGCAGGTCGTTCATATAGCCGGCGACGGCCTGGCGGACGTAGCCCTCGCCCGTGTCGAGGTCCGCGAGGCCCACCAGTTCGCAGTGCTGGACGTTCCAGCGGTCGCTGTAGTCGGAGACCTGGTACGTGCAGTCGTCGAAGTCGTAGGCGGAGTACAGGCCGGGGTAGTTGTACTTCGTGTACGACGACCCTCCCGTCCCCGTGCCGCTTCCCGCCGCCATGTGGTTGATGACGGTGTCGACGACCACCTTCACGCCCGCCGCGTGGCAGGTGTCGACCATGTTCCGGAACGCCGTGCGGTCGCCGAGCCGACCCGCGATCTTGTAGCTGACCGGCTGGTACGACGTCCACCACTGCGAGCCCTGTATGTGTTCGGCCGGCGGGGAGACCTGGACGTAGCCGTAGCCGGCGGGGCCGAGTGTGTCGGTGCACTCCTTGGCGACCGAGGCGAACTTCCACTCGAACAGGACGGCGGTGGCGTCCTTCGTGCCGGGCGGGGATGCCTGCGCGACAGACGGGGTCATGACAAGGGCGGACGCCGCGAGGGCGAGGGCCCCGGAGAGGGTTCTGCGTGCCATGTGGGGTTCCTTCGTCATTGAAGGCACTTGCTGAAATCTTTCAGCAAACTTTCGGTGACGCAGATGTTAAAGGCCCGCCACCTGAAAAGGCAGCGGGCCGTGTGAAGGTGATGAAGGAACCTTCAGCGGGGCCGTCAGGACGTGGTGAACCACACCGTCGTGTCGCCCGGCACCTTCGCCTCGCCGTCCGCCTCGGACACCTCACCGCTGGCGAGCAGCACCCGCCCGTACGCCGGCGTCGTCACCGACTCCGCGCCGGTGTTCGCGACGCACACGAACTCCCCGCGCCGGAAGGCGAGCACGCCCTCGGGCGCCCGCAGCCACTCCACCGAGTCGCCCGCGCCCAGGTCGGCCTGATCGCGGCGGACGGCGAGCGCGGCGCGGTACAGCTCCAGCGTCGAGCCCGGCACGCCGTCCTGCGCCTCGACGCTCAGCTCGCCCCACGACTCCGGCTGCGGCAGCCAGCTTCCCCCGCCGCCGAAGCCGTACGACGATCCGGTGCGCGTCCACGGGATCGGCACCCGGCAGCCGTCCCGGAAGCCGTCCTGGCCTTCACCCCGGAAGTAGGCCGGGTCCTGGCGTACCTCGTCCGGCAGGTCGACGACGTCCGGCAGGCCGAGCTCCTCGCCCTGGTAGACGTACGCCGATCCCGGCAGCGCCAGCATCAGCAGCGTGGCCGCCCGGGCGCGGCGCAGACCGAGAGCGCGGTCGCCGGCCAGACGGATCTGGGTGCCTAGGCCGGGCGGGTTGGCGAAGCGGGTGGCGTGCCGGGTCACGTCGTGGTTGGAAAGGACCCAGGTGGCGGGGGCGCCGACGGGGCGCATGGCCTCCAGGGTGCGGTCGATGACCGTGCGCAGTTCGGCCGCGTCCCACTCCGTGGCCAGGTACTGGAAGTTGAAGGCCTGGTGGAGTTCGTCCGGGCGGACGTAGTTCGCGGTGCGCTCGACCGTCGGAGTCCAGGCTTCGGCCACGAAGATGCGTTCACCCGCGTACTCGTCGAGGACCGTGCGCCACTGGCGGTAGACGGCGTGCACGCCGTCCTGGTCGAAGAACGGCATGACATCATTGCCCAGCAGCTTCAGCTGGTCGTGGGAACCGAGGTCGGGGAGGCCGTCCGCCTTCACCAGGCCGTGTGCCACGTCGATGCGGAAGCCGTCCACGCCCATGTCGAGCCAGAAGCGCAGGATGGAGCGGAACTCGTCGCCGACGGCCGGGTGCTCCCAGTTGAAGTCGGGCTGCTCGGGGGCGAAGAGGTGCAGATACCACTCGCCGGGGGTGCCGTCGGGCTCGGTGACCCGGGTCCAGGCGGGCCCGCCGAAGATCGACTCCCAGTCGTTGGGCGGCAGCTCGCCCTTCGCGCCCTTGCCGGGGCGGAAGTGGTAGCGGTCCCGCAGTGGCGATCCGGGGCCTTCCCGCAGGGCCCGCTTGAACCACTCGTGCTGGTCGGAGGAGTGGTTGGGGACCAGGTCGACGATGATCCGCAGGTCCAGCTCGTGTGCGTCGCGGATCAGCGCGTCGGCGTCCAGGAGGTTGCCGAACATGGGGTCCACGGCACGGTAGTCGGCCACGTCGTAGCCGGCGTCGGCCTGCGGCGAGGCGTAGAAGGGGCTGAGCCACACGGCGTCCACGCCGAGGTCGCGCAGGTACGGGAGGCGGGTCCGTACGCCCTCCAAGTCTCCCATGCCGTCGCCGTTGCTGTCGGCGAAGCTGCGCGGATAGACCTGGTAGATCACCGCGTCCCGCCACCAGTCGCGGCGCTGGGCGACGGTGGCGACAGCCGCTTCGGGGTGGGTGGTTTCTGCCGGGTCGGCGGAGTGCTGTGTCATGGCGTCCTTGATGCGTGCGGGGTTCGGGTCATGGAGCTGTGGGTGTACGGCGGCGGGTGACGAGGCGGCCGCCGTGCCCGCGGGGTCGGACGGGGCACCGCGGCCGCCGCCCACGCGGTCAGGCGCGCGGGAGCATCCGGGGAGGGCCGAATGGCATCAGCCCTTCGTGCCGCCCGCGGTCAGGCCGGTCACCAGGTTCTTCTGCACGAAGTAGAAGAACGCGGAGACGGGTATCGCGATCAGCACCGCGGTGGCGGCCATGAGGTTGCGCTGGGCATCGTGCTCGCTGACGAAGGTCTGCAGACCGACCGCGAACGTGTACTTCGTGTCGGACAGCATGAACGTCGAGGCGAACGCCACCTCGCCGAAGGCCGTGAGGAAGCTGTAGAAGGCGGCGACCGCCAGGCCCGGCTTGGCGAGCGGCAGGATCAGTCGCGCGAACGTGCCGAAGGGGGTCAGCCCGTCGACACGCCCTGCCTCGTCGATCTCGAACGGGATGGTGTCGAAGTAGCCCTTCATCAGCCACGCACAGTACGGGACGACGGTCGAGCAGTAGACAAGGATGAGACCAGGGTACGTGTCGATGAGCTGCAGGTCCGAAAGGATCTGGTACATCGGCACCATCAGTACCGCTACCGGGAACATCTGGGTCAGCAGGAGTACCCACATGAACTTCTTGTAGCCCGGGAAGCGCATGCGCGAGACCGCGTAGCCGGTGGTGGCGGAGATGATCACACCGATGGCTGTGGTGCCGAGCGTGACGACCATCGTGGTCAGCAGCCAGTCGAAGAACTGCGTGTGCTGCAGGACGAATGTGTAGTTGTCGAGTGTCATCTTGCCCCAGATGCGCCCGGGGTGCAGATAGTCGTCCTTGTCCGGGCCGAGGGACAGGAAGACCAGCCAGGCGACGGGGAAGAGCGCGATCAGGCTCGCGACGATCAGGATGCCGTGGGAGGCGAGGCGCGTGGCCGGGCCGCTCTCGCCACGGGTGCGCACCTTGCGCGGCTCGGCGGCCCCGGAGTCCTGGCCGGTCACCGCGCCGGGGGTGTCAACAGTGGTGGTGCTCATGGGGACTCCTGCCTCAGATCGCGAGCTGCTGGTCATTGCGGTTCAGCCAGCGGCGGTAGAAGGAGGTGAAGACGATCAGGATGGCCAGCAGCAGGATGCCGTAGGCAGCCGACTGCGCGAAGTCGCGCGGCTGCTGCCCGAAGCCGAGGTAGTAGGCCCAGGTGACGAGGATCTGGGCGTCGGGGGCGGTGTTGCCGAACAGCAGGAAGATGATCGCGAACTGGTTGAAGGTCCAGATGATGCCGAGGAGCACGACGGTGGAGCTGACGGACCTGAGGCCCGGCAGGGTGACGTACCGGAACTGCTGCCAGGCGCTCGCGCCGTCCATCTCGGCGGCCTCGTAGAGCGAGGTGTCGATGGACTGGAGGCCGCCGAGCAGCGACAGCATCATGAAGGGGACGCCGCACCAGGTGTTGACCATGATCGCGGCGAACCGCTGCCAGAAGGTGTCCTCCAGCCACAGCGGTGACGGCAGGTGGAGCGCGTCCAGGGCGGAGTTGATCACGCCGCCGTCGGCGAGCATGAAGCGCCAGCCGAAGACGGTGACGAAGGTCGGCACGGCCCAGGGCAGGATCAGGATGAGCCGGTAGAGGGTCCGCCCGCGCAGCTTCTGGTTGAGCAGGAGGGCGAGGCCGAGGCCGATGACGTAGTGCAGGGTGACGCAGAGCGCGGTCCAGACGATGGTCCAGACGAAGTGCGACCAGAAGCGCTCGTACGCCGTGGGACCCCACAGGATGTCGGCGTAGTTGTCGAGGCCGATGAACTTGTAGGTGGCGTCGATGTGGTTGACGCCGATCGTGCGGGCCGTGTTGAGGCTGTTGGCGTCGGTGAGGGTGAGGTAGACGCCGTACACCAGCGGGTAGATCACGAGGACGCCGAGGACGACGACCACGGGCGCGATCATCGCGTAGGCGTACCAGTGCTTCTGGTATCCGTGCTTGAGGCGCTGGAGCCGCCCGGGGCGCGGCGTGCGGTCACCTCGGGTCTTTCCTGTCGCGCGATCGATGGCGACTGTCATGGTTCGACAACCTTCTTGAAGATCGGCAGCTCTACGGCACTACGGGGTGGCTGGACGCAGGACGGTGGCCGTCGCATCTGTCCCCCGGGCAGATGCGACGGCCACGCGGGCCTACTTGGTGAAGTCCTGGACCAGCTTGGCGATCGCGGTCTCGGCGTTGCCCAGACCCTTGTCCAGGGACTTCTTGCCGCCGGCGATCTGCGGCAGCTCGGTGTCCAGCGGGCCCCACAGGGAGCTGTACTCGGGCAGCGCCGGGCGCGGCTGGGCGTTCGGCAGGACGCCCTGGTAGCCGGCGATGCCCGGGTCGGCCTTGACCTCGGCGGTGTAGGCGTCGTCACGCGTCGGCAGCGTGGAGTTCTTCAGGGCGATGGCCGCCTGGGACTTCGCCGAGGTCATGAAGTTGACGAACTTCTGCGCGGCCTTCTGGTGCGCGGCGTCCGAGCCGGCGTAGATCGACAGGTTGTGGCCGCCGGTCGGAGCGCCCGCCTTGCCGGTGGAGCCGGCCGGGACGGTGGCGATGCCGAGGTTGGCCTTGTCCTTGAAGGCCGAGCCCTTGTAGAAGTTCGTGATCTCCCAGGGGCCCTGGATGATCGCGGCGACCTTGCCGCTGACGAACGCCTCCTGGATGTGGGCGTAGGCGTCGGCGGTGGTGTCGGCCTTGTGCAGGCCCTTGCCGTCGAACAGGCTCAGCCAGGTCTCGTAGCCCTTCTTCGCGGCGTCCGAGTTGACGGTGATCTTCTTGGCGGCGGCGTCGACGGTGTCGGTGCCCTCGCCGTAGAGGAACGTCTGGGCGTAGTAGGCCTGGGTGGAGCCCCAGTAGCCGTCGACACCGGTCTTGCTCTTGATCGTGGCGGCGGCCTTCTTCAGGTCGTCCCAGGTCTTGGGGGCCTCGACGCCCGCCTTCTCGAAGAGCCGCTTGTTGTAGACCAGCGCGAGGGTGTCGGTGACGAACGGCACGCCGTAGGTCTTGCCGTCGTACTTGGCCTGCTCGATCAGGTTGGGCTGGAACTTGCTCCGGTCCGCGAGGGCCTCGGTGCCGTCCAGCGGCTGGAAGAAGCCCTTCTTGGCGAAGGCGGGGGTCCAGCCGACCTCGGAGCGCAGGATGTCCGGGGCGCCCTTGGAGCCGGCGGCCGTGTCGAACTTGTTCTGCGCCTGGTCGAAGGGCACGTTGACGTACTTGACCTTGATGTCCTTGTTGGCGGCCTCGAACTCCTTGACCAAGGCCTGGTACGTCGGCGCCTCATTGGTGGCGTTGGATGTGTCCCACCACGTGATGGTGACCGGCCCGCTCGACTTGTCGCTGCCGCTGTCGTCCCCGCCGCAGGCCGTCGCCGCGAGAGCGAGGGACGCCACCAGCGCGGTGGCCGCTATGCCACGCCGCATGAGTTCTCCTTGAGGGTGAAAGCCCGTGTGGTGCAGGTGGCGGTCCCGTCCGCCGCTCCTGCCGTCTTGCCGACTGCGCCGTTGCGGCGGCCGGGCGACGTGAACGTAACAGCGTTGAAAGCGTTGCGAAAGACCTTGCTGCAAAAAAGTGCAAGAGACCTCCGAAGTTATCCGGACGTGACGCGCGAGCGACCGTCACGAGACCATTATTGGCACGGTAGAACCGCCACAGAGCAGGGCAGGGGCCGACGTGCAAGACTCTGCAAGCTCTTGCCATCACTTTCACGAGGGAGCGCGATGACGCAGCAGCGCGGACAGGGCCGTTCCACAGGGCGCCCAAGGCGTCCGATTGGTGTGCAAGGTGACACCTGGCCGGTACAGTCCACCCCTGTGACCACACGGCTAGCCGACATCGCTGCTCAGGCGGGGGTGAGCGAAGCGACCGTCAGCCGCGTCCTCAACGGGAAGCCGGGTGTCGCCGCCACCACCCGCCAGTCCGTGCTGGCCGCACTCGACGTGCTGGGCTACGAACGCCCGGTGCGTCTGCGGCAGCGCAGCGAGGGCCTCGTGGGCCTGATAACGCCGGAGCTGGAGAACCCGATCTTCCCGGCGCTGGCCCAGGTGATCGGCCAGGCGCTGACCCGGCAGGGCTACACGCCGGTCCTCGCCACCCAGACTCCCGGCGGGTCCACGGAGGACGAGCTCACCGAGATGCTGGTGGACCGCGGGGTCGCCGGAATCATCTACGTCTCCGGCCTGCACGCGGACACCACCGCCGACATGCAGCGCTACGAGCAGCTGCGGGCGCAGGGCGTGCCCTTCGTGCTCGTGGACGGCTTCTCCCCGAAGGTGCAGGCGCCGTTCATCTCCCCCGACGACCGCGCCGCGATGACGCTGGCGGTCACGCACCTGGTGTCGCTCGGCCACACCCGGATCGGGCTGGCGCTGGGCCCGAAGCGCTTCGTGCCGGTACAGCGCAAGATCGAGGGCTTCGTCCGCACGATGCAGGACCAGCTGGGGCTGAGCCCGCAGGCCATCGAGGCGGAGCTCGTGCAGCACTCCCTGTACACCCTGGAGGGCGGGCAGGCCGCCGCCACCGCGCTGATCGACCGCGACTGCACCGCGGTGGTCTGCGCGAGCGACATGATGGCACTGGGCGCGATTCGGGCGGCCCGGCAGCGGGGTCTGGACGTCCCGAAGGCCGTCTCGGTGGTGGGCTTCGACGACTCCCCGCTGATCGCCTTCACCGATCCCCCGCTGACGACGATCCGTAAGCCGGTCCCGGCGATGGGCCAGGCAGCGGTGCGCACGCTCCTGGAGGAGATCGGCGGGACGCCGGCGCCGCACAGCGAGTTCGTGTTCATGCCGGAGCTGGTGGTGCGCGGCTCGACGGCCTCGGCACCCGGGGACCGGAATCGCCCATGATCACCCGACGTAGAACATGCGGCGCGAACCCGACGCGGGGATGATCTGAGGGTAACGCTTTTCTGGCAGACTCTGTGCCTATGGGTGAGACGACCGTGACGCCACCGGAGGGCCTCGGAGAGGTCGCTCCGCACCCCGTCGCGAACGACGCGGCGGGGCAGGGCCAGCTGCGCCGTCTGCGCACCCCCCGCCGTCCCCGGCTGTGGTTCGAGATCCTGCTGATCGCTGTGAGTTACTGGACGTACTCACTGGTCCGCAACGCGGTCCCGGAACAGAAGGTCCAGGCGCTGCGCAACGCCGACTGGATCTGGAAGGCCGAGCACCAACTCGGCATCGCCGTGGAGCAGTCCGTCAACCAAGCCGTGAACTCGGTGAGCTGGCTCGTCGTCGGTATGAACTACTACTACGCGACGTTGCACTTCGTGGTGACGCTGGGCGTCCTGGTGTGGCTGTACCGCAGACACCCGGGCCGCTACGCGGCCACCCGGCTGGTGCTGTTCGCGACGACGGTCGTCGCCCTGGTCGGTTACTACCTGTATCCGCTCGCCCCGCCCCGTCTGATGAACGGCGGCGACTTCATCGACACCGTCATGGTCCATCAGACCTGGGGTTCGATGGCCTCCGGCGACCTGAAGAACATGTCGAACCAGTTCGCCGCGATGCCGTCGATGCACATCGGCTGGTCCGTGTGGTGCGGACTGACCGTCTTCGCGCTGGCCAGGGTGCCGTGGGTCCGGGTGCTCGGCCTGCTCTACCCGGCGGCGACCCTGGTGGTCATCGTCGCCACCGCCAACCATTTCTGGCTGGACGCGGTGGGCGGCGTGCTGTGCCTGGCCTTCGGCTTCGCGGTGGCCTGGGTCTGGTACGGGGCGCTGCCGTACGCTCTTCCCCGGCCCACGCCGGTGAAGCCGTGCGCCCGGTCCACGACCGACGACGTCACGTCGCCCCGGCATCCCGTAGCGCCTCGATGAACGCTCCCGGGGCGGGCTGGGGCGGGGCCGTCTCGCACACGGCCGCGTAGATCGACCGCACCGGTTCCGGTCGCCTGGCCGTCGTGGCCACGGGGCTGGGGCTGACCCGCTGGCGGCCCGCACCGGCCCGGTGCGCGGCCTGCCGTACGGGCCGGCATTCCGCCCGGCGCCCCGACCTGCCATGCGACCGCCGTGACCTTTCGTGACCCTCCGTGACCTGCCGGGCCTGCCGTTTCGCCCAGACCGCGGAGCTGCCGTCACCCGCCCTTCCGCACGGCCCGCCCGACCTACCGTGACCTGCCGTTCCCGGAGGCGTAGAACAGCTCGTCCACCACGCCCCGCGCCCTTCGCGTGGTCCGCCGGTAGTCGTCGAGCATGTCGCCCACGTGGCCGGGTCCGTACCCCAGATAGCGCCCCATCGCGACGAGTTCACGCCCGCCCGACGGGAACGTGTCCCCGGCGCGACCGCGCACCAGCATCACCGCGTTGCGTACGCGGGTCGCGAGCACCCACGCCTCGTCCAGTGTTCCGGCGTCCTCGGCGGAGATGAGGCCGGCGGCGCACGCGGCGGCCAGGGCGTCGCGGGTGCGGGTGGTGCGCAGCCGGGGTTCCGTCGAACCGTGCCGCAACTGGAGCAGCTGCACCGTCCACTCGACGTCGGACAGGCCCCCGGGCCCGAGCTTGGTGTGCAGCTTCGGGTCGGCGCCGCGAGGCAGCCGCTCGGACTCCATTCGGGCCTTCAGACGCCGGATCTCGCGCACGGCGTCGTCGCCGAGCCCGCCGGCCGGATAGCGCAGGGGGTCGATCAGTTCGACGAACCGGCGGCTCAGCTCCTGGTCCCCGGCGACGGGTTCGGCCCGCAGCAGCGCCTGCGACTCCCACACCAGGGACCAGCGCCGGTAGTAGGCCTCGTACGACTTCAACGTCCGTACGAGCGGTCCGGACTTGCCCTCCGGCCGCAGGTCGGCGTCGATGAGCAGGGGCGGGTCGGCGCTGGGGATCTGGAGCAGTCGGCGCATCTCGGAGACGACCTTGCCCGCCGCGTCGGCGGCTTCCCGCTCGTCGACGCCCTCGCGCGGCTCGTGCACGAACAGGACGTCCGCGTCGGAGCCGTAGCCGAGTTCGTGGCCGCCGAAGCGGCCCATGCCGATGACGGCGAAGCGGGTGGGCAGGGTGTCGCCCCAGCCCTCGCGGACGACCGCGCGGAGCGTACCGGCCAGGGTCGCGGCCGTGAGGTCGGAGATCGCGCCGCCGACGCGGTCCACGAGGGCGCCCTGGTCGGCCTCGGCGGGCTGGGCCTCGGTGCCGTAGGAGCCGACGATGTCCGCGGCGGCCGTACGGAATAGTTCGCGGCGGCGGACGCCGCGGGCCGCGGTGACCGCCTGCGCGGCGTCGTCGGCGCGGCCGACCGCGGCGAGGATCTCCTGCTCCAGGTGGGCCCGTCCCCGCTGTTCCAGCCCGCCGCCGTCGCCGTCGCCGAGCAGCGCGACGGCCTCGGGCGCGCGCATCAGCAGGTCGGGGGCGAGCCGGCCGGCGGACAGCACGCGGGCGAGGTTCTCGGCCGCCGCGCCCTCGTCCCGGAGCAGCCGCAGATACCAGGGGGTCTTGCCGAGGGCGTCCGACACCTTGCGGAAGTTGAGCAGGCCGGCGTCCGGGTCCGCGGAGTCCGCGAACCAGCCCAGCAGGACGGGCAGAAGGGTGCGCTGGATGGCGGCCTTGCGGGTGACGCCGGAGGCCAGCGCCTCCAGGTGACGCAGCGCGGCGGCGGGATCGGCGTACCCGAGCGCGACCAGCCGCTCGCGGGCCGCCTCCGGGCTCAACCGGGCCTCACCGGACGCGAGTTGGGCGACGGCGTCGAGCAGCGGGCGGTAGAAGAGCTTCTCGTGCAGACGTCGTACGACGCTGGTGTGCCGTTTCCACTCGCGGTTGAGGTCGGCGACCGGGTCGGCGCGCAGCCCGAGGGAGCGGCCGATGCGGCGCAGATCGGCCTCGTCCTCCGGGACGAGGTGGGTGCGGCGCAGCCGGTAGAGCTGGATGCGGTGCTCCATGGAGCGCAGGAAGCGGTAGGCCTCGTCGAGCTGTACCGCGTCCGCGCGGCCGACGTAGCCGCCGGCGGCCAGCGCCTGCAGGGCGTGCAGGGTGGTGCCGCTGCGCAGGGAGGCGTCGGCCCTGCCGTGCACCAACTGCAGGAGCTGCACGGCGAATTCGACGTCCCTGAGGCCGCCGGGTCCGAGCTTCAGCTCGCGGTCGATCTCCGCGGCCGGGATGTTCTCGACGACCCGGCGGCGCATCTTCTGCACGTCGGCGACGAAGTTCTCGCGCTCGGCCGCCTTCCACACGAGGGGTTCGAGCGCGGCGACGTACTCCTCGCCGAGTTCGATGTCCCCGGCCACCGGGCGGGCCTTGAGCAGCGCCTGGAACTCCCAGGTCTTCGCCCAGCGCTGGTAGTAGGCGAGGTGGCTGCTGAGCGTGCGCACCAGCGGACCGTTCCTGCCCTCGGGGCGCAGGTTGGCGTCCACGGGCCAGATCGAGCCTTCGACGGTCGTCTCCGAGCAGACCCGCATCATGTGCGAGGCGAGCTTGGTCGCGGCACGCAGCGCCTTGCCCTCGTCGGCGCCCTCGACGGCCTCGCCGACGAAGATGACGTCGACGTCGGAGACGTAGTTCAGCTCGTGGCCGCCGCACTTGCCCATCGCGATGACCGCGAGCCGGCACAGCGCGGAGTCGTCGGGCGCGGCGGCCCGCGCGACGGCGAGGGCGGCGCGCAGGGTCGCGGTGGCGAGGTCGGCGAGTTCGGCGGCGGTCGCGGCGAGGTCGGTGGTACCGCACACGTCGCGGGCGGCGATGGACAGCAGGCAGCGCCGGTAGGCGACGCGCAGGGAGACCGGATCGGTCGCCCCGGCGAGGCCGCGCTCGAACTCCTCCACCCCGGGGTGGAGGTCACGCGGCTCGTACATCACGAGCGCCTGCCAGTCGCTCGGGTGCCGGGCGAGGTGGTCGGCGAGCGCGGCGGAGGCGCCGAGCACGCCGAGCAGCCGGTCGCGCAGTGGTTTGGCCGCTATGAGCGTGTCGAGCAGTTCACGCCGGGCGGCGGGGGTGCGCTGCGCCTCCAGCAGCCGTACGAGACCCTGCAGGGCCAGGTCCGGGTCGGCGGTCGCGCCCAGCGCCTCCAGCAGCACCGGGTCGTCGCGCACGGGAGCGAGTTCCGCGCTGTCCAGCAGGCGCTCGGCGGCCGAGGGGGCGGTGAAGCCGTGCCGCAGCAGCCGCGTGAAGGTACTGCTCCTGCGCCCCGGCGCCGTCATCGTCGGCCTCCCGTGTGGATCAGCCTCGTACGAGCCGTGGATCTCGCTCGTACGAGCCGTCGGATCAAGGTCGTACGCGCTTGAGCCTAACCGGAGAGCCTGCGGGCGTCCCCGACCCGACCGGTGAGATCTCTCGACTGGCACGGTCTCCCCTTTGTTCCGAGCATTCTTTACGAGGAGGAGAGCCCATGGTGAACCACGCCCCGCAGACCCGTCTCGACCCCCGCTACAGCGACCCGGAGGCCACCCCGGCCACCTGGACCGAGGCCGAGGCGCTGCTCGCCGAGGCCGAGCTGTTCTGGATCTCGACCGTACGGCCGGACGGGCGGCCGCACGTGACCCCGCTGCCCGCGGTGTGGGCGGACGGCGCGCTGCACTTCTGTACGGGGCCCGAGGAGCGCAAGGCGAAGAACCTGGCGGACAACCCGCACGTCGTGCTGACGACCGGCACCAACGCCTGGAACGAGGGCTACGACCTGGTGGTGGAGGGCGAGGCCGTGCGCGTGGCCGACGACGGCAGGCTGCGCCGGCTCGCGTCGGCGTGGGAGTCCAAGTACGGCGGTTTCTGGCACTTCGAGGTGCGGGACGGCTACTTCCACCACGGCCCGGGACACGCCCTGGTATTCGCGGTGGCGCCCGGTACGGTTTTCGGCTTCGGTAAGGGGGAGCCGTTCAGCCAGACGCGGTGGCGGTTCGGGTGACGCAGGGCTGACGCACGACAAGGGAGTCGTCATGGACATGAGCCTCGAAGTGGTGCTGCTGCCGGTCTCCGACGTGGACCGGGCCAAGGAGTTCTACCGGGACAAGGTCGGCTTCCACGTCGACCTCGACGGCGAGGTGATGGAGGGCGTCCGGATCGTCCAGCTCACGCCGCCCGGCTCCGGCTGTTCGATCGCGCTCGTCGACGGGCTCCAGGTGCCGACGGGGACGCCGCGGCCGGGGACGTACCACGGGATGCAGCTGTGCGTCACGGACGCCAAGGCCGCGTACGAGGAGCTGACCGCACGTGGCCTCGACGTCACCGAGCCCCAGCAGTTCGCACCGCAGGACGGCGCCACGTTCATGTACTTCAAGGACCCGGACGGCAACGGCTGGGCGATCCAGGAGTACCGGCGCAGGGCGACCGAGCCGCTGCACCAGGTACTGGCCAAGCTGGCAGCCCGGTAGCGCCCCGGCCGCCGGGCTGGTGAGACGCACCGGTGCCGACGGTCCTCGCCCGTGGGCACCGGTTGCCGGATCAACGGCAAACCCGCTCTGACCTGCGCTTACAGCACCGGCAGGTTCTTCTTCAGCTCGAAGGCGGTGACCTCGGAGCGGTACTCCTCCCACTCCTGGCGCTTGTTGCGGAGGAAGAAGTCGAAGACGTGTTCGCCCAGCGTCTCGGCGACCAGGTCGCTGCGTTCCATCAGGGTGAGGGCCTCGCCCAGGTTCTGGGGCAGGGGTTCGATGCCCATCGCGCGGCGCTCGGAGTTGGAGAGGGCCCAGACGTCGTCCTCGGCGCCCGGCGGGAGCTCGTAACCCTCCTCGATGCCCTTGAGGCCGGCGGCCAGGAGCACCGCGTACGCCAGGTACGGGTTGGCGCCGGAGTCGATGGAGCGGACCTCGATGCGGGCCGAGCCGGTCTTGCCGGGCTTGTACATCGGGACGCGGACCAGGGCGGAGCGGTTGTTGTGGCCCCAGCAGATGTAGGACGGGGCCTCGCCGCCGGCGCCGGCCGTGCGCTCCGAGCCGCCCCAGATGCGCTTGTAGGAGTTGACCCACTGGTTGGTGACGGCCGCGATCTCCGCAGCGTGTTTGAGCAGGCCCGCGATGAAGGACCGGCCGACCTTGGAGAGCTGGTACTCCGCGCCGGACTCGTAGAACGCGTTGCGGTCGCCCTCGAAGAGGGAGAGGTGCGTGTGCATGCCCGAGCCGGGGTGCTCGGAGAACGGCTTCGGCATGAAGGTCGCCTGGACCCCCTGCTCCAGCGCCACCTGCTTCATGACCAGGCGGAACGTCATGATGTTGTCCGCCGTCGAGAGCGCGTCGGCGTAGCGCAGGTCGATCTCCTGCTGGCCCGGGGCGCCCTCGTGGTGGGAGAACTCGACCGAGATGCCCATCGACTCCAGCATGGTGATCGCCTGGCGGCGGAAGTCCATGCCGATGTTCTGCGGGGTGTGGTCGAAGTAGCCGGAGTTGTCGGCGGGCGTCGGGCGTGAGCCGTCGAGCGGGCGGTCCTTCAGCAGGAAGAACTCGATCTCCGGGTGGGTGTAGAAGGTGAAGCCCAGGTCGGAGGTGCGGGCGAGGGCACGCTTGAGGACGTAGCGCGGGTCGGCGAAGGACGGGGAACCGTCCGGCATGAGGATGTCGCAGAACATGCGGGCGGTGCCCGGGGCCTCCGCGCGCCACGGCAGGACCTGGAAGGTCGACGGGTCCGGCTTGGCGATCATGTCGGACTCGTAGACCCGGGCGAAGCCCTCGATCGCGGAGCCGTCGAAGCCGATGCCCTCGTCGAACGCCTGCTCCAGCTCGGCGGGGGCCACGGCGACGGACTTGAGGAAGCCCAGCACGTCCGTGAACCACAGGCGTACGAACCGGATGTCGCGCTCCTCCAACGTCCGGAGCACGAACTCCTGCTGCTTGTCCATCTTCCGCTTCCCCATCCTTGCTGGTCAGGCCACCCGCCTCCCGTACCACAGGAGGCGGTAGGGCACCTGAGCATCCCACCACAACACCATTTCATGCGTGTTGCGCACCTTGATCGTCCGACCGGCCGCGGGGTGAAGGCCTCACGTACGGCAGGTGTACCGCTCTGGAGCCCATCTTGCCTGCTCGGGCCGACATCCGTAATGGCCGCCCCACCCCCGCCTCCGTGAGCGACACCACTCCGCTTAAATTTGCATCTCAAATGCAAGTTTTACTACGGTGCCGATCAGTTGAGCCCAAGGAGCCCCGATGCTGTCCGAGCAGTCCGCCGCCACCGTCCGCGCCACCCTCCCCGCCGTCGGAGCCGCCATCGGTGAGATCACCGAGCGCTTCTACAAGGGCCTGTTCACGGCCCACCCGGACCTGCTGCGGGACCTCTTCAACCGCGGCAACCAGGCCGCCGGCACCCAGCGGCAGGCCCTGGCGGGCTCCATCGCCGCCTTCGCCACACATCTCGTCGAGCACCCGGACCGGCGGCCCGACGCGATGCTCGGCCGC
This sequence comes from Streptomyces sp. NPDC040410, assembly GCF_055595715.1. NCBI lineage: Bacteria > Bacillati > Actinomycetota > Actinomycetes > Kitasatosporales > Streptomycetaceae > Streptomyces > Streptomyces sp. NPDC040410. Next base: position 285,991 of record NZ_JBVIVK010000008.1, read on the forward strand.
ATCGCCCAAAAGCACGCCTCCCTGGGCGTCACGCCCGAGCAGTACGCGGTCGTCCACGAGCACCTCTTCGCCGCCATCGCCGAGGTCCTCGGCGAGGCCGTCACGCCCGAGGTCGCGGCCGCCTGGGACGAGGTCTACTGGCTGATGGCGAACGCGCTCGTCGCCATCGAGAAGCGGCTGTACGAGGAGGCAGGCGACCCCGGCTGGCGGCAGTGGGAGGTCGTCGGGCGCGTCACCGAGACCGCCGATGTCGCCACCTTCCGGTTGCGGCCCGTCGACGGCGGGAGGGCGGCCGGCTTCCGCGCGGGCCAGTACGTGTCCGTACGCGTCGAACTCCCGGACGGCGCACGTCAGATACGCCAGTACAGCCTCTCCGGGGCGCCCGGCGCGGAGGCGGTGCGGCAGATCAGCGTGAAGCGGGTGAGCGGCGACGCCGACACGCCCGACGGCGAGGTCTCGCACCACCTCCACGCGCGCGTGCGCGAGGGCGACGTCCTGGAGCTGTCCGCCCCGTACGGCGATCTCGTTCTCGGTGACGTCAGCGAGCGGCCCCTGCTGCTCGCCTCGGCCGGCATCGGTGTGACCCCGATGGTGGCCATGCTGGCGCAGCTCGCCGAGGACGGGCACCGCGCCCCGGTCACCGTTGTGCACGGCGACCGCTCCCCCGCCGACCACGCGCTGCGCGCCGACCACGAGGCGTACGCGGGCAAGCTCCCGCGGGCCGCCCTCCACTTCTGGTACGAGACGGACGCCGCCGGGTCCGGCGGCCGCACCGGCCTGGTCGACCTCCGCGACGTCGACGTACCGCAGTACACGCGCGCGTACCTGTGCGGTCCGCTGCCCTTCATGCGTGCGGTGCGGGCCCAGCTGATCGAGAAGGGTGTGGCACCCGCCGACATCCACTACGAGGTCTTCGGGCCGGACCTCTGGCTGGCCCGGTAGGGACGCGGGGCCGACGGGCCCTGGTCAGGAAGCCCGGCCGATCTCCAGCAGCAGCGGTCCGGTGGGGGACTCGATCATGTCCGCCACCGTCAGCGGGTCCAGCGAGGCGAAGAACGCCTCCTGGGCCCGGCGCAGCGCCCCGCGCAGCCGGCAGGCGGAGTTGAGGGGGCAGGGCGTGGCACCCTCGCACTCGACGACGTCGCCGTCGCCCTCGAAGGTGCGCACGACGGCGCCCACGGACGCCGTGCGCCCCTCCTCGGTGAGCGCGAGCCCGCCGCCCCGGCCGCGGCGGGCGGCGAGCAGCCCGAGGTGCTGGAGTTCGGCGACGACTTTCGCCAGGTGCGTGTACGGCACGTCCATGTCGGCCGCGACCTCGCGGGTCGTGGGAGTGGACTCGTCCTCGACCGCGAGCCGCATCAGGACGCGCAGAGCAAGGTCGGTGGAGCGCAACAGCCGCATTCAGCCAGCGTAAATAATGCGCATCCGCGGTTCAAATTATCGGCCGGACGTAGCGCTCCGGCCTCTGCTGTGCCCTCCCTACGAGGGGCCCCCTTCTTCCCTATTACGATCAGCGGACCCGACCGGCCCCCTTTCCCCAGAAGGACAACCCTCATGGGCTCCGCCAAGAAGAGCGACAGCGCGGCACGCAAGGCGTTCATAGTGGAGATGCGTCGCGCCGAGCAGGCCCGCGAGCGGCGCAACCGGATCCTGACCGTCGCGGCCGGCGTGGTGGTCGTCGCCGGTCTCGTCGCCGGCGGTGTCTACGCCGTGGAGTCGCAGAAGGGCAAGGACGGCGCCGACGCGAAGACCTCGGGGCACTTCGTCACCGGCAAGGACGGTGTGAAGACCTGGAAGGGCACGCTGGGCCGCACCCACGTCACCAAGACCGTGAAGTACCCGACCGAGCCCCCCGTCGGGGGTGACCACAACCAGGTCTGGATGAACTGCAACGGTGACGTCTACACCAAGGCGCTCGACAACATGAACGCCGTGCACTCCCTCGAGCACGGCGCGGTGTGGGTGACGTACACCGGCAAGGCCCCGAAGGCCGACGTCGACGCGCTGGCGGCGAAGGTGAGAAAGACGCCGTACACGCTGATGAGCCCGGACGACGAGCAGAAGGACCCGATCATGCTCACCGCGTGGGGCAAGCAGCGCACGGTGCAGAGCGCGAGCGACCCGAACGTCGACAAGTTCTTCGAGCAGTTCGTCCAGGGCGAGCAGACGCCCGAGCCGGGCGCGGCCTGCACGGGCGGTCTGTCGCAGTGAGGGACGTCGGCTGGATCGCGTCGGTCTCGGCGGCGGTGCTCGTCGCGGCCGGCGCGGTCACGTACGCGGTCGCCGGGGACGACGGCGAAAGCAGCACCCCGACGGCCGACTCCGCGGACGCCGGGTTCGCCCGCGACATGGCCGTGCACCACCAGCAGGCCGTGGAGATGTCGTACATCGTGCGCGACCGCACCGGCGACACGCAGGTGCGGCGGCTCGCCTACGACATCGCGCAGACCCAGGCCAACCAGCGCGGCATGCTGCTGGGCTGGCTGGACCTGTGGGGGCTGCCGAAGGTGTCGTCCAAAGCGCCGATGACCTGGATGGGCATGGGCGGCATGGCCTCCGGCAAGGACGGCGCGCTGATGCCGGGCATGGCGACCAACACGGAGATGAAGAAGCTGGATTCGCTCAGCGGCAAGCAGGCCGAGATCTTCTACCTCCAGCTCATGACGGACCATCACAAGGGCGGCATCCACATGGCCGAGGGCTGTGTCGCCAAGTGCACGGTCGGGGTGGAGAAGCGGCTCGCGCAGGGCATGGTCGACGCGCAGCAGTCGGAGATCGACCTGATGGCGGACATGCTCAAGGAGCGGGGCGCGAAGGCCCGGTCCTAGGCGTCCTCCGATCTGATCCAGCCGACCGGATCGAGCCGTGCGGAACGGGGTGGCGTGAAGTGGCCCACACTTCGCGCCACCCCATCGCGTCGCTCTGACGATTACACTGGGGCGCGTGCCTCAACTACGCCTCGCCCTGAACCAGATCGACTCGCGCGTCGGCGACCTCGCCCAGAACGCCGAGACGATCGTCCGCTGGACCCGGCACTCCGCCGAGCAGGGAGCGCATCTGGCGGCGTTCCCGGAGATGGTGCTGACCGGGTATCCCGTCGAGGACCTGGCCCTCAGGTCGTCCTTCGTGGAGGCGTCCCGCGCGGCCCTGCGCGGCCTCGCCGCCCGCCTGGCCGACGAGGGCTTCGGAGAGCTGCCGGTGATCGTCGGCTACCTCGACCGGTCCGAGTCCGCCCAGCCGAAGTACGGCCAGCCGGCCGGCGCCCCGCGCAACGCGGCGGCGGTGCTGCACCGCGGCGAGGTGGTCCTGACGTTCGCCAAGCACCACCTGCCGAACTACGGCGTCTTCGACGAGTTCCGCTACTTCGTGCCCGGCGACACGATGCCGGTCGTCCGCGTGCACGGCGTCGACGTGGCGCTCGCGATCTGCGAGGACCTCTGGCAGGACGGCGGCCGGGTGCCTGCCGCGCGCTCGGCCGAGGCCGGCCTGCTGCTCTCGATCAACGCCTCGCCGTACGAGCGCAACAAGGACGACACCCGACTGGAGCTGGTCCGCAAGCGGGCCCAGGAGGCGGGCTGCACCACCGCATACCTCGCCATGATCGGCGGACAGGACGAGCTGGTCTTCGACGGCGACTCGATCGTGGTCGACCGGGACGGCGAGGTGATCGCGCGGGCGCCGCAGTTCTCGGAGGGCTGTGTGGTCCTGGACCTGGACCTGCCGGCGGCGTCACCGAACGCGCCGACGGGTGTGGTGGACGACGGACTGCGCATCGACCGCCTGGTGCTGTCCGAGGACCCGGTGCCGGCGTACGAGCCGGAGCTGACGGGTGGCTACGCCGAGCGGCTCGACGACGACGAGGAGGTCTACTCGGCGCTGGTCGTGGGCCTGAGGGCGTACGTCGCGAAGAACGGCTTCGCGTCGGTCCTGATCGGCCTGTCCGGCGGAATCGATTCGGCACTCGTCGCGGCGATCGCGTGCGACGCGGTGGGCGCGCAGAACGTCTACGGCGTGTCCATGCCGTCGAAGTACTCGTCCGAGCACTCGAAGGGCGACGCGGCCGAGCTGGCGCGCAGGACCGGCCTGAACTTCCGCACGGTGCCGATCGAGCCGATGTTCGACGCGTACATGGGCTCGCTGGGGCTGACGGGCCTGGCGGAGGAGAACCTCCAGTCGCGGCTGCGCGGCACCCTCCTGATGGCGATCTCGAACCAGGAAGGGCACATCGTCCTGGCCCCCGGCAACAAGTCGGAGCTGGCAGTGGGCTACTCGACGCTGTACGGCGACTCGGTCGGCGCGTACGGCCCCATCAAGGACGTGTACAAGACGTCGGTCTTCCGGCTCGCCGAGTGGCGCAACCGGGCGGCGGCGGAGCGGGGCCAGACGCCTCCGATCCCCGAGAACTCGATCACGAAGCCGCCGAGCGCGGAGCTGCGGCCCGGTCAGGTCGACACGGACTCGCTGCCGGACTATCCGGTCCTCGACGCGATCCTCGACCTGTACGTGGACCACGACAAGGGCGCGGACGAGATCGTGGCGGCGGGCTTCGACGGGGCGCTGGTCGCGAAGACGCTGCGGATGGTGGACACGGCGGAGTACAAGCGCCGCCAGTACCCGCCGGGCACGAAGATCTCGGCGAAGGGGTTCGGCAAGGACCGGCGGCTGCCGATCACGAACGGTTGGCGCGAGTCGGTCTGACCCAAGGCTGGGGGCTCCGCCCCCGGCCCCCTTCTCAGCCCGTCCGGCGCTTGCGGACGAGGCCCTTTCCATGCCGAAGCGGGGGTCTGGGGGGCGGCAGCCCCCAGGGACGGCACGGGCAGGGGCGGCGGGGGCGGGAACAACCCCGCCCGCCCCCACGGCCGTCAGGAGTGGCACGCCTCCGACGGCTGCGGCGCACACGCCGCGGCGACAACCCGATCGCGCCCGGCGGCCCGCGAAACAGCGCGCCGCCGGTCCACCAGCGCCGCCACTCCGGCCACTCCCAGCCCGAGCACAGCGAGTCCCGCCCCCGCCACCGCCGGCGATGTCGCCCCGAAGCCCGCCGCGAGCGCGAGCCCCCCGATCCACGCACCCCCGGCGTTCGCCAGGTTGAACGCGGCCTGGTTCGCCGAGGACGCCAGGGACGGCCCCCCGGCCGCCTTCTCCATGACCATCAGCTGCAGCGGCGACCCGGTGACGAACGCCGCCATGCCGAGCAGCAGGACCGCCGGCGCCGCACTCCACCGCGCCGCCATCAGCACGGGGAACAGCCCCAGCACCACCACCAGCGAGACCAGACCGCCGAACAGCGTGCCCCGCATCGCGTGGTCGGCCAGGCGTCCGCCGAGCAGGTTGCCCACGGTGGCGCCGACACCGAACAGCGCCAGCAGCAGCGTCACGCTGGCGTCGGCGTATCCGGCGGAGTCGGTGAGCATCGGCGTGATGTAGCTGTACGCGGCGAACAGCGCCCCGAATCCCGCGACGGTCGTACCCAGCGCCAGCCAGACGGGCAGCGAGCGGAGGGCCGACAGCTCGCGGCGCAGCCCGCCGGACGGCGCGTGCGCGTGGCCGTGCGGGATCAGCAGGCCGAGCGACGCGATCGCGGCGACCCCGATCGCGCTGACACCCAGGAACGTCGTGCGCCAGCCCAGGTGCTGACCCATGAGCGTGGCGACGGGTACGCCCACGATGTTGGCGACGGTCAGACCGAGGAACATCAGGGAGACGGAGCGGGCCTTGCGCTCGGGCGCCACCATGCTCGTGGCGACCACGGCACCGACACCGAAGAACGCGCCGTGCGGCAGACCGCTCAGGAAGCGGGCGGCCAGCAGCCAGTGGTGGTCGGGGGCGAAGGCCGACAGGGCGTTGCCCGCCACGAACAGGCCCATCAGGCCGATCAGGACCTTGCGGCGGGACATGCGCGCGGTGACGGCGGCCAGCAGCGGGGCGCCGATCACCACGCCCAGGGCGTAGGCCGAGACCAGATGACCGGCGAGGGGGATCGAGATGTGCAGGTCGTCGGCGACGTCGGGCAGCAGGCCCATCATCACGAACTCGGTGGTGCCGATGCCGAAAGCGCCAACGGCGAGGGCGAGCAGGGCCAGAGGCATGAAGGGGCCATTGCCTTTCGGGGAGCGGAGAAGCGACGAGCGGTGTGCCGCACATCTTATGTTCATGTGCGGAACAAAGTCTCTCCGGCCCCCCGTTCCTGCGGGTTACGACGCCGTGTCGACCCTCACACGCGCTGCGACCGGAAGGTGGTCGCTCCCGGTCTCCGGCAGCGACCACGAGCTCACCGGCTCGATCCCCTTCACCATGATCTGGTCGATCCGCGCCATCGGGAAGGACGCGGGCCAGCTGAACCCGAACCCGCTGCCCGCCGCGCCCTGCGTGGAGCGCATCTGGGCGGTGACGGCGTTGAGCGAGCGGTCGTTCATCGTGCCGTTCAGGTCGCCGAGCAGCACGACCTTGGTGATCGTCTCGTCGGCGATCGCCTCGCCCAGCGCGTCAGCGCTCTTGTCGCGCTGCCGGGCCGTGAACCCGGCCTCCAGCTTCACCCGCACCGAGGGGAGGTGGGCGACGTACACCGCGACCGGCCCGGCCGGGGTCGTCACCGTGGCGCGCATCGCGCGCGTCCAGCCCAGCTTGATGTCGACGGCCTCGACTCCGGTCATGGGGTACTTGCTCCACAGCCCGACCGTGCCCTGCACCGAGTGGTACTTGTACGTCGACGCCAGCGCCTTCTCGTACACCGGCACCGCCGACGTCGTGAGCTCCTCCAGGGCCAGTACGTCCGCGCCGGAGGCGGCCACGTCCCGGGCGGTGCCGGACGGGTCCGCGTTGTCGGCGTTGACGTTGTGCGTGGCCACCGTGACGTCGCCGCCGGTGGCGGCCTTGTCGGTGAGCAGGCCGCCGAAGAGGTTCAGCCACACGATCGCCGGCAGCAGCACCGCGATCAGCGCGGTCGTGGACTTCCGTACGAACGCGAGCGCGAGCAGCACCGGCACGAGGACGCCCAGCCAGGGCAGGAAGGTCTCCGTGAGGCTGCCGAGGTTGCCGATCCGGTTCGGGATCCGCGCGTGCAGCAGCATCACCAGGGCGAGGACCACCGCGAGCGCGGCGACGAGGATGCCCCGGCGCCAGATCCGCGGGTCACCACGCCAGCCGCCGAACATCCGGTTCACCATTCGGTTCATCAGGCGCCGAAGCCGGGCTCCCGGACGCTCGGGCCCCGAGCCGCCGTCTGCCGTCTCCGTCATGTACGCCTGCTGCGCCATACCGTCGCCTCACTGCCTGCCGTGCACACCGTTCGCCCCCTGCGCCTACGACCCTAGGGGATGATCGGTTCCGTTCTCGCCGCCCCTGGCGGCCGTACGGGCACGAGGACGTTCAAGTCGCCGCTGTGAGTTCCGTTTCCGGGCGGCCGGAGCGCGCGCTGTGACGAAACGCGCACATTAACGCTGCTCGGGGCGCTAACTGACGGGCCGTAGTCCTTCGAGCAGCGTGTCCACGATCCGTTCGGAGAGACCGTCCGGGAGCTCGCCGTCCGGACGCAGGACGGAGCGGACGAGTATGGGGCCCACGAAGAGGTCGTAGAGCAGTTCGATGTCGACGTCGTCGCGGAGTTCGCCGTTCGCCTGTCCCCGGCGCAGGACTTCGACGCCGAGCCGGTGCCGGGGGGCGATCACGGTGTTGTGGTACGCGGCCCAGATCTTCGGGCTGCTCTTCATCTGGGCGTAGACGTTGTGCAGGATCGCCGACTGGCGACTGAGCATGCCCCGCTGCCGCTGCGTTTCGATGAGGACGACCAGGTCGGCACGCATCGAAGTGCCGGGGAGTTCCGGGTCGGCGGGCTCCACGGAGCGCACGACGTCGACGAAGAGTTCCTCCTTGCCGCTCCACCGGCGGTAGATGGCGGCCTTGCCGACACCCGCGGTGCGGGCGATACGCTCGATGGAGAGTTCGGCGAGCGGAATGCCGTCCTCCAGGAGCTTCATCACGCCCTCGAGTATGGCGCGTTCCACGGCCTCGCTGCGGGGGCGCCCCTTGGTCGGGCCGGATCGGGAGGGCCGGCGTTCGGCGAGGCTCACGTTGCTCCGTCCTTCCGTGGGCTGTGACGATTCTCCCTGGTGCCCGGCGGAGCCGGACACCGGGCGCTCTCTACTCTGCCGCCGTCACCAACTCCGATTCCTCCTCGCCCTCCTGACGTACCGGCGGTTTCCCCGGCATGTACCGTGCGACCACCACCACGCCGATGGCCGCGACCCCCGCTCCCCACGCCGCCGTGACGTGCATGGCGTGCAGAAACGCGTCGTTGGCCGGCCCGACGAGCGCCTCGCCCCGCGGCCCCAGCCCGGCGGCGACCCCGAGCGTCGCCTCGATGGACTCGCCCGCGGTGTGGCGCAGGCCCGCCGGGAGCACGCCGAGCTTGTCCTCGATGCCGCCCCGGTACGCCGTCGACAGGACCGAGCCGAGGACGGCGATGCCGAGGGCGCCGCCGACCTGGCGGAAGGTGTTGCTGAGCGCGGAGGCGGAGCCGGCCTTCTCGCGCGGCACGGCCTGCATGACGACGACGCTGGTCGGCGTCATGACGTGTGCCATTCCGGCACCCATGAGGAAGAAGTCGACCTCGAGAATCCAGATGGGCGTGTCCGCCTCCAGCAGGGTGAAGGCGGCCAGCGTCCCGGCGATGAGCAGCATGCCCGCGGTGGTCGTGGCCCGGTGGCCGAAGCGGTCGACGAGCAGCCGGACGCGCGGCGCGAAAACGGTCTGCGCGACCGCCAGCGGGAGCATCAGCAGACCGGTCTGCAGCGCGGAGTAGCCGCGCACGCTCTGGGTGTAGAAGACCGAGAAGAAGGTCACGCCCATCAGCGAGAAGAAGACCAGCGCGACCACACCGATGGCGGCCGAGAAGACCCTGTTCTCGAAGTACGTGATGTCGATGGACGGGTGGTCGCTGCGCTTCTCGAAGACGACGAAGCCGACGAGTACGGCGAGGCCGGCGCCGATGGTCGACAGGACCTGCGGGTGGGTGAAGTCCGCGAGCTGGCCGCCCTTGATGATGCCGTAGACGAGCAGGACGAGGCCGACGACGGACAGGACGACACCGACCGGGTCGATGCGCCCGGGCCTCGGGTCGCGGGAGTCGGGCACCAGCCACAGCATCAGAGCGAACGCGAGCAGCACGATCGGCACGTTGACGAGGAAGACCGAGCCCCACCAGAAGTGGTCGAGGAGCAGACCTCCGGTGATCGGGCCTATGGCGATGGCGAGGCCGACGCCGCCGGCCCAGACACCGATGGCCTTCGGCTGTTCCTCGCGCTCGAAGACGTTCATGAGGACGGCGAGGGTGGCCGGCATGACGAAGGCCGCGCCTAGGCCCATCAGCGCACGGAAGGAGATGAGCTCCGTGGCCGAGCCGGAGAAGGCGGCGAGGGCCGAGCCGATGCCGAACACGGCGAGACCGCCGAGCAGGACCCTCTTGCGGCCCAGCCGGTCGCCGAGGAGTCCGGCGGTGAACAGCAGTCCGGCGAAGACGAGGGTGTAGGAGTTGATCGCCCATTCAAGCTCGCTCTGGGTGGCTCCCAGGCCGGTCGGGGCGGGGGTCGAGATCGTCTTGATGGCGACGTTGAGGATCGAGTTGTCGAGCACCACGATCAGCAGGCTCAGCATCAGGACGCCGAGGATCGCCCAGCGGCGCCGGTGCACCGCTTCCGGTATCCGCGAGGACGGGAGAGCAGGAGTACTCATACCGTCGAGCTTAACCGCATTACGATACGAGACCGTGCCGTATCGTAAATCCTTTACCCAGGCCTTACGCGGCGGACGGGTCGGACAGGGCCGGGAGGCCGTGGGCGGCGGGGATCCGTCACACCGGGGTCCCCTGGCCCTCCCTGGCACGAGGTGCCACCATGGAGGTGATCCGGGGACGCCGTCAGGGCGCCTCGAGATGACTGAAGGAGCCGTTGCAATGACGCAGCTTTCGGCTGCCCCGACGAAGCCCTCCGACGGCAGCAAGGCGCTGTACGGGGGCAAGGGCACACGCCGCATCACCGTTCGCGACATCACCGCCGCCAAGGAGCGCGGCGAGAAGTGGCCCATGCTCACCGCGTACGACTCGATGACCGCGTCCGTCTTCGACGAGGCCGGCATTCCGGTGCTCCTGGTCGGGGACTCGGCGGGCAACTGCCACCTCGGGTACGAGACGACCGTGCCCGTCACCCTCGACGAGATGACCATGCTGTCCGCCGCGGTCGTACGGGGCACCAGCCGGGCCCTCATCGTCGGCGACCTGCCCTTCGGGTCGTACCAGGAGGGCCCTGTGCAGGCGCTGCGCTCGGCGACCCGCCTGGTGAAGGAGGCGGGGGTCGGCGCGGTCAAGCTGGAGGGCGGCGAGCGCTCCCACCGGCAGATCGAGCTCCTGGTCGAGTCCGGCATCCCGGTGATGGCGCACATCGGTCTCACCCCGCAGTCCGTGAACGCGATGGGATACCGCGTGCAGGGGCGTGGCGAGGAGGCCGCGCAGCAGCTGCTGCGGGACGCGAAGGCGGTGCAGGACGCGGGCGCGTTCGCGGTGGTGCTGGAGCTCGTGCCGGCGGAGCTGGCCGCCGAGGTGACGCGCGTGCTGCACATTCCGACGGTCGGGATCGGGGCGGGGGCCCAGACGGACGCGCAGGTGCTCGTGTGGACCGACATGCTCGGTCTGACCTCGGGGCGCCTGCCGAAGTTCGTGAAGCAGTACGCGAACCTGCGTGAGGTCATGGGCAACGCGGTGAAGGAGTTCGCGGAGGACGTGGTCGGCGGAGCGTTCCCGCTCGAGGAGCACTCCGTCCACTAGAGCCACAGCGGCACAACGGCAGCCCGCCGATCTTCCCCCGTCGGCGGGCTGCCCCTTTTCTGCGCCCGAACCGGATTCGGCGCTGTCGGTCGTACGTCCACGGCTGTCGGCGGACTGTCGGTGGTTTGTCGGCCGGCGCTGACACCGTCGTCCACATGACGCGAATCGACAACAACCCCAGCGGCCGCCGCGGAGCGGCCGTCACCGTACGGGGGCTGGTCAAGCACTACGGCGAGACCAAGGCGCTGGACGGCGTCGACCTGGACGTGCGTGAGGGCACCGTGATGGGGGTCCTCGGGCCGAACGGGGCCGGGAAGACCACCCTCGTACGCATCCTCTCCACCCTTCTCTCCCCCGACGCCGGACAGGCCACCGTCGCCGGCTACGACGTCGTACGGCAGCCCCGGCAGCTGCGCCGGGTGATCGGGCTCACCGGGCAGTACGCCTCCGTCGACGAGAAGCTCCCCGGCTGGGAGAACCTGTACCTGATCGGACGGCTGCTCGACCTGCCCCGCAAGGAGGCCCGCGCCCGCGCCGACGAGCTGCTCGAGCGGTTCTCGCTCACCGAGGCGGCCAAGCGGCCGGCGGCGACGTACTCGGGCGGTATGCGGCGGCGGCTCGACCTGGCCGCGTCCATGATCGGGCGGCCGGCCGTCCTCTACCTGGACGAGCCGACCACCGGGCTCGACCCGCGTACCCGCAACGAGGTGTGGGACGAGGTCAAGCGCATGGTCGGGGACGGCGTGACCGTCCTGCTCACCACCCAGTACATGGAAGAGGCCGAGCAGCTCGCCTCCGAGCTGACCGTCGTCGACCGCGGCAAGGTCATCGCGAGCGGCGGCATCGAGGAGCTGAAGGCGAAGGTCGGCGGCCGCACCCTGCGCGTCCGCCCGGCCGACCCGCTGCAGCTGCGCCCGCTCGCCGCCGCCCTCGACGACCTCGGCATCACCGGGCTCGCCACCACGACCGTCGACACCGAGCGCGGGGCGGTGTTCGTCCCGGTCCTCAGCGACGAACAGCTGACCGCCGTCGTCGGCGCGGTCACCGCCCGCGGCATCACGCTCTCCTCCATCACCACCGAACTGCCCAGCCTGGACGAGGTGTTCCTGTCCCTGACCGGCCACCGCGCCACCGCCCCGCAGGACGCCCCGCCCGCCCACGACCGCGAGGAGGTCGCCGTATGAGCTCCCGCCCGTCTGCCACCGCCACCCTGAACGAGGCGCTCCGCGCCGCCCCTTCGAGCACCGTCGCCACAGCCGGTCTCAAAGCGGACGCCCGTATCCCGTTGCGCGGTCATCTGCGCCACACGGGCGCGCTCGTCCGCCGCAACCTCCTGTGGATCCGGCAGGACCCGGAGTCGATGTTCGACGCCGTCCTGTTCCCGGTCATCTTCACGCTGCTGTTCGTGTACGTCTTCGGCGGCTCCATCGGGCAGTCGCTGGGCGGCGGGCAGGAGGCGTACGTGCAGTACGTCGTGCCCGGTCTGATGGCCATGATGGGCATGAACATGGCCCAGGGCGTCGGCACCGGCTTCAACCAGGACTTCAACACCGGTGTCATGGACCGTTTCCGGTCCCTGCCGATCGGGCGCGGCTCCGTGCTCTTCGCCAAGATCGCGGTGGAACTGATGCGGATGCTGTTCGCGACCGCGGTCCTCATGGTGGTCGGCGTCCTCGTCGGCTTCGACATCACCGACTGGCCCGGGCTGATCGCCTCCGTCGGCCTGTCCGCGGTGTTCGGCTCGGCCCTGATGTGGGTGTTCCTCACACTCGGCGTCGTCATGAAGAACGCGCAGTCCGTGCAGGCCATGGGCTTCCTGGTGCTGATGCCGCTGCAGTTCGGCTCGTCGATCTTCGCGCCGACCGCCTCGATGCCGGGCTGGCTGCAGAACTTCACCGACTACAACCCGCTGTCCTCGCTCGCCGACGCGGCCCGCGGGCTGATGGTCGGCGGCCCGGTCGCGCACGACCTGTGGGTGACCATCGGCTGGTCGGTGGCGATCACGGTCGTGATGGCGCCGTTCGCGATCCACAAGTTCCGTACGAAGGCCTGACCGGCCGGCACACCCCGGTGCCGGTCCACGTCAGACCAGAGCGGCGGCCTCCTGCGGGGAGAGGCCGCCGCCCTCCGCGTACGCGGCCTCGTACTCCTCGTCACCGAGGACGGCACGTGCCGCCGCCACGGCCCGGGCGTGTACCTCGCGCTCCAGGGACGAGGCGACGTGCGAGGACGGCAGCGCCGCGTCACCGGCGCCGATGCAGCGGGCGCCGTCCCGGGCGCGGCTGCCGCCGTCGACGCGGGCGAGGGCCACCGCGGCGACGATCAGGTACGCCGAGCGCATATGGGGCGCGATGACCTCGGACAGCGGGTCGCCGGCCAGCTCCAGCGCCCGCCGGGTCCTGACCACGGCTTCGTCGTGGTGCCCTTCGGCCACGTCCAGCCAGGCCTCCGCGCCCAGGATGAAGGCGTCGAAGATGACGAAGTTGGCGATCGCGCACTCCTCGCGCAGCAGCCGGATGTGCTCGCGCGCCTCCGCGACCCGGTCGGTCATGCCGAGCCGGCACGCGAGGAAGATCCGGGCGGATGGCATGGCCTCGTTACCCCGGCCCTCCTTCAGAGCGATCACTTCGCGCAGCAGGCGTTCGCCGCGCTCGGTGTCGCCCGCCTCCAGGAGCGCGTTGCCCAGGCGGGCGGCGAGAACGGCCGTCTGGGCGCGGGCACCGAGGCGCTCCGCGTGTTCGATCGCGGCCTCGTAGTCGGCGGCGGCGGCCCGGTACTCGCCCTTGCGCTCATGGGACTCGGCGCGGGCGGAGAGCGCCTCGGCGGTGCCCCACAGGTCCCCGAGGCGCCGGTAGATCTCCAGGGACTCGTCCGCGTCGCGGGTGGCGTCGCCGGCCCAGTCGCTGCGGTTGGCGAGCAGGTTGGCACGCAGTTGCAGGGCGGTGGCGAGTTCCCACTCGTAGCCGGGTACCTCGCGGCAGGTGGTGACGCATGCGTCGACTATGGCGCGCACCCGGTCCATGTCGGCGGTGAGCATGACGGCGTAGAACCAGAGGCTGCCGGGGCTGCGGCAGGTCTGCGGGAGGCCGGGCTCGTAGGTCTGGGCTATGACGCGCAGCTTCTCCTGCGCCTCGGGGGTCTGCCAGGCGTCCAGCTCGGTGTCCATGCCGGCGAGATGGACGAGGTGGAGCCCGCGCCGGGCCTCTTCGAGGACCTCGCCGGTCCACGGGAGCGGCACGTCCGTGCAGCGTTCCCAGAGCGGGGCGGCAGGACGTACGGGCAGGGCGAACGGGTCGGGGCCGAGGGCCTGCACCTCGCTGGAGAAGTTGCGGGCCTCGATGCGCAGGTCGCGCATCCGCCAGTACCAGCCCAGCGACAGGATCAGGCACAGCCCCTCCTGTTCGTCGCGGGCGGCGACGGCACGGCGCAGGGCGGTACGCAGGTTCTCGTACTCGCGCTCGATCCGTTCGATGGCGGCGAGCTGGCCGCGGCCGCGCAGCAACGGGTCGGTGGTGCGGGCGAGTTCGCGGTAGTACGTCAGGTGCGCGCGCTCGGCGGCCGCGCGCTGCCCGGCCTCGTCGAGCCGCTCACCGGCGTACTCCGCGACGGTCTCCAGGAGCCGGTAGCGCATCGCGCCGTCGCCCGAAGGGGCCGCGACGACCAGGGACTTGTCGACGAGCGAGCCGAGCGCCTCCAGCGCGACGGGTCCGCACACCGCCTCGGCGGCGGCCAGGTCGCAGCCGCCCGCGAACACCGACAGCCGTCCCAGCACGTCGCGTTCGTCCTCGTCGAGCAGGTCCCAGGACCAGTCGACGACGGCACGCAGCGTCTGCTGACGGGGCAGGACGGTACGGCTGCCGGAGGTGAGCAGGCGGAAGCGGTCGTCGAGCCGGTCGGCGATCTGGCGCGGCGTCAGCACGCGCAGGCGGGCGGCCGCGAGCTCGATGGCGAGGGGCAGTCCGTCGAGCCGCCGGCAGATCTCCGCCGCCGCCTCCGCGGTTTCTCCGTCGGCGTCGATCCGGAAACCGGGCCTGGCCGCGGCTCCCCGGTCGGCGAGCAGCCGCAGCGCGACCGGCTCGGGCAGCGGTTCCACGGGGCGCAGCAACTCCCCTGGTACGCCCAGGGGTTCGCGGCTGGTGGCCAGGACGGTCAGCTCGGGGCAGCGCTCCAGCAGTTCCTCGACGAGGCGGGCGGCGGCGTCGACGACGTGCTCGCAGTTGTCCAGGACGATCAGCATGCGGCGCCGGCCGCAGTGCTCGGCGAGGCGTTCCACGGGGTCGTCGTGCCGTTCCCCGGCGCGCATCGCCTCGGCTCCGGCGCCGTACAGCACGGTCTCGCGGGCACCGACGGCGGTGAGCACGGCCTCCGGTACGGCGTCCGGATCGTCGACGGGCGCGAGCTCGGCCAGCCACACCCCGTCCCGCGCCGCGTACCGCACGGCCTCGGCGGCCTCCTGCGACAGCCGCGTCTTCCCTGCCCCGCCGGGCCCGAGCAACGTGACGAGCCGGGACGCCGCGATGTCCCCCCGGATGGCCTCGATATCGGTCTCCCTGCCCACGAAGGAGGTGAGACGGGCGCGGAGGTTGCCGGGGGGCGGGGGCGTGGTGGGGGCAGCGCCGCCGGAGGCGGGCACGTACTCGGAGGCCGGCGGGTAACCGGGAGCCGCCGCCTGCCCGGAGGCCGCCGCGTAACCGGGAGCCGCCGCCCGCCCGGAGGCCGCCGCGTGGCCGTCGGCCGCGGCTGCCGGGGACCCCGAGCCCCATGGGCCGTCCGAAGGCGCCGGTTCGGCTGCCCCGCCCGCCGGCTCGGCGGCACTCCGCGCGTGGGCGGCACCCGCGGGGGCGGCTCCCCCGACGCCGGCACTGACGCCGGCGCCCCACGGACCAGCACCCGCGCGAGTCGAACCCCCGGGCAGCCGGGCACCAGCCGGCGCGGCGCCCGCGAAGCCCGTGCGCGCATGATCGGCCAGGCCGACCGGTCTCAGCAACTCCCCGTGCAGCGCGCGCAGTTCCGGGCCCGGATCCGATCCCAGCCGGTCCGCCAGCAGTCGTCGTACGTCCTCGTAGGCGGCCAGAGCCTGCGCCGTGCGGCCCGCGTCGCGCAGGGCACGCAGGCGGAGGGTCTGGAGGGACTCGTCCAGGGGGTGGGCGTCGCACAGGGCGGTCAGCTCGGGCAGGGAGGCCTCGGCGTGGCCGAGGGCGAGGGCGGCGGTGTGGCGGGCGCGCAGGGCGTCCAGGCGCCGGGTCTCCCAGCGGGCCGTCTCGGTGGTGCGGTCGGGCAGGTCGGCGAGGACCGGGCCGCGCCACAAGGCGAGGGCGTCGTCGAGGACGACGGCCGCCTTGGCGGGGTCGCCGTCGGCCAGCGCCCGCGTGCCCTCGCCGGCCAGCCGCTCGAAACGGTGCAGGTCGATGTCGTCGGGCGCGGCCGCGAGCCGGTAGCCGCCGTCGGCCGAGGCGACCGCGTCCGCGCCGAGGGCCCGGCGCAGCCGGCCGACCAGCGCCTGCAGTGCGCCCGTCGCGTCGGCGGGCGGCTCGCCGTGCCACACCTCGTCGACCAGGAGGCCCGCGGGCACGGTCCGGCCCGGCCGCAGGGCGAGCACGGTCAGCAGGGCGCGCAGCCGCGCCCCGCCGACCGGGACGGGTGTGCCGTCGGGACGGAGTGCCTGGGTGGTGCCGAGGATGCGATAGCGCACGGGGTCCATTGTCTCTGCTGGCGCCGGGGCCGGTCACGCGAGTGAGCCGTAGGGGCGCGCCGGTGTCGGGACGGCTCCGGAGCGAACGGGCCGGCACACGGGGTTCTGCGGTGCGGCGCCGACCGCGCCGGGTCCGAAGCCTCCCACCTTCCACGGAACCCGCGCCCGACCGCGAGACGTTTTCCCCGTACGCCCGGTACGGTCGGGCAGTCCCAGCGCGTGCCCGAGAGTCAAGGGAGTCCCATGACCACCGCCACCAGCCGTCACAGCGACCGGCGGATCAGCCCGGTCTTCGTCGGGATCCTGGCCGTCACGGCGGTGACCGGCTGGGCCACCTGGACCAGGTTCGCCGAGCAGCCCGGCGTCGCCGTGTTCCTGTTCGTGACGGCGGCCTGGATCGTCTCGCTCTGCCTGCACGAGTACGCGCACGCGCGCACCGCCCTGCACAGCGGCGACATCTCGGTCGGCGCGAAGGGCTATCTCACGCTGAACCCGCTGAAGTACACGCACGCCCTGCTGAGCATCGTCCTGCCGGTGATCTTCGTGATCATGGGCGGGATCGGTCTTCCCGGCGGTGCCGTCTTCATCGAGCGCGGGCGGATCCGGGGGCGGTGGCGGCACAGCCTGATCTCGGCGGCGGGGCCGCTGACGAACGTCCTGTTCGCGGCGGTGTGCACGGCCCCGTTCTGGCTGGACGCGCTGGACGGGGTACCGCGGGACTTCCGGTTCGCGCTGGCGTTCCTGGCGCTGCTCCAGGTGACGGCCGCGCTGCTGAACTTCCTGCCGGTGCCGGGCCTCGACGGCTACGGGGTCATCGAGCCGTGGCTGTCGTACAACATCAGGCGCCAGGTGGAGCCGTTCGCGCCGTTCGGCCTGCTGTTCGTGTTCGCGCTGCTGTGGCTCCCGGCGGTGAACACCGCGTTCTTCGACGTGATCGACTCGGTGCTGAGCGCCCTGGGGATCAACGAGTTCGACACGTACTGCGGCCAGAACCTCTACCGGGTGTGGCAGGAGACTAACGAGTTCTGCCAGGTCAGCCCGTGACGGACGGGCCCCGGCGACCGGCCTTGGCGCGCTTGACGTAGTACCAGCACATGTTGGACGACAGTCCCGCCAGCAGAATCCACACGATGCCCAGCCAGCTGCCCTGGACGAACGAGACGACGGCCGCGGCCACGGCGAGGACGCAGACGGCGAGGGCGTAGAGGGCGAGGCGAGGCATCGGGTCGGCTCCTTGCGGGGGACACTGCTGGCACTGCCGGAACAGCTCGTGCCGACCAGTGTCCCCCATGCGCTCACACGTCCGTGACGCGGAGCCCGGCGTGCGCCTTGTAGCGGCGGTTCACCGAGATCAGGTTGGCGACCAGCGACTCCACCTGGTGGGCGTTGCGCAGCCGCCCGGCGAAGACTCCCCGCATGCCGGGGATGCGGCCGGCCAGCGCCTGCACGATCTCGGCATCCGCACGCTCCTCGCCGAGGACCATCACATCGGTGTCGATCTCGTCGATATCCGGGTCCTGCAGCAGCACGGCCGACAGGTGGTGGAAGGCGGCCGTCACCCGCGAGCCGGGCAGCAGCGCGGCGGCCTGCTCGGCGGCGCTGCCCTCCTCCGGCTTCAGCGCGTAGGCGCCCTTCTTGTCGAAGCCGAGCGGGTTGACGCAGTCGACGACGAGCTTGCCCGTCAGCTCCTCGCTCAGGGCCTGAAGGGTCTTGCCGTGGCCGTCCCAGGGCACGGCGACGATCACGATGTCGCTGCGGCGCGCGGTCTCGGCGTTGTCCGCGCCCTCGACACCGTGACCGATTTCGTCGGCGGCGGCCCGGGCGCGGTCGGCGACGCGCGAGCCGACGATCACCTTCTGTCCGGCCCTGGCGAGCCGGTAGGCGAGGCCCTTGCCCTGCGGCCCGGTGCCGCCGAGAACGCCGACGACGAGCCCGGAGACGTCGGGAAGGTCCCAGGGATCCCTGGCGGGGGCCTTCGCCGGGGCCCCGGAGGGCTGCTGTGCACTGTCGGTAGAGGTCATGGGCCGACTCTACGTTCCCCCCTGCGACCCCCGTCGAGGTGAGCCGTCACCGGACGCGGCAGTCGGCGCCGGTTGCCCGGGTCGGGGGAATTCACGGCGAACCGCGGGTCCCACGCGGCCGGTTGCGGCAGGATGCCGACGTATGGATGCCGTACGGGTCGCGCTGCTGCGCGACGTGCTCGCCGGGACCGAGTGGCTGGGGGCCACTCGACGGTTCGCGGGGGTGCTGCGGGCGTCCGTGGTGTCGCACGGCGGCGGACTGCTGCTCGTGGGCACGCCCTCGTACGAGCCGTGGCACCTGGCGGCCCACCTGGTGGACGAGGCCGCATGGTCAGGGACGCCCGAGCTGGCGCCGACGCTGGTACGGCACGGCGCGCGCGCCTCGGATCCGGCGCATCTGGCGGTCGGCCTGGGACGGCTCGCGGCGGCCCGCCGGGGCGAGACGCTGCTGTTCGTGTCGCCGGAGCGGCCGGACGGGCCCCCGGAGCCGAAGGGGCCGGACGCTCCGCTGCTTGAGCGGGTGCACGACGCCCGGCGGGCCGGGGCCACGGTGCTGGCCCTGGGATCCGGCGGACGCGAACTGGCCGCCATGGCGCACGAGTCGCTGACCGTGGCCGATGGCTCCGAACTGGACCTGGACAGCGTGCAGCACCTGGTGAGCGCGGCGGCCGGGGAGAACGGCGGCTCCGAGAGGGTCCGGCGGCGATTCCGGGACCGTCTGTCGAGGCTGGCGGAGGCTTTGACGGCACCGCCGCCCGCCCCCTGGTGACTTCGTACCCACCCACCCGTCCCGGTCGGCCGAAAGTCGGTGAGTGGGGTGGCACGCCCTGCGAAATGCGGTTGTCCCACCCCGGCTTCCCCCGTCGGGCACGGCCCTTCGAGCACGCGGTGCGGCTGCGTGACCAGCTGGGGCAGCAGCCGCACCGGCGCGGGCCTGAGGGTCCTGGGTTCCGAGGGTCAAAAGGCCGAGGGCGCCTTGGTTCAGGCCCTCAGTCCTCGTCCCTGCCGCCCGCCGGGGCGTCGTGCCACTTGGGGTCGTTCTCCCACTGGAGGTTGCGCTCGCGGGCGATCTCCATGGCGTGCTCGGCCTCCTCCCGGGTGGCGTACGGGCCGAAGCGGTCCTTGCCCGGGCAGTCCGGTCCCTCCTCGACCTTCTTGTGCTCCAGGCAGTAGAACCACTCGCCCGGCTTTCCCATGACGCGCCTCTTGAACAGGGGCATGACCGGCTCCTCTCGCCACCGACATGTTCCCCCATTGCCGCTGGTTAGACTCGCTGGCATGTCTGGCCAGTCGCTGCTCGTCCCAGGGGAGCTGTCTCCCACCCGTCCCGTCCCCGGAAACATCCGCCGCCCCGAGTACGTCGGCAGGCCCGCGCCGAAGCCGTACACCGGTCCGGAGGTGCAGACGCCCGAGACGATCGAGGCGATGCGCCTCGCCGGCCGGATCGCCGCGCAGGCGATGGCCGAGGCCGCGAAGCTGATCGCGCCGGGTGTCACCACCGACGAACTGGACAAGGTGGCGCACGAGTACATGTGCGACCACGGCGCCTACCCCTCGACGCTGGGCTACCGCGGTTTCCCCAAGTCCCTGTGCACCTCGCTGAACGAGGTCATCTGCCACGGCATCCCGGACTCCACGGTCCTGCGCGACGGCGACATCATCAACCTCGACGTGACGGCGTACATCGGCGGGGTGCACGGCGACAACAACGCGACGTATCCGGTCGGAGACGTGGACGAGGAGAGCCGGCTGCTCGTGGAGCGCACCCGGGAGTCCCTGAACCGGGCGATCAAGGCGGTCAGGCCGGGCCGCCAGATCAACATCATCGGTCGCGTCATCGAGTCGTACGCCAAGCGGTTCGGCTACGGGGTGGTCCGGGACTTCACGGGCCACGGGATCAACTCGTCGTTCCACTCCGGGCTGATCATCCCGCACTACGACAGCCCGCACGCGACGACCGTCATCCAGCCCGGGATGACGTTCACGATCGAGCCGATGCTGACGCTCGGGACGCACGAGTACGACATGTGGGACGACGGCTGGACGGTCGTGACCAAGGACCGCAAGCGGACGGCCCAGTTCGAGCACACGCTGGTGGTGACGGAGACGGGGGCGGAGATCCTGACCCTGCCGTAGCGCCGTGCCCGCCCGTGGCCCGCTCTCTTCGGAGGGCGGGCCTTTTCGTGTGGGTTTGTCGCCGAATCCGGGTACGCATTTACCGACAGGACGTCGGCAAAGAGCTTGGCCTAGGTAAGTCTTACCTAAGGAAATAGAGCCTCATGGATTCCTTCTCGACCCTCATCCGCACCGCGTCCCACGCGCAGCACGTCGAGGCGGAGACCTCGACGTTCATGAGCGGCCTGCTCGGCGGCCGACTCGGCGTCGACGCGTACGCGCGCTACACCGAGCAGCTGTGGTTCGTGTACGAGGCGCTGGAATCCGGGGCGGAGGAGCTCGCGTCGGACCCGGTGGCCGGGCCCTTCATCCGGCCCGAACTGTTCCGGCTGGCCGCACTGGGGCGGGACCTGGCGCATCTGCGGGGGCCGCGGTGGCGGTCGACGCTCACCGCGCTGCCGGCCGCCGCGGAGTACGCGGCGCGCGTGGCCGAGTGCGCCCACGTCTGGCCGGCCGGATACGTCGCCCACCACTACACGCGCTACCTCGGCGACCTCTCGGGTGGCCAGATCATCCGCGACAGGGCCGAGAGGACATGGGGCTTCGCCAGGAAGGGCGACGGCGTCCGCTTCTACGTGTTCGAGGAGATCCCCAACCCGGCCGCGTTCAAGCGCGGCTACCGGGAGCGGCTGGACGCCGTCCGCGCGGACGACCTGGAGAAGCAGCGGATCGTGACCGAGTGCAGGTTGGCGTTCGCCTTGAACACGAGGGTGTTCCGGGCGTTGGGTGAGGAGTTCCCCCTGTCCGCGTGACCGTCACCCCCGACTGCCGCCACTACCGCCACTACCGCTCCAGGAAGACCCGCCCTCCGACCTCCACCCAACCCCCCGGCTGCGGTGCCGTGAGGATCTGCGAGCCCGCGCCCTGCGTGATGTTCAGCGCCCGTCCCAGCTGCTCCGTGAGCAGCAGCGCGGCCGCGCCCGTCGCCTCGTCCTCCTCGATGCCGTCGCCCCGGCCCGGGAAGGCGCGGGCGCGGATGCGGCCGGCCGCCTCGTCCTCCCAGGCCCAGGCGTAGATCCACTCCCCCGGCGGCGGCACGGCCAGATCGTCGACCTCGGCGGCCGTGGCGTGCCGGCGGAGCGTGCGCGGCGGGGCCCACTCCGCCCGCGCCTCGATCCAGCTGAACTCGCCGTCCAGCCGGACGCCCACCACTCCGGCCGGCGTGACCAGTTCGGGAACGTCGAGCAGCCAGGCCGTGCCGACGCAGGGGTGGCCGGCGAAGCGCAGGCGGCCGGTGGGCGTGTAGATGTCGATGACCCCGCGCTCGGGGTCGTCGACGAACACCGTCTCGCTGAACCCGAGCTTGGCCGCGAACGCCTGCCGCTCCTCCGGGTCCGGCATCACCGAGCCCTCGCGGACGACCCCGAGCTCGTTGCCGAATCCACCGCCGGGTCCGCAGAAGACCCGGAGCACGTCGTAATCAGTCACACGGGCATTCAAACAGCTCGGAGCGCCGGGGAGGAGACGGTGAACGGTGGGCGTCCCCGCGGGACAGGGCGCGCGCCGGGGACATCGTGGTCGTGGTGCTGCACGCTCCGGCTCTCGCGGCGCCCGCGCGCACCGGTCGCGATCCTGTGCGCCGGTCATGTCGCGGGCCCCGGGCCGTTGGCCCCGAAGTGGGCGCCTTTGGGATTCCCATGACTATTCCTTGGGGTCCGTTTTAGGTCACCGTGATCTGGCCGTGCCCTTGCAGCGCCTATGAGAGGTGAATCACGGCATGCGGGGGTATCACGCAGGTAAGGCTCGGTTAAGTTAGGCGAGCCTCACCAATCCTTGTGAGTCCCGTCACGCGATTTTTCAGCCATCCTCGGGAGCCCGAATGCGAGCCGCCAGACTGTCCGTCGTCACCGCCGTTGCCACAGCGGCGGCTCTGACCGCCGTCACGGGGTGCACCGAGAAAAGTGACGCCAAGGGCCACGGCGCCATCCAGGTGACGGCCACGGACTCCAAGTGCGAGGTGTCCCAGAAGGAGTTCCCTGCCGGGCACATCGAGCTGGCCATCGCCAACAAGGGCTCCAAGGTCACCGAGGTCTACGTGCTCTTCCCGGACGACCGGATCGTCACCGAGCGCGAGAACATCGGCCCCGGCACCAAGCAGACGGTGACCGCCGAGGTGAAGGCCGGCGACTACACGATCGCCTGCAAGCCCGGCATGAAGGGCAAGGGCATCCGCCAGACCGTCACGGCCACCGGCGGCAAGGTCGCCAAGCGCGACCCGCGCCTGGACGAGGCCGTGGCCGCCTACCGCGAGTACGCACAGGCGCAGGCCGACGAGACGCTGCCCAAGGTCGGGACCTTCGTGAAGGCGGTCAAGGCCGGCGACCTGGAGGCGGCGAAGGCGGCCTACGCGCCCTCCCGCATCGGCTGGGAGCGCACCGAGCCGGTCGCCGAGTCCTTCGGTGACATCGACCCGAAGGTCGACGTCCGCGAGGACGGCCTGGAGGAGGGCCAGGACCCGGCCACGGACTGGACCGGCTGGCACCGCCTGGAGAAGGCCCTCTGGCAGGACAAGAAGATCACCGACCGCGAGAAGCAGCTCGCCGACCAGCTGACGACCGACCTCGAGGACTGGCAGAAGCGGGTCGGCAAGGCCGAGATCACCCCGACCTCCATGGCCAACGGCGCCAAGGAGCTGCTCGACGAGGTCGCCACCGGCAAGGTCACCGGTGAGGAGGAGCGCTACTCGCACACCGACCTGGTCGACTTCAAGGCGAACATCGAGGGCGCGCAGAAGTCGTACGACCTGCTCAAGCCGGTCGCCCAGGAGAACGACGCGGCGCTGGTCACCGAGCTCGACAAGCAGTTCGCCGCGCTGAACACGCTGCTCGACAAGTACCGCACGGACAAGAACTCCTATGACTTCACCTCGTACGACAAGGTCGGCGAGGACGACCGCAAGGAGCTGTCGGACGCGGTGAACGCGCTCGCGGAGCCGCTGTCCAAGCTCGCCGCCGCCGTCGTGAAGTAAGGGACTGACATGACCGACACGACCGGCACGACCGGCACGACCCCTTCGGAAGCCACCCCGGCCGCGCCGTCCCGGCGTTCGCTGATCGGCTGGGGCGGTGCCGGGCTCGCGCTCGGCGCCGCCGCGGCCGGCGGCGCGGCGGCGATGGCCCGTACGGGCGACGACGTGCAGCCGACCGCGGCCGAGACGGGCGCCGCGATCACCTTCCACGGCGCCCATCAGGCGGGCATAGCGACCCCCGTACAGGACCGGCTGCACTTCGCCGCGTTCGACGTGCAGACCGACGACCGCGCCGAGTTCGTCCAGATGCTGAAGGACTGGACGGCGGCCGCACGCCGGATGACCGGCGGGCAGACGGTCGGCGAGGGCGCGTACGGCGGTCTGGCCGAGGCGCCGCCGGACGACACCGGTGAGGCGCTGGGCCTCAAGCCGTCGCGGCTGACGCTGACGATCGGGTTCGGTCCGTCGTTGTTCGAGAAGTTCGGTCTCGCGGACCGGCGGCCCGAGGCCCTGGTCGATCTGCCGAAGTTCCCCGGCGACGCCCTCGACAAGGCCCGCAGCAACGGCGACCTGTGCATCCAGGCCTGCGCGGACGACCCGCAGGTCGCCGTGCACGCGATCCGCAACCTCGCCCGGATCGGCTTCGGCAAGGTCGTCATCCGCTGGTCGCAGCTCGGCTTCGGCAAGACGTCGTCGACGACGCCGGAGGCGCAGACCCCGCGCAATCTCATGGGTTTCAAGGACGGCACCCGCAACATCGCGGGCACGGAGACCGGCCGGCTGAAGAAGTTCGTGTGGGTCGACGGCAAGGACGTCGACGCGAAGTCGGCCTGGATGACCGGCGGTTCGTACCTGGTCGCCCGCCGCATCCGTATGCACATCGAGACCTGGGACCGCACCTCCCTGCAGGAGCAGGAGGACATCTTCGGCCGCGACAAGGGCGAGGGCGCTCCGGTCGGCAAGGCCAAGGAGCGCGACAAGCCGTTCCTCAAGGCGATGAAGCCCGACGCGCACGTCCGGCTCGCGCACCCCGACTCCAACGACGGGGCGACGCTGCTGCGCCGCGGCTACTCGTTCACCGACGGCACGGACGGCCTCGGCCGTCTGGAGGCGGGCCTGTTCTTCCTGGCCTACCAGCGGGACGTCCGCAAGGGCTTCATCCCGGTGCAGCGCAACCTCTCGCGCCTCGACGCCCTCAACGAGTACATCCAGCACGTGAGTTCGGCGGTCTTCGCGATCCCGCCCGGCGTCCGCGACAAGGACGACTGGTGGGGCCGGGCGCTGTTCTCCGAGGAGGCGTGAGCCCGTGTTCTCCAACTACCTGATCGGTCTGCGCGAGGGCCTGGAGGCCAGCCTCGTCGTCTGCATCCTGATCGCCTACCTGGTCAAGACGGGCCGCCGGGACGCCCTGAAGCCCATCTGGATCGGCATCGGCGTCGCCGTCGGTATCGCGCTCGGCTTCGGCTGCGCGCTCGAATTCGGCTCGCAGGAGCTGACGTTCGAGGCGCAGGAGGCGCTCGGCGGCACCTTGTCGATCCTCGCGGTCGGTCTGGTGACCTGGATGGTGTTCTGGATGCGGCGCACCGCCCGGCACCTGAAGTCGGAGCTGCACGACAAGCTGGACGCGGCCCTGCAGATGGGCACGGGCGCGCTGGTCGCCACGGCGTTCCTCGCGGTGGGCCGGGAGGGCCTGGAGACGGCCCTGTTCGTGTGGGCGTCGGTGCACGCCGCCAGTGACGGCACGCCCCGCCCGCTGATCGGCGTGGCCCTGGGCATCGCGACCGCGGTGTTCCTGGGCTGGCTGTTCTACCGCGGCGCCCTGCGGATCAACCTCGCCAAGTTCTTCACCTGGACCGGCGGCATGCTGGTCGTCGTGGCCGCGGGCGTCCTGGCGTACGGCGTCCACGACCTCCAGGAGGCCGACTGGATCCCGGGCCTGAACAGCCTGGCCTTCGACATCACCGGCACCGTCCCGCCGGACAGCTGGTACGGCACCCTCCTGAAGGGCGTCTTCAACTTCCAGCCCGACCCGACGGTCCTCCAGGTCACGGTGTGGCTGCTGTACTTGATCCCGACGCTCGCCCTCTTCCTCGCCCCGGTAGGGTTCGCCTCCGGGAAGGGGAAGGTGAAAGAACCTGATGACCAGGGATCGCGGCCCTCGAAGGCTCCGCAGGCTTGACCGGAGCGCACTGATAGCGGCCTCGCTGACCGCTTTGTCGTTGACGGCGAGCGGGTGCGTGGTGGTCCACGGCGAGAAGGAAGTGCTCCCCGCCACCACGAGAGCCGAGGCCGCGAAGGCGCTGACGCAGTTCACCACCGCGTACAACAAGGCCGACGAGGCGTTCGACAGCTCGCTCGACGCCGCCCATGTCACCGGTGCCCTCGGTGACATCGACGCGGCACGGCTGAAGGCCGGTCAGGTCACCAACCCGGACGGCAATCCCTCGCATTCGCCGCTGAAGCTGTCGGACGCGAAGTTCACCATCCCCAAGAAGGCGGGCTGGCCGCGCTGGTTCGTCGCCGACGCGCACGGCAACAAGGGGGGCGAGCTGCGCTGGCTCCTTGTGTTCACCCGCAGCGGCCTGGACGATCCGTGGCAGGTGGCGTTCCTGACGCTGGTGGCCGCGGACGACGTACCGGAGTTCAAGAAGGACGCGGACGGCTGGGCCGAGGCGGTGCCCGCGGACTCCACCGGACTCGCCGTGGCGCCCGCGGACTTGAGCAAGGACTACGCGGCGTACCTCAAGAGCGGAGGCAAGACCTTCGCCAACGGCACACACACCAGCCTGTGGCGCAAGCAGCGCGCGAAGGAGGGCAGAAAGCCGGGCCTCGTCACGCAGTACATCGACGAGCCGCTGACCGGCGGTGACTACGCCCCGCTGGCGCTGCGCACCACGGACGGCGGCGCGCTCGTGTTCTTCACCACCCGCCGCTACCAGAAGCAGACCGCCGCGGCGGGCACCTCGATCCCCACCCCGAACGAGAACGTGCAGGCCCTGACGACCGGCGAGATCAAGCAGTCACTGACGACGGAGTTCGTCTCCAACGAGGTGGCCCTGGACCCGAAGCAGGGCGCGGGCGGCGGCCAGGTGTCGATCCTGGGCCGTATCGAGGGGATGACCTCGGCGCAGGGGTCCTAGTGGCGCTTCAGCGGCACCAGGACCTGTCGTCCGCAGTTGTCAGCGGCGCAGCGGCCAGGCCGTGCTCGCGTGGTCGGGCTGCGCGCCGACGTGGCGGGCGCATGCGTCGGTGAGGACTTCCAGCATGGTCAGCGGGTCGGGCAAGGGGTGTTCGAGGCCGCGGACCCAGTGCACACTCTGGTCGTCGCCGGGCAGCCGGGCGGGCGGTACGAGGACGTAGGACCCGCGGCAGTGCCAGCGCAGCCCGGGATGCTCGTCCATCGTCTCGGGGTGGCAGTCCAGCTCGCACGGCCACCACTCGTCCTCGTCCTCGGGCGTTCCGCGGGTGAGGGTGAAGAACAGCATGCGGCCGTCGTCGCTCTCGGCGGCCGGGCCGACGTCGATGCCGGAGGCGAGCAGCCGCTCCAGCGCCTCGCGGCCGGCTTCGAGAGGCACGTCGAGGACGTCGTGCACCATGCCGGTCGCGGTGATGAAGTTGGCCTGCGGCTGGTGCCGGGCCCAGCGCTCGATCTGCGCCCTGTCGGTCGTGGACTGGGTCTGCCAGGCGAACGACACCGGGTGCCGGGCCGGGGTCGGACAGCCGACGCGGTCGCAGGAACAGCGGTAGCCGGGGGCAGGGTACGCGGCGGGCGCGAGCGGCAGTCCCGCTCCGGCGGCGGCGAGCAGCAGGGTCTCACGGCCGCCGTCGTCGGCGGCGGCTTCCTTCGGACGGCGTCCTCGCAGCCACTGGGAGAGTTTGCCCTGCCGGCCGGTGCGACCGCCGAACTCCGCGCTCATCTATCCCCTCGCCTCGCTGTCGTGCGGAACAGCATGCCCTATGGTCCCACCTTCTTGCGCCGCGGGGGGGCCGGTGCCGGCATCCGGGACAGCAGGACGAGACGCTCAGCGGGGTGCGAGGCCGTGCAACGCGTAGTCGACGAGGGTGTCGGTGTACTCGTAGGAGATCGGGGCGGTGCGCTGGAGCCAGCGCTGGGCCAGCGGCGAGACGAAGAGTTCGAGGGCGATACGCGGGTCCGTCCCGGGGCGTACGTCACCGGCTCGCTGCGCGGAGCGCAGCCGGTCGGCGTACAGCTGGAGCGAGGGTTCGAGGAGCTTGGCCACGAACTCCCGGCCGAGCTGTTCGTCGACGACGCCCTCGGCGGCCAGGGCACGGGACGGGGCCTCGAAGCCGGGGTTCTTCAGCTCGTCGACGGTGGCCCGAAGCACGGCCTTGAGGTCGGCGGCGAGGTCGCCGGTGTCCGGGATGGCGTACGGCTCCTGGCCGGCCTTCCGGGACGCCCGTTCACCGAGGTCGAGGAAGGCCTCCAGGAGGACGTCCGCCTTCGACGACCACCATCGGTAGATCGTCTGCTTGCCGACGCCGGCGCGAGCGGCGATGCCCTCGATCGTGGTCTTCGGGTAGCCGGCCTCGGCGACCAGGGCGAGGGCGGCGTCGTAGATCGCGCGGCGTGACTTCTCGCTGCGGCGGGCCGGGTCCGGGGTCTGCTTGTCGGGGGCGGGCTGCTTGACCATGGGCCGACGGTATCAAGGAGGTGAGACGGGGCGTCTCGTCACGGGCGCGGGCGCTGGCGGGAAAGGGGCCAGGCCCGGGGGCGGGGCCTCCTACGTCTCGGAGGCGTACGGCGGCCAGGCGTCGCCCCAGTCCGCGTCCCGGGCCGCCTTGTACAGGTCGCCGTGGCGTTTGGTGACCGTCGTGCGGCTCAGCCGCTCGTCGGCCTCACACAGGTCGAGGAGCACCTGGCCCTTGCGGATCTGGGGGCGCCGGACCACGCGGGAGGGGGCCGGAGCGACCGGGAGGCGGGTGGCGGCGACGTAGCTGAACTTCTCGTCCTCGTAGGCGAGGGAGCCGCCCTTGACCTGGCGGTGCAGGGAGGAGCGGCTGACCCTGGCCGAGAAGTGGCACCAGTCCGTGCCGGGAACGATGGGGCAGGCGGCGCTGTGCGGGCAGGGTGCGGCGACGTGGAAGCCGGCGGCGACCAGGCGGTCGCGGGCCTCGATGACACGGGCGTAGCCGGCCGGAGTACCGGCCTCGACGATCACGACGGCCTGCGCGGCGGCCGCGGCGAGGTCGACGAGACGGGCGCGGTCGGGGGCGGTCAGCTCGTTGAGGACGTAGGAGACGGTGACGAGGTCGGTGCTGTCGAGGGTGAGCTCCGCCCCGATGCGGGAGCGCTGCCAGCGGACGTCCCGCAGGGCCGGGCGGGCGGCGGCGATCTCCCGGCCGAGGGCGAGCGCGGGCTCGGCCCAGTCGAGCACGGTCACCGGCCGTGTGCCGTCCCAGGTGGCGCTGACGGCCCAGGTGGCGGCACCGGTGCCGCCACCGACGTCGACATGGCTGCCGGGCACCCACTCGGGCACGGCCCGGGCGAACGACTCCAGGGCCGACCGCACCGCCTCGAAGGTCGCGGGCATCCGGTACGCGGCG
Source organism: Streptomyces sp. NPDC040410 (assembly GCF_055595715.1). Taxonomy (NCBI): domain Bacteria; kingdom Bacillati; phylum Actinomycetota; class Actinomycetes; order Kitasatosporales; family Streptomycetaceae; genus Streptomyces; species Streptomyces sp. NPDC040410. The sequence continues at coordinate 315,228 of NZ_JBVIVK010000008.1, forward strand.
TAGGCGGCCACGTCGGCGCGGTCGCGCAGGATGGGGGCGTCGGTGGGGGTGGCCCCCCGGTAGTTGGCGATCAGCCGGTCCACGGCGGAGGCTGCCTGCTTGGGCGGGAGCCCGTCGAGAAGGCCGGCCAGGGCGGTACGCAGGGTCTCGGCCGGGGGTACGGGGGCGTTCACTCGGCGATTCTAAGTGCGCGCCGTGCGGATGCGGGCCTCCCCGGGGGCTCCGCCCCCAGACCCCGGCCTGTCCGGGGCGGGGGCCGCCCAGCCACCACCCGGCTCCGTCGGCCGAGAGGCGGCCGACGTCGGCTGCGCTCCCAGATCCCGCTCCGGCCTGAACGGCCTCGTCCTCACCCGCCGGACGGGCGGGCGTACACAGCCCGCGCCAACCGTGTCGCCGCCGCTGCCCTCGGCCGGCTGTCCGGCGCCCGTCTGCGGGGATGCACCGTGTTCGCCAGCAGCACCACGAACGTGTCCGTCACCGGGTCCAGTACCAGCGAGGTCCCCGTGAATCCCGTGTGGCCCGCGGCTCCCTGCCCCGCCAGCTCTCCCATGAACCACGGCTGGTCGAGGGCGAAGCCGAGGCCCGGCGGGGTGAGGAGGAGCTCGACGAAGTCGGCGCCGAGGATGCGGGCGGGACCGTACGAGCCGCCCGCGAGCAGTGTGCGGCAGAAGACCGCCAGGTCGCGGCCCGTGGAGAACAGGCCCGCGTGGCCCGCCACTCCGCCCAGCGCCCACGCGTTCTCGTCGTGCACCTCGCCCCGCAGCATCCCCCGGTCCGCCTTGGCCCACGGCCGTCGCTGGTCCTCGGTCGCCGCCGCGCCGGGGCACGGTCCGAAACGGGTCGAGGTCATCCCCAGCGGCCGGGTGATCCCGTCGTGGACGAGGACGTCGAGCGTGCGGCCGGTGATGCGTTCCAGGACGTGCTGGAGCAGGAGCAGGTTGAGGTCCGAGTAGGTGTAGGTGCCGGACACGCCGACCGGTGCCTCCGCCCGCAGCAGCGCGAGCCGTGCCGCGTCGTCCGGGCAGTCGTACAGCGGGAGTTCGGGCCGCAGCCCGGAGGTGTGGGTGAGCAGCTCCCGTACGGTGATGCCGTGCTGTGCGGCCGCGCGGAACCCGGGCAGGTAGGCGCCCACCCGGGCGTCGATGCCGAGCGTGCCGCGCTCGATCTGCTGCACGGCGGCGACGGCGGTGAACAGCTTGGTGAGGGAGGCCAGGTCGAAGGGGGTGTCGACGGTGGCCGGGACCCGTGCGGCGGGCGGCAGTTCCACTCCCGTGTCCGTCTCGGGGTCGTAGGACGCATAGCGCACGGCCCAGCCCGCGGCCTCCTCGACGGCGATCACCGGGCCGCGCCCGGCGACCACGACGGCGCCCGCCGCCCAGGGCCGTTCCCCTCTGGTGAGGGCATGGACCTCGGCGACGAGGTGGTCGAGTTCCGCAGGGTCGAGTCCGGCCCGTTCCGGTGTGTCCCTGCGCAGTCTCGGTGCGCTCAGCTTTCGGCCCCTTCCACACTCGCACGCCCGTTCCGGGGACGGCACATACCCACGAAACAGGCCAGTGCCACCAGTGCGGCGGCCAGTTGGACGACGGCCATCGGGACTGCGGTGCGCTCCCCCGCGACCCCGACCAGCGGGGAGGCGATCGCGCCGATGAGGAAGGAGGACGTACCGAGCAGGGCGGACGCGGAGCCGGCCGAGTGCCTGGTACGCAGGAGGGCGAGGGTCTGCGCGTTGGGCAGGGTGACGCCCATCGCGGACATCAGCACGAAGAGCGCCGCGGCGACCGGGGCGAGGCCGACCTCGCCGAAGACGCCGGCCGAGATCAGCAGCAGGAAGGTCGCGGCGACGACCACCACGGCGAGGCCCGCGGCCAGCACCCGGTCCAGGCTGACCCGCCCGACCAGCACCTTGCCGTTGATCTGGCCGACGACCACCAGCCCGACCGAGTTGAGGCCGAACAGCAGGCTGAAGGTCTGCGGGGAGGCGCCGTAGATCTCCTGGATCACGAACGGCGAGGCCGCGATGTAGGCGAACAGCGCGGCGAAGGCGAAGCCGCCCGCGAGCATGTAGCCGGTGAAGGGGAGGTCGGCCAGCAGGCCGCGCATGGAGCGCACGGTCTCGCCGACACCGCCGGCATGGCGCTCGGCGGGTTCGAGTGTCTCGGGGAGCTTCGCCCAGACGGCACCGGCGAGCAGCACCCCCACGCCGGTCAGCACCACGAACACCCCCCGCCACTCCGTCACGCGCAGGATCTGGCCGCCGATGAGCGGTGCGACGACCGGGGCGGTCCCGGAGATCAGCATGAGGCTGGAGAAGAAGCGGGCCATGGCGACGCCCTCGTACAGGTCGCGGACGACGGCCCGCGCGATCACTATCCCCGCGGCGCCCGCGAGGCCCTGCGCCAGCCGGAATGCGGCCAGGAACTCGACGGTGGGTGCGAGGGCGCACAGGGCGGTGGCGAGGACGTACACGGCGAGACCGGCGAGCAGCGGGCGCCTGCGGCCCCACCTGTCGCTCATCGGGCCGACCACGAGCTGTCCCAGCGCCATGCCGGCCAGGCACGCGGTCAGGGTGAGCTGAACGGTCGCGGCGGGTGCGTGCAGGGACTTCGTGACCTCGGGGAGCGCGGGGAGGTACATGTCCATCGCCAGCGGCGGCGTGGCGGTGAGACCGCCCAGGACGAGCATGACGAGGAAGCCGGTGCGGCGGACGGCGCGGACAGGCGGCCGTGTGCCCGCCACGGCCGCCTGATCGAGGTCCGCCGTCGGCCCCCCACGCTCGGGCATGTGCCCCTCCCTCTCCGAGTGCTCCGCCACCTATGCTCTCAGCTCGTACACGGTGCCGAGGGTCATGTGAGCGAGGGTGGGGCGGGATGACGGAGCAGAGGGTGCGCTGGGGGATCCTGGCGACCGGGGGGATCGCGGCCACGTTCACGGCGGATCTCGTGGATCTCCCGGACGCCGAGGTCGTGGCGGTGGCCTCGCGTTCACAGGACTCGGCGAAGGCGTTCGCCGAGCGGTTCGGGATACCCCGGGCGTACGGCGGCTGGGACGCGCTCGCACAGGACGAGGACATCGATGTCGTCTATGTCGCCACCCCGCACTCGGCGCACCGGGCGGCCGCCGGTCTGTGCCTGGAGTCCGGGCGGAACGTGCTGTGCGAGAAGGCGTTCACTCTGAACGCGCCCGAGGCCGAGGAGCTGGTCGCGCTGGCGAAGGAGCGCGGCAGCTTCCTGATGGAGGCCATGTGGATGTACTGCCACCCGCTCGTCCGGCGGCTCAAGGCGCTGGTAGACGACGGTGCGATCGGCGAAGTGCGCAGCGTGCACGCCGACTTCGGACTGGCCGGCCCCTTCCCGCCCTCGCACCGGCTGCGTGACCCCGCGCAGGGCGGCGGCGCGCTGCTGGACCTCGGGGTGTACCCGGTGTCGTTCGCGCAGCTGCTGCTCGGCGAGCCGGTGGACGTCATGGCGCGGTCGACGCTCTCCGAGGAGGGCGTCGACCTCCAGACGGGCGCGCTGCTGTCCTGGGAGAGCGGGGCGCTCGCCTCGGTGCACTGCTCGGTCGTCGGCGGCACCGCCACCACCGCTTCCGTCACCGGCTCGAAGGGCCGCATCGACATCCCGTACGGCTTCTTCCACCCGGACCGCTTCGTGCTCCACCGCGACGGCCGTGACCCTGAGGAGTTCGCCGCCGACCCGGCGCAGGGGCCGCGCAACAGCCTCAAGCACGAGGCCCGGGAGGTGATGCGCGCCCTGCGGGCCGGCGAGACCGAATCGCCGCTGGTCCCCCTGGAGGGCACGCTCGCGGTGATGCGGACACTCGACGCGATCCGTGACCGTGTCGGCGTCCGCTATCCGTCGGAGCTGATGCCGGCCTGATCGTCCTGGCCACGCTGCGGCCCGAAGGACGGCATGCGGAGTGACGGGCAGCAGAGCGGCGGACAGCGTGGCACCCGGGCGAGGGTCGGCGTGATGCGGCGCGGACCGGCGTACCGCAGGCCAACGGCGAGATGGTGCCCGACCCCGTGATGGACGTCGCCGACGTGGCGCGCACGGTGCGGCACATGGCGGAGCTGCCGCCGGAGGCGAACGTGCAGTTCGCGACGGTAATGGCGACGACGATGCCGTTCGTGGGACGCGGCTGCGCGCGACCGGGGGACCGTCAAGTCCTCAACCTGCACAATCGGAATTGAGCATTCCGCACCATATAAGCCGGTAGCAGGCTTATGCTCTACATCTCCTCCATCAGAGCTTCACACTTGCAGCACAGAGCTTCCGCAGACCACACCGATGGGGGAGGCGGCAGCCGTTCCACGGCACCGGGTGGGGGTGGACCTCGCGTGGAACCGCGAGGTACGCACCGGTCCGTGGAGCGGCTGCCGAGCTGTCTCACCGAATTCCGAGTCCGCGCCGCCCATTCTCAGGCCCTGCACATCCCTTGCTCGGCAGCGCCCAATCCGAGCGACGATACGGGCCTTTCAGGCCTGGCCGGTCTCGAAGCGGGAGATCTTGCCGTCGCCCTCGACCTCGAACTGCCACTTGGTACGCATCTCGCCCCAGGTGTCGTTGCTGTACCGGGCGAGGATGGCGCGGCCGCCCTGGGACTCGTTGTCGACCTCCAGGTGACCGTGGGAGGAGAAGATCTCCCGGTCGATCCAGTCGGTGAGGTCGCGGTCCGAGCCGTCGTCCGACATGGTCGCGTCGTCCGTGAGGAGCTCCAGGAAGCCCTCCCGGTCGTGGGCGTTGACGGCGGACACGAAGGCCCGGACAGACGGGTCGCTGAGTCTGGCGGTCTGAATCGTCATGCCAGCCAGACTCACACCGCTCACGGGGGCCCGCCACCCGAACGGCGGCCCGAGCGGGCCCGCCGGGTGTCAGGAGTGCGACGGTGGAAACGCGAAGGGGATTTGTTCTTGCTGTCTGATCCTGCTGTCTTATCCGGCTGTCTGAGCCTGCTGTCTTATCCAGGAGTCATCGTGAGTGGATACGAACGACGTGATCTGGGCCTGCTGCTGCTTCGGCTGGGCGTCGGCGGAGTACTGGCGGCGCACGGCACGCAGAAACTGTTCGGCTGGTTCGGCGGGCACGGCATCGAGGGAACCGGCCAGTTCATGGAGTCCGTCGGGTATGCGCCCGGAAAGGCGAGCGCGACGGCGTCGGGGCTGGCCGAGACCGGTGGCGGCACGCTGTTGGCACTGGGGCTGGCGACCCCGGCCGCGGGCGCGGCGGCGGCCGGTGCGATGGCGGGCGCGGCCGCGGTACACGCGCCGAACGGCTTCTTCAACATGGAGGGCGGCTACGAGTACGCGGCGACCCTGGGCCTGACGGCGGCCGGCCTCGCGATCACGGGACCCGGCCGCCTCTCCCTGGACCACGCGCTCGGCCACGCGGTCGACCGCGGCTGGATGGTCCCGGCGGCGTTCGCGGCGACGGGCCTCGTGACGGCACTGGTCGTGGGCGCACGCAACCGGCGGGTACGGAAGCCGAAGGAGGGCGAACAGGGGACGTTGTTCGAGGGGGAGGAATCGCTCTTCGGCGAGTAGCGGGCACAGGGGATACGAGGTCGTGCTTCACTGAGGCCCCTCCCCGCGTTCTCAGGCCACCGACTCCGGCACCGGCACCGGCACCGGCGTGCCCGCCGGGGCGCCGGGTCTCGGGGGCTTCGCCGTCACCATCAGGCCCGCGATCAGGCCGGCCAGCAGCATGATGCCGACGGCCCACCACATGGCGACCGTGTAGCCCTGGACGACGCCCTCCCGGGTGACCTGTGCCCTCTGCCCGGGGTCGTGGAGATGGGCGGCGATGTAGGCCGTGCTGCTGGTCGTGGCGATCGTGTTGAGCAGGGCCGTGCCGATGGAACCTCCCACCTGCTGCGAGGTGTTGAGGGTGGCGGAGGTGACGCCGGAGTCCTGCGGGGCGACACCCGCGGTCGCGGTGGCGAACACCGGCATGAAGGTCAGGCCCACGCCCAGGCCCATCAGGAGCAGCGCGGGCAGGATCTCCGTCGCGTACGCGCTGTCCAAGGTCATCTGCGCGAGGATCGCCATGCCGCCGGCGGCCAGGACTATGCCGGGGACCATCAGCATGCGCGGCGGCACACGGCCCATCAGCCGGGCCGAGATCTGGGTGGAGCCGATGATCATCGCCGCGCTGAGGGGAAGGAGCGCGAGGCCCGTCTTCAGCGGCGAGTACTCGAGAATGACCTGCAGGTAGTAGGTCATGAACAGGAACAGGCCGAACACGCCGATGACGGCGAGCCCCATGGCCAGGAAGCAGCCGGCCCGGTTGCGGTCCTTGACGATGTGGAGCGGCAGCAGCGGCATCGGCGCCCTGGACTGCCACCACACGAACACCACGAGCAGGACGACCCCGGCCGCGAACAGGGCCAGCACCCGCGGGTCCGTCCAGCCGCGTGGCTGGGCCTCGCTGAAGCCGTAGACGATCGCGACGAGGCCGCCGCAGCCCAGCACGGCGCCGGGCACGTCGAGG